>JBMOLK010000287.1:0-40017 GCA_049325575.1 Bacillota bacterium | reverse complement strand
GACGGCAATATAATAGAAAGTGTATTAATGAAATACCAGCACGGTTTTAGTGTATGCATTTCATCACAGGTAGGATGTAAAATGGGATGCAGATTTTGTGCTTCCACAGGTGCGGGCTTTGTACGAAGCCTCAGTGCCGGTGAAATGCTTGACCAGGTTCTGACTATACAGAACGATGCTGGGAACAGGGTAGGAAACATAGTTATAATGGGTATTGGAGAGCCTTTGGATAACTACGATAATATGGTGAAGTTTCTACGGCTTGTAAATCACAAAGAAGGCTTGAATGTTGGGGCAAGGCATATTTCTGTTTCTACCTGTGGTCTTGTACCAAAAATTTTAAAGCTCTCTGAAGAGAATATACCCATAACTCTTTCAATATCTCTTCATGCGCCAAATGATGTCATAAGGGAGCAAATTATGCCTATTAATAAAAGGTATTCTATTGACAAAATAGTTGAAGCATGTAAGATATATACTGAGACTACTAATAGGCGCATTACTTTTGAATATGCTTTAATAGATGGTGTAAATGACTCAAAGGACAATGCAGTTGAATTGGCAAGGCTTATTAGAGGAATGCTGTGTCATGTCAACCTGATACCTGTGAATACAGTATCAAGTACAGGATACAGAAAGAGCGCCAGGGAAAAGATTCAAAAATTCAAGGATATACTTGAAAGTTATGGTATTGAAACAACGGTAAGGCGCGAATTGGGAAGTGATATAAATGCTGCATGTGGACAGCTTCGAAGGAGCCTTATGGATGATATTGGATTGGTACTTAAGTAATGTTCGATTCATATTGGATACGGAAGTAAACGATACTATTTCTATACAACAGTTTTTTAAGTTGACCTGGGGAGTGGTATAGTGAGATACGCAGCGGAAAGTGACAGCGGTAAGGTACGGGAATTGAATGAAGACAGCTACAAGATAATAGCAGGGCATCAAGGAGTGCCGGATACTTTTATTGTTGCAGACGGAATGGGTGGACATAGTTCCGGAGAAGTAGCAAGCAGAATGGCTGTTGAGTTTGCCGAAGAATACGTATTAAAACATCCAGATATGTTTTCTAAAGAAGATACTTTATCCGGTATCAAAAAGCTAATGGAAGAAGCAAACAGGACAGTCTTTTTGAAGGCTGCAGAGTCCCAGGAAAATTTTGGGATGGGCACCACTTTTATTGCGTCAGTCATTTTAAATAATGTGTTGTATATTGGACACATTGGTGACAGTAGGGTATACTTGATAAGGGAAGGCAGAATCCAGCGTTTGACAACTGACCATTCCTATATTGAAGAACTGGTCAGGAACGGTTCTCTAACAAGAGAGGAAGCTGAAAATCATCCGAAAAAGAATATAATAACGAGGGCTCTGGGATGTGAAGAAGAGGCCCTTGTAGATACTCTTTCTATCGGCATTGAAGATGGTGATATATTTGTTTTGTGTACTGATGGGCTGACAAATATGTTAAAAGAGGATGAAATTTTGGCAATAATAAGTAGTAACGGGGAACCGAAGGATGCTTGCAGAGAACTTGTAAGCCTGGCAAACGAAAAGGGTGGAGACGATAACATAACCGTTATTGTTATAAAAAACAGTTAGTTCTTATCATGTTATCAAAGATATATTTTTTGTTATTTAATCTTGATAATATGTAAAATCGTGGGTATAATTAATGTTTGATGGTCAAATGTAAATTGCAAATGCTATAATAAGCTGAGGTGCTGGTATGATAGGTCAAATCCTTGGAAATAGATATGAGTTGATTGAAAAAATAGGTGGGGGCGGAATGGCCCTTGTATATAAAGCTAAATGCAAGTTATTAAACAGGTTTGTTGCAGTGAAAGTGTTAAGGCCAGAGTTTACCAATGATGAAGAGTTTGTAAAGAGATTTCGTATTGAAGCTCAGGCAGCAGCCAGTCTTTCACATCCCAATATTGTTTCCATATATGACGTTGGTCATGAAGGTGATATACACTACATTGTGATGGAGTATGTAAATGGAGCTACTCTAAAACAATATATTGAGCAGCAGGGAGCGCTGGATTGGAAAGAAGCCGTAAACATTGCCATTCAGATATGCCTTGCTATTGAACATGCACACAAGAATCATATTGTCCATAGGGACATAAAGCCCCATAATATTTTGTTTACCAAAGAGGGCGTAGCAAAGGTTACTGATTTTGGTATAGCTAGAGCTGTTAGTTCATCTACCATAACTATGGCAGGCAGTACCATAGGCTCTGTGCATTATTTCTCACCAGAACAGGCAAGGGGAGGATTTACAGATGAAAAGTCGGACCTATACTCTTTAGGTATAGTGCTCTATGAGCTTCTGACCGGAAAGCTTCCTTTTAATGGAGAGTCTCCGGTTGCTGTTGCTATAAAGCATATACAGGATGAACCCGAAGAGCCTGTTAGCATTAAAAATGATATTCCAAAGGGTGTTAACAGTATTGTTATGGGAGCTATCCAAAAGGATCAGAGCAAGAGGTACCAGACAGCTACAGAGCTTCTGGAGCATTTATATACAGTACTTAGAGAACCGAATACAGATTTCTCTGTAAGTGAGAATATGGAAGACAGTCCTACGGTAAGGATTCCTTCAATAGGTAGTAAGGGAATTGTTCTTGATAAGGACCCGTCCAAAAAGACAGGTGATGAAAGCATGCGTAAGAAAAAGGATAAAATGACTACTATACTTGCCTTGGCTACGTCAATAATTATAATTGCAGTTATTGGATTTATGGCTTCAAGGATTGTATACCCCATGCTCATAAATAAACCGGTTGACTTTATTGTTGACGACTACACAGGAAAGAATTTTTATGAAGTCAAGGGCATGCTTTCCCAATTTCAAATCGAAGCTAAAGATATAAGAAAATATGACGACGAAGTTCCAAAGGATATGATCATTTCTCAGAACAGGGCAAAAGGAGAGAAGCTGAAACCGGGAGCTGAAGGGTATAATACAATAGAGTTTTATGTTAGTGAGGGGCCTTTACTTGTTAAAGTACCTGACTTAAGGCGAATTGATAGTAGATTGGCAGAGTCGAAAATAAAAGCTCTGGGACTTATACCGGAGATAATAGAAGAATATAGTGAAACAGTTACAAAGGGCCTGGTCATTAGAACTGAACCAGATATAAATGAGCAGATAAAGCCTAATACAACTGTAAAAATATTTGTGAGTATTGGGCCCGAAATAAAAACTACAATTGTACCAGATCTCGTTGGTAAAAAGCGAAGCCAGGCACTAAGTATGATTTCTAACGCCAATTTGGCTGTTGGTAAAATATATCCTGAAGATATGACTTATGCTGTTGACAAGATAATAAGGCAGGAACCTGAAGCAGGCAAAGAAGTTAACGAAGATACTCCGGTAAATATTTATTTTGAGAATAGCAGCCCGGAGGAAAAGCTTGCAAATGAAGTTATAAATCTTGACGAATCAATAGAGTATGGTGAATATATAAGAGTACTGGTAAATATCACAAGATCGGACACAAATCAAGTTCAGGAGCTGTACAGAGAGGTTAGAAAGAAAAGCGAATTTCCGATAACAATTTCCATACCTGTTCCAAATGGTGGAAGTACTTTGGTTAGGGTGTATCTTAACAGTAGGCTCCATTCAGAATTCACCGAGACATTCTAGAGGAGGTATAAAGTTTGCCGTCAGGGATAATCATTAAAGGTATAGGGGGATTCTACTACGTAAAGACGGAGGACGGAATATATGAGTGCAAGGCAAGAGGTGCGTTCCGTAAGGATTCCATAACCCCATTACCTGGTGATAGAGTTTCTATATCCATTGTAGATGGTGAGGGGAAGATTGGATATGTTGAAGAAATCTTTCCCAGGGACTTACAGCTAATAAGACCTGCAGTAGCAAATGTAGACCAAATTGCAATAGTCATTTCAGTTAAATCACCTTTACCTGATTTCTTACTACTGGATAAGCTGCTTATTACGGCTTATTGTAAAAAAATAAGTGCTATTATTTGTATAAATAAGATTGACCTTGATAATAAGGATGAACGCCAGAGGATAGTCAATTCATACAGGAATACCGGATTTGACATTATACTTCTTAGCACAGTTCTAGATACCGGGTTTGATCGGCTCGAAAGTGCTTTAAAGGGCAGGACTACTGTGTTTGCAGGACAGTCAGGTGTGGGAAAATCAACAATTCTAAATAAAGTTTTAGATTCATATGTTATGAAAACAGGTAATATAAGTAATAGGACAGAACGCGGCAAGCATACAACAAGACATGCCGAGCTTATTGAGTTAAAATCCGGAGGTTTTGTTGTAGATACACCGGGGTTTAGTTCTTTGGAGTTGTCGGATATTGAACCGGGTGAACTTGGGCATTATTACCCCGAGTTCAGGGAGTACATTGACAAGTGCAAATTTTCCGGCTGCAGCCATATAAGTGAGCCTGGCTGCATCGTTAAAGCTGCTGTGGAAAACGGGAGTGTGGACCCGGAAAGATACAAAAGGTATATAGAGTTTCATGTCATGTTAAAGGAAAAACAGCGTAATAAATATTCATGATCAGGCTTTGGCATGGGACAAGCATGTGCCAAAGCCTGGATATTGTAGAGGAGTGTATTGGTTTGATTAAAATTGCACCTTCAATTCTTTCGGCGGACTTTTCAAAGTTAGGGGAGGAAATATTACGTATCGAAAAAGCAGGGGCAGATATGGTACATATAGATGTTATGGACGGACACTTTGTTCCTAATATAACCTTGGGGCCTCCTATTGTTAAGGCCTTAAGAAAAGTAACCGGCCTTTTATTTGACGTCCACCTTATGATAGAAAATCCTGACAATTATATTGACAGCTTTGTAGATTCCGGAGCGGATATTATATCAGTTCATGCTGAAACTTGCTGTCACTTGCACCGCACTGTGCAGAAAATAAAACAGCATGGAATAAAAGCTGCTGTTGCCTTAAATCCTGCTACTTCTCTTAGCAGTATAGAGTGGATTTTGGATGATGTGGACATGATACTTCTTATGTCGGTAAACCCTGGCTTTGGCGGTCAGAAATATATTGAGTCGGTTACAGGCAAGATAAGAAAACTAAAGGAAGTTATAGATGGTAGAAAGCTGAATATTGATATAGAGGTTGATGGTGGGATAGATACAAACAATATTTTTGATGTTGCAAGTGCCGGGGCAAATGTTATAGTATCAGGTTCCACTGTTTTTGCTGCACCTGATACTGTAAAAATCATTAAGGAGCTAAGAGATAAAGCATATAGCAGCTAAGTTGTAAGTCTTAGTGCCTCGTAACGTAACTCTTTTCTAAAGCATGGGAGGCACAAACAAAGGAAGTGCATTTTTAACATTATGTAAGACTGGAAATTTGTAATGTTAAAAAGCACTAGAGTTTGAAAATCGGCCAGGTTGGTGATACATTATGCATACTATCATAGTTTGTAACGGCAGTATTATTGATTATCCTTATTATAAAAAGTACTTTGACAAGGCAGAATTTATAATTTGTGCTGATGGTGGGGCTTCTCACTTAAAAAGCTTGGGTATTATACCGAATGTTCTTTTAGGGGATTTTGATTCCATATCGGGGCAAGACCTTGATTATTACATGAAACTTAATGTTGAGGTGCTTAAATTCCCAAGGGAAAAAGACATGACCGATACTGAACTGGCAGTAAGTGTAGCTTGTGACAGAGGCTTTAAGGATGTTGTGATAATAGGCGGTACCGGTACAAGGCTGGATCATTCTCTATCAAACATCTATCTTTTGAAAAAAATGCTGGATAAAGGTATAAGGGGAAGAATAGTAAATGAGTATAATGAGATTGCTTTAATGTCTGACAGCATCAAGGTTGATTATGAAGATGGATTTAACCTGACTTTGCTGCCTCTTACCGAGAGGGTGGAAGGAATAACTACCAAAGGCTTATACTATGAGCTTAGGGGCGATACATTGGAGATAGGGTCAAGCAGGGGAGTAAGCAACGAATTTGTCTCAAGTATTGCAGAAATTACAATTACCAGTGGCATCTTGTTGGTTATAAAGTCTAAAGATTAAATAGGAAAGTATGTGGATATAAAGCTTTGTACAAATATAAATACAGAGCTTTTTTAATGTGCAGGTGGTTTTAAGTAGAAACTCATGGTAAAATATTCTTATAAAGACAACTATATAGAGATAGCGAACTTTGAAAATAAAGAAGTGATGTATGAATGTGGAAGATCAAAAAATAGTTACATGTAAATTACTAGTGCTTCGTAACGTTATTTTTTTCTAGAACATGCGGGGCACAAACATAGGAAGCGCATTTTTAACATTGTGAATGACTATAGAGATCGAACTGTAAAAGTAGATAAACAAGATGAGCCCGCCATTTGTATCAAATTGGCGGAGGAAATTTATGTTTATCTTTACAGTTCGTTATCTCTAGAAATTTGTTATGTTAAAAAGCACTAGTGTATATTTAGCTGCTAGATGTTATAATTAGAGTGGAGGATTG
This sequence comes from Bacillota bacterium, assembly GCA_049325575.1. Lineage (GTDB taxonomy): Bacteria > Bacillota > Clostridia > Acetivibrionales > Acetivibrionaceae > JBMOLK01. The sequence continues at coordinate 33,503 of JBMOLK010000287.1, read as the reverse complement.
CCTAGAAAACTATGGAAACTAGATTTTTAAAGCATTATTTCTAAAATCATGGTATAATGGAACTTGTCATGTGCATTTTTCTCATTTGAAATATTGCATTGCTGCTTTCTACAATGCAAATTCTCATTTTATAAAAATGTTCACATAATGGCCATATTTCTGACAAATATAGCAGTTATAATGAGATTATTTGGCGAAGGAGGTTATATAAGGGGGAGAAGATTTGGCCGTGCTTCAATTCCATTTGTAATGGTAGTCTGATCTGTGATTTCTGAAATAGGACGTGCTTTAACAAAATATATTAAATAAAGGATGAATTAAGATGAAGATTTCAAAGCAAATTCTGGGAGTTATATTTATAACGGTGGTGTTAATAGCGGGTATTTCTGCTGGAGCTTTCTTTCTGTACGGAAACAGCACAAAGAATACAACCCAGGCAGTAGCAGAAGTTAACGGTAAGAAAGTCTCTTCTACAGAATTCTCTTATCTGTTTGAGCAGCAAAAGGCAGGGTATGGCTATAGCGAAGATAATAAGGAACAGCAGGAGTCAATCAAACAGCTTAAGGAAGATGTCCTAGACCAGTTAATTACGAGAAAGCTGACTTTACAAAAGGCAGAAGAGGCAGGATTTAAAGTAACTGATGAGATATTGGTAGATGCTAAAAAGGAATTTGATGATATATTGGTTAACATTACTGAGCAGATGAAGGGACAGGGTGCTTCTTCAGGGGAACCTAACAAGGACTACGGAAAGGAAGCAAATGATTATGTGGACAGTCAATTGAAGGCCATGGGAAAGACAAGGGATGAATTTGTTCGTGAATTGGCTGAAATGAAAGTAGTTGAGAAATTTATGGATGATCTTGTTAAGGATGTTAAATGTTCAGACGATGATATTAAAAGCTACTACGATAGTCAGCTAAAGCTTCAACAGGATGGAACGCCTGCAGCTATGAGTGGAGCTGTAGAGCTGCTCCAGCCGGCTGAATCAAGAGTTAAACATATACTGATTGGTCTTCCTGAAGAACACAAGAATGAATACCAGAAACTTGCCTCAGAAGGTAAGCAGGAAGAAGCAAAAAAATATCTTGAAGAAAAGCTCAATGAAATCAAACCCAAGGCACAGGAAGTTCTTAATAAGGCCAAGAGTGGAGAAGATTTTGAGAAGCTAATAGAGCAATATGGTGAAGATCCAGGTATGCAATCAAATAAAGAGGGATATACCGTTAGAAATGACGGCCAGTTTATTCCTGAATTTCAGGATGCGTCTTTAAAGCTTAAAGAAGGTGAAATATCAGACCTTGTAGGAGGCCCCTTCGGTTATCATATTATTAAAGCATATGAAAAGAAGGCTGAAAGAGCATTTACCCTTGAAGAAAAGAAAGATGCAATCAGGGATGCTGTAGAAAATGAGAAGAGAATGGCTTTTATAAACGAAAAAATAGAAGAGTGGAAAGGTGCAGCTACCATTAAGAAGTTTGAAGACAGGATGTAAACTTTCTTTATTGAATATAATTAAAACATAAGTAAGGGCAGGCTCATTTTCTTGAGCCTGCCCTTAAAATGTTTATTGAGGTTTTTGTTTTATTTAGTTTCTGCAGGGAATATGGTTATTATTTTAAGTATATGTCTTTTAATTAGCGTCAGGTCTGTCGAGTTTATCGCCCCATCAGCATTGACGTCTGCAGCAAGGTTGCTTGGATAAGCACCTGCATTTGGGAAATCAGGTATAATTTTCAGAACAACTCTTTTTACTAAAGTATAATCTGTAGAGTTTACAAGTCCGTCATTATTAACATCACCATATTTAAAAGACGGTATTGAAGGTGTAGGAATAATTACTGTAGGTGTTGGCGGAGGTGGTGGTGTACTTCCGTTAGGCTCTACACCGAATATAAGAACTCCTGCGTCATAAACAGGTAGCTCTGCAATAGCTTCGCCGCCTTTTTGAATTCCCTGATATGAGAAGTCATTGGTATTATCCCATTTAGAACCTGCAGGTGGCTGGATTTTAAACTGGATTTCCTTCTGGTGGTCCGAATTACTACCTGGAAATACCTTTGATCCTGTCAGATCAACTTCAACATAATATATGTTCTTTGAAGCATCATAGACTTTAGGTGCGGATATTTTTGCAGTTGGCGCTGCACTGTAAACTATTGTTCCGGTTATTGCACCAGGGTTGCCTCCACCGCTTATGTACTCTGAAAGGTCCATAAAGTATCTAAAGGATAGTTTATCGGAGGATCTTGCAGGCCAGCCTGACTTATTAAATAGACGTGATCTTAATTCAGCTGCTGAAGTGCCGCCTGCAGTTGCAGAAACAAATATTTCTTCGTTAGTCTTTTCTTCTATAGCTTTAAAGTTAGGAATTGGTTCTCCGCCATATAGGTCGTACATTTTTGCGAGAACACCAACAAAACCTGCATTATAGTCACATGCAACCTCATTTGTAACATAGTTGGCTATATCATCATCGTATGCATCAGTGCTGCTTGGGCCTCCTACGAGAGCGCCATACAGGGTGTGTCTGTGAAAAGCAGGAACGTTCTGGCTGTCGGCCCATGAGCTGTGAGCAGTTCTGTGGTGCGGACGTTTTGGAGGATTAACGCCAAAACCTATCTCATAGCTTCTGCCGCTGCTTCCCAAAGCGTAGTCAGTCTGCTTCTTTGCAAAATCCATATATATTGCAGCTTTTTCAGGAGGACATCCTGACCAGTCGGAATAAACACTAGCCAAAAATGCTGTAGTTGTTGCATGTCTTAGTACACCCCAGTCGGTAAGATGTGCCAGGCCCTTTGGAGTATATCTGATTCTTTCGCCATTGTATCCTACTGTCCAGTAGTCTAAATGCCTTTCTATACTTTCCTTGTATAAAGGTTTGTCTGTAAGTTTTGCCAGGAGAATTGAAGCTCCATGGTGAACGTCATCCCAGCAGTGACCCCATTTGTATGCAATATATGTTGTACGTTGTTCAAGACCCCATTCGCTAACATACTGTTCAGCCTTATCAAGGTAGGTCTGGTCACCGCTTGCCATGTAAATCCAGGCACCGGCCCATGAAAGTTCATCCGACCAGCCGCTCCATGATCTATAGAAGTTCATAGCTTCAATATAACCGGCATCACTTTTTGTAAGCTCTGAAAACTCGTAAAGATCTTTTGCATGCTGCAGACACTTGGCAGCGTATGCAGGATCTGTATCTTTGAATATGAGTGCTGTTGCTGCAAGGGCAGCTGCAGTTCCGGCTGTAACAGTGGACCCGCCGGCTGCTTGAGTTACCTTGTAGGATGGTCTTGGTGCCTGAAGATCTATACACTCAGCCGGTACCCACCATCTGTGGTCAGCATCACCGTTTCCTACCTGGTAGTAGTAAACATATTTTTCCGGGTGGCATTTTATGAAATAGTCTGCTGCCCACTTGATCTGGTCCATCATGTAAGAGAGCTGGCCGCTCTTTTGAAGAGCATCCTTATACTCGTGTACTGTCCATGCAAGCATTGCAGCAGTATAGGCCATAGGCAGGTTGAATTTTACATGGTCACCTGCGTCAAACCATCCACCTGTAAGGTCTAAACCTACATCTTTACCATCATTCAAACAGGAATCACCGCGCCAGTTGGTGCGCATGTTGTCAGGAAGCTTTCCAGCCATCTGGAACTCGTAAAACAGGATCGCTTTTTGGAGTGCTTCTCCATAGTTATAGTCGGCAGCAAAAACCGGCAACTGCGGTACTAGAAGAGTTGCCAGGATAGCAGCCACTATAACTGCACTGATAAGTTTTTTCATTATACATCTCCCTTTCTAAAATTGTGTTCTGCACAATATAATAAACTTTATAGTGTTTACCCCACCTTAGAACTAAAGATACTATTTTAAATGCAGCTTTGGGTTTTTATAAAGAAGAATTAAGTAATTGGTAAGTGTAAATATATGGCACAGCATGGCAAAGGGGTGGAAATATGAAAAGAATTTGCAAACCATACATGTTTTTTTGATTAAACTAAAGAATATAATATCAAATCACAGCGAAGAAAAATTGACGTGTAGATTGTGAATTTATTGCTACAGATATAAGATTAAGGCTTTGGTAAATCAAAATACGCTTATCATAGTGTGCATTATGTATATTTAAGGAGCAGCCTGGTTATAGAGATGAAACGGTAGTTCCAAATATCCAGGAATAACTCCTTTAAAACTTTTACCGATAATATCAACCTCCATATCTAACAGTATAGACTTCATATCAAGAGACTTTACGCTAATACAACATAATATCATAATGAAAAGTTTTAAAAATCCTCCATTATTCAGGTAATAAACGGAGGACTTTTTGTATACTGTTACTTTAATTATAATTTATTTCATTTAAAATGCATAGAGGTTGATTTAATTTTTATTTGGTATGAAGTCATCAACATCTTTATTAATCATTTTAATAAAGCTTCTTGTACCTAAAGGAAGTTTCATAAAAGTTGTCAGCAGATATTTAGCCGACTTGTTTATAGGATAATCACTTCCCCAGAGAATTCTATCAAGGCCCCAATTGTTAATTTGACGGGCCATGCGGTGAAGCTCATCTTCGGTGGTTGCTTCCATATATCCTTTTATTGTTTCTTCTACAATAACTGATGAGATATCAAAATACAGGTTGTGTTTATTTAGGTTTTTATTATTTTTATATGCTTTAATAAATGTATCGAAAATATCACCTACCTTGTCATTATATCCTCCCGAACCTCCGAGATGAGCAATACACACCCTAAGATCCGGGTGCTTGGCAAGGATCTCGTCAATAAAGATTTGGGCATCTTCAGGGCCATAATCCTTATTATTGTTCATAAGATGAATTAGAACGGGGATACCTTTTATTTCAGCATGAGCAAGAACTTTTTCAACTTTATTAAGATGTACAGGGTCTCTAAGATCAATATTGGAGGTCGCAAAATGTAGTTTCATAGCAGGCATTTTCAACTCATCAAAGCACCTGTCCATTTCCTGTAATGCATAATTTTTTAGTGGGTTTAAAGAGAATAAAGGTATCAAGCGATCAGGGTATTTTGCTGCTTGTTCAGCTGTCCAGTCATTTTCTGCTTTAACTTCTTCATACTCCTGTGAGGGATCGGTCAATGATTCCATTCCCCATATGTAAGCACCTGAGAGCACAAAGGCTTTTGTAATATGAGTTTTACCAATTTGTGAAATGATAGTTTCAGCATTCGTTTCGACCATGGGTACACCAAATAATTCGTCTGATCCTATCAGCTTAATAATTGCATCTGCCAGCTTTTGTCTTTTCATGTGCATGTGAAAGTCAGTAAGTGAAAACTTTTTTGCTGCGTCTGCCTGGGTGTGGCTGCCCGGAATTAGCGGGAAAAAACATAGATAGATCACCATAATAAATGTTAAAGCAGCTTTTCTTTTCATGTAATTCCTCCTAGTATTTATTTTAATCCATAATGTTTTGTTATGGACTCTATACAAATAATTCACACAAAGCATTATAATATATTTCCTAGGATTTAATAACAGAAATTGTTATTTATACTGGGTGAGAACAAACAAAATAAGAGAGAAGGCAGGTTGATACACAGGTAAAAAGGGCGCGGATACTGCCTCCGGGCCCTCACAGATAATAATATGCTATGAAACTATATCAGGTTAAAGTCTTTTGCCAATGCTTCAAAAGCAGGCAGTGAATTTTTGATGGTCTCGTGGCTTACACAATATGCAATTCTAAAGTAGCCGGGACATCCGAAACCTTTTCCGGGCACCAAAAGCAGGTTGTATTTTAATGCATGCTTTATAAAACCAACATCATCTGCAATAGGGGATTTAGGGAAAAGATAAAAAGCGCCCTGTGGCTTTATGCATGAAAATCCGAACTTAACAAGGCTATCGTACATCACATCACGTCTTACTTTATACACGTCGACATCAACTGCTTCATCCAGTGATTGGGCAATTGCCATTTGAAACAATGAAGGTGCATTTACATACCCAAGGGTACGGTTGCAAAAGACAAGGCCTCCTATTAAAAGATCAACATCCTTAATACCGGGATTTACAGCAATATATCCTATTCTCTCCCCAGGCAGAGATAAAGATTTACTAAAGGAGTTTATTACAAATGAGTTTTTAAACAGATTCAGAATACTTGGAGGCTTAACTCCGTCGTAAACAAGTTTTTTATATGGCTCATCAGATAGTACAAAGATGGTAGAATCGTACTCCTTTTCCTTTTGCGCGAGGATTTTAGCAATTTTAGCTAAAGTTTCTTCACTATAAACATACCCTGAAGGATTATTTGGAGAATTAACTATAACTGCTTTGGTATTTTTGTTTATGCTGTTTTCGAGTGCCTTTAAGTCGGGTTCAAAACTGTCCTTTTCGGGTGGGACTACCACAATTTTTCCACCGTGATTGTCAACATAGAAGATATATTCCGCAAAATACGGTGCAAAGATAATTACCTCTTCATTAGGATTAAGTATGGTCTTAAGAACAACATTCAGACCTCCGGCGGCACCACAGGTCATTATAACATGCTGTGAGGAAAGGTATAAACCGGTTTCACTGTTTATACTTTCTGCAACCTTCTGTCTCACATCAACATAACCGGCATTATTCATATAACGGTGAATACCCGGCTTTTCTTCCAATATTATCTTTTTTAACGATTCTCTGACAGATTCGGGCGGTTCAGGGTCAGGGTTGCCCAGGGTGAAATCAAATACCTTATCATCACCATGGAGCTTTCGAAGCTTCTCACCTTCTTCAAACATTGCCCTGATCCAGGATGCATTACTTAGACTCTGAACTACTTTTTGTGACAACATTACTTAAACACTCCTTATTTAATCTTCTATTTTTAATTTTCTTATAGCATTTTCGTCGGGAGTAACAATTATTGTTTTATAGTTATTATAAATTACCATTCCAGGTTTTGCACCATTGGGTTTTCTAACATTTTTGATCTGGGTGTAGTCGATTTCCACATGGGAGGACAACCTGGCCTTACTATGGTATGCCGCCAATAAAGCAGCTTCAAGTAAGGTGCTGTCAGGAATATCGCTTTTATCCTTTTTGATAATTACATGAGACCCCGGAAAATTCTTTGTATGAAGCCAGATATCATTTGACGATGACATCTTTAAGGTTAGGGTATCATTCTGTACATTATTTTTACCTACATATATTATAAGGCCGTCTGAAGACTTATAAACCAGGGGAGAGGAGGTTTTGGAATTCTTCTTCGGCAGCTGTTTTCTTCTGTATGAAATATATCCTTCTCCCGTAAGCTCTTGCCTTATTTCTTCGATTTCCTGAAGCGTTGTGCAGTTTTCAAGGCTGTGGAGAACAGTCTCAAGATATTCAAGCTCCCTGAAGGTTTCTTCCAACTGCTCCATGGTATAATTATATGCACTTTTTGCTTTGGAATACTTTTTAAAAAATCTTTGGGCATTTTCCTGTGGAAGCAAATCTTCATCCAATGGTATATCCACATATTCGCTATTCTCACTATAGTAGTTTAATAGAGATACCTGTTTTGAATTTTTGGGTATACTATATATGTTGGCTGTGACAAGCTCTCCGAAGAGTTTGTAATTTTCTCTGTCGGCAACCTCCCTTAGTTTGTCCTGATGTATGGTTATTTTCTTATTACACCGGTCAATACTATTGTTAAGTACTTTAATGAGATCGGCTTTTTTTTGATAAAGCCTCTCGGCATTATCCCTGGCGCTGTAAAAGGTATCAAGTACTAAGCTAATGGAGGAGAAAGTCTTGACATTACTAAACTGTCTTAACTCCAACGAGTGAAAATCCAATGGTTTCTGACCATCCTGCCCACTCCATATAATGCAGGGCGAAAACTCCGAGCGGGTAATATTTGATATCACTTCTTCCAGGTTAAACTTAAGCTTTGCAAGGTCATCATCGGATAAACCTGAAACAGGCGTCTTTCCATCCACACCCGAACGGTAGCAAATTTCTTCACACAAAAGAGGACTAAAACCTTTAATATTGTTTAGAAGATATTTGGCTGTACGGATATCTTCATGATTTCTTATCTCCATAAAAAAATTATCTGTGTCAAGTGCTTCAGGACTTGTCTTATCCTGCTTCGGAGGAAGTGTGTACGGTCTTGCGGGCATAACTTCCCTTACCCGGCTTATATCACTGTCTACATGCTTTATTGAATCGATAATCTTACCCTCACTGTTTAAAAGAATTATGTTGCTATGCTTACCCATTATTTCAATTACCAGCTTTTTAAGTGTCAGATCACCAAGCTCACTTACATTTTCCGCGTGTATGGTAATTATCCTTTCAAAGTCATGAAATTCTATTCCAATTATTTTTCCGCCTGATAGATGTTTTCTTAAAAGCATGCAAAATACCGGGGGAGTGGATGGATTTTCCTTGGAGACCCCCGTAAGATGGATCCTTGGGTTGCTTGCATTTGCAGAAAGAACAAGCTTATGATTTTGTCCCTTAGATCTTATGTTCAGTATAATTTCATCCGGTTCCGGCTGATATATTTTTTCAATACGCCCACCTGTTAGAGCATCAGATAATTCGTTAACAACATTTTTAACTACTACACCGTCAAAAGGCAAATTTTACACCTCATTTTTACTAAGCTTTATACATTGTTTTTTTGTATTTACGGATAGTATACCACTTTATACGGGGTTTTTCTAAGAAAATTTGATTTTTTACAATAAACTTTTAAGATAGTTTTGGTGGGAAGTCAAGGCGGAGGGATTGCTTTAGCTTCGGCAGCACTATCGGATATACCAAAGGTGGCAGTTGTAGATTATCCATACTTGTCTAACTTTGAACGTGCAATAGATATTACTCCACAAGGGCCGTATCTTGAGCTTAATGAGTATTTCAGGAGGAATTCCAATCCTGAAGTTGAAGAACAGGCAAGAAAAACACTTTCCTACTTTGACGTTATGAATCTTGCACCCCGTATTAAATGCTATACATGGGTTTGTACCGGGTTGGTTGATGAAATCACTCCTCCATCTACTATTTTTGCAGTTTACAATCATCTGGAATGTCCAAAGGAAATCTCTGTTTTCCGGTATTTTGGACACGAGCACATACCGGGTTCTGTGGAGCCAAAACTGAAGGTGCTGATGAACTTTTTACAATTTTAACTTTGTACTGTTGTCTTAGTTGTTATTTAATGGTATACTTATTGACTAGAGAATGATTTTTATGTATGATAAAACGCTTGATTAAGTTGAATTTTCTAAAAGTGCTTTACGAAGTATTTTACATAATATAGATTAATTTAAGGGCTTTTATCAAGCCCTTTTTGTTTATATTAGGGGGCAGTAATTACAGACAACATATTTTGTATATGGCTGTATATGGTTGACGTTTATTTTAATAAAAAAAGTTGGATAGGCAGAGAGAATATGAGTGATTATTTCAATTTGATAAATGATGCAAAAAAACACTTTGACTCCATAATGGAAATAGCACAATTAATTAACAAGAAAGGCTATTGGAATGAGCCGCAACCTATAAATGAAAATGTTGAACAGCATATAATGTCCCTTTTTCTGTCAGTATTCATGAAAGGTGTGAAAATTGATGATGAAGAGGCGAACCTGATAAATGTATTACTTAAAAAACAATATACAAAGGCAAAGCTTGTTAATGAGACCATTAAATTGGGAAGCAGGGTGTTAATACAAGTACCTGTTTATCTAACTTCCTGTATTAAGATGGACTTGTTTGAATCAACATCATATTCTTTAGAGTTAATATATCTTTTAAAGAAATTAGGTCTTACTGCTGCAGCTGCTGACAAGAATGTGACACAAGAAGAGGTGGAATTTCTTACAGTATATATTTCAACTCTTAGTGAGCTTGTGCGAAGATTCGGCATAAAAAAGCCGATGCATGAATTTTTTACGGATAATAAGACTTCTTCAATAAGTGGTAAGCAGCATGGCAGAGCTAAATCTGATATTGAATGTGATATGGCAAGGGTCAATGAATATGATGACAGTGACCTTTCTGACTTGCTTTGTGAGCTTAATGGACTAATAGGGCTTGAAAAGGTTAAGCAGGATGTGAATACCCTTGTAAACCTTTTAAGAGTTAGAAGGATCAGGCAGGAACGGGGACTTCCAATTATCCCCATGTCATTCCACCTGGTTTTTACCGGTAATCCCGGTACAGGGAAAACTACAGTTGCCCGCCTTATATCAAAGATATATAATGCGTTGGGCTTATTATCAAAAGGCCATATGGTTGAAGTGGATAGGTCCGCTTTGGTAGCCGGGTATGTTGGACAGACAGCAGCAAAAGTACAGGAGGTTGTGAAGAGCTCTATGGGGGGAGTCCTTTTTATTGATGAAGCGTACTCACTTGTTGTGAAGGACAGCCAGGATTTTGGAATGGAAGCAATAAGTACACTGCTAAAGGCTATGGAGGATAATCGTGAGAACCTGGTTGTAATTGCAGCAGGATATATGAATGAAATGGAGCGCTTTATCAATTCAAATCCCGGGCTTCGTTCAAGATTTAATAAATATATTAACTTTGAAGATTATACACCTGATCAAATGCTTGATATTTTAAAAGCAATGTGTAAAAAGTCAGGATACACTTTAAGTCCTGATGCACAAACTTATGCGACAAATTATTTTACCGGCAAACAGCAGGATAGAATTGGTTTTGGTAATGCCAGAGGAGTAAGAAATTTTCTGGAACGTGCTATCTCAAGGCAGGCAAGTAGAATAGTCGATACTACAAATCCTGATGATAAAACCCTTATGACTATCGAAGCAGTTGACCTTATGAAGTAATCCATTTGAAGGGTTTGTTATTCATATCCCTTTCACACAGGTCTTTATATTTTATAAATATCAAAACTAAAAGGTAACAATTCGAGGTCTTTTATACACTTAGATAATACTAAAATCTTACCGTAACAACTTCACCTTTAATTAATAAAATATAGTAGAAACTTAAAACTAAATAGAACAGGTGATGTATATGGAAACATTGAGGCTTGGATCAACAGGGCCTAACGTAAGGCTGATACAGAGTCTCCTGGCAAGAATCGGGTATAACCCCGGGCCTGTAGATGGAGTTTTTGGGCAGCAGACGCAGCAGGCAGTAATAGCCTTTCAAAGAGATAATGGACTTATACCTGATGGTGTAGTTGGCCCGGCTACATGGGGCATATTTGAGAGATTCCTTAGAGGTTATGACAGCTATACCATAAGACCTGGAGATACACTTTACAATATTGCTAGAAGATACTATACCACACTTAATGCTTTAGTTACAGCCAATCCAGGGATTAATCCGCGGAATTTACAAGTAGGACAGACAATAATTGTACCTTATGGTATTGATGTAGTATTCACAGACATTGACTATACCTATGAAATAATGGAAAGAGACATACGGGGGCTTAGAGCAAGGTATCCATTCCTGGAAGTGGGTGTAGCCGGTCAGAGCGTACTTGGAAGAAACCTCTACTATATCAGGCTTGGAAGGGGGCCTGTGGAAGTATTCTACAATGGGTCACACCATTCCCTGGAATGGATTACTACACCACTACTCATGAAGTTTATTGAGAACTTTTCACGAGCCTACTCCAGGGGGGAAAACATCAGGGGATACAACCTCCGGGATATATGGAACAGAAGTAGTATCTATATTGTTCCTATGGTAAATCCGGACGGAGTAAATCTGGTACTGAAGGGGTTGGATCCAGGTAACCCGTATTATGAAGAGTTACTGCGGTGGAATGACACAGGAAGACCTTTTTCACAGGTTTGGAATGCCAATATAAGAGGGGTGGACTTGAACAGAAACTATCCTGCCTCATGGCAACAAGCCAAAGCACAGGAACCGGCACTGGGAATAGACGGTCCCGGTCCTACAAGATACGGCGGACCATCTCCGTTATCGGAACCCGAAACCCAGGCAATGGTAAATTTTACGCGAAGGCATAATTTTAAGCTGGTTATTGCATACCATTCGCAGGGGAGAGTAATATTCTGGCTCTATAAAAACATAATCCCACCGCGTGCCAGGGCAATAGCTGATGTCTTCTCAGCCGCTACCGGCTATATTGTATCAATTACTCCATATGAAGCAGCTTATGCCGGATATAAGGATTGGTTTATAGAAGAGTATTTTCGGCCAGGATATACTTTTGAAGTAGGTATTGGAAGAAATCCTCTGCCTATTGAGCAGTTTGATACAATATATAATAATAATGAAGAGGCTATGCTGCTAGGGCCCATCGTATAGAAGGGTCTATATGCTTAAGTTTTATCTTGTGTTTTATCCTATGGGAGCATAAATGTTTTCTAGGAATGATGTTTGTCAGGGTCACAAAAATAGAGAATTATAGCAATATTATAATATCTCAATTCACTTTTGAACTAAATAGAATAATATCTCTAACGTCTTGTGAACCCTCTTTTCTTTATCAAGCCCGAAACAAAGGGTGAAAACAGGCGGTGACAAACGTAGCTATAGTTTTATCAATAATGGCCGTTAAATATCTTTGCTGCTTCTTTAAAAATAGGCATATAGACCTATAAAACCAGCATTGATTTTTTACGAAAAGTATTAGGCCACATAAATTAAGGTTTTATGTAAACTTCAAAAATAGTAATAAAACAAGTCTAAAGATAATAATTCTGCAACGTTAATTCTACGCAACGGAAAAATTATTAATGGTATCGAGGGGGCAAAAACAATGAAATGGTTTTATAATCTTAGGATTGCTGTAAAACTTCTTATTGGTTTTATTTTTGTGGCATTAATAGCAGCGTTCATTGGAATTATGGGATATTACGCTATGAATTCTATGAGAAAGGGAGAAGTGGAAATATCTAAAGTTAGACTACCCAGCATTGAAGCTTTACTTGTAATTAGTGAAGCACAAACAGCAGTTGACAGCGCAGAGAATGCCTTGCTTACAAAAGAGCTTGTTGGAGCAGGTAGAAAAGCTCAACATGATAGAATAACAGACGCTTTTGGACGAGTAGAAAAAGCATGGAAGAAATATGAGCCATTACCACAGACAGATGAGGAGAAGGTCGTATGGAATAAGTTTGTTCCGGCGTGGGAAGAGTGGGTAAATGACCATAAGACCTACATTAGTATGGTTAAAGAATTTGAAAAAAATCCTACAGATGAGCTTTATAATAACATGGTAAAGCAAGCTCTGGAAATAAACGGTGAATCTTTTTTAAAAGCAGAAGAATTGATTAACCAGCTTATTGAAATAAACAGGAAAGTTGCCGAGGATTCTTCTTTAGAATTTAGTAAGGTTTATAATTCAACACTAGTTGTATTAATAATTACTATTGCTATTGGAGTTATACTGGCAATAGGCTTAGGTATATTCTTAAGCAATATAATAAGTAGGCCAGTCAAGAAAATGGTAGAAGCGGCAAACAGATTGGCTGTTGGTGATATAAATGTAAGTGTGGATGAATCAACAAATGATGAAATTGGAATTCTAGCGAAATCTTTCGAAAAGATGATAGAAAACATAAGAGATCAGGCTCTGGCTGTAGAAAAAATAGCCCAAGGTGACCTTACCGTAGATGTTAAAATTAAATCCCAGGATGATGTTCTAGGTAAGAAGCTTAATGAAATGATTGAGCTCAATAGTGAAATTCTTTCAAGAATAAATTCTGCTTCCGAGCAGGTAGCATCAGGAGCAAAACAAGTCTCGATGTCAAGCCAGATATTGTCGCAAGGCTCTACAGAGCAGGCAAGCTCCATAGAAGAAATTACTTCCTCTATGACTCAAGTAGCTTCACAGACAAAGAAAAATGCTGAAAGTGCAAATCAGGCAAGTCAGTTGGCTCTTACTGCAAAAGAAAATGCAGAGCGTGGCAATATTCAAATGCAGCAAATGGTTAAAGCAATGGCAGAGATTAATGACTCCTCTTCCAACATATCAAAGATCATAAAGGTAATAGACGAAATAGCATTTCAGACCAATATTCTGGCACTTAATGCTGCAGTAGAAGCTGCAAGGGCAGGTCAGCACGGCAAAGGTTTTGCTGTAGTTGCAGAAGAAGTAAGAAATCTTGCTGCAAGAAGTGCAAATGCAGCAAAAGAAACTACAGAAATGATCGAGAATTCAATCAAAAAGGTTGAAGTTGGTACAAGCATGGCAAACGAAACAGCAGATGGATTAAATAAAATAGTTGACGGTGTTGCAAAGGCTGCAGGTCTTGTCACCGATATTGCAGCAGCCTCAAGTGAGCAAGCTACGGCTATATCACAGATAAATCAAGCTATTTCACAAGTCGCACAGGTTGTCCAAACCAACTCTGCAACTGCCCAGGAAGGTGCCTCGGCCAGTGAAGAACTTTCCAGTCAAGCAGACCTACTTAAAGATTCAGTAAACCAGTTCAAGCTTAAAAAAGTTAAAAATTCAAACAGCTTGGATAGAGTTTTGAATACCGATGTAATTCGTATGATTGAAGATGTTATGGAGAAGAAAAAGCATTATAATAGTGAGAATATTAGTAGTTTAGTACAACAAAACAGTTCGTATGACCAAAGCCCTTCAAACAAAAAAATAGTACTGGAAGATAAGGATTTTGGAAAGTACTAATCATGTATTTTAATTATAAAACACGAATCTAGAAATATTGTTTCTGTGAATGGAAATTTGCAGATTTCTTCTTTATTCTTAATCTACAATCTAATAAGTTGCAAAGCATATGAAGTCCTCTGTTTTTTTAGAGGACTTTAGTTTTGTTTATTCACATATGAAATTTATATACATATCTTAATAATAGGTTTTAAATATCGGTGAAGATATCAATCTCAATGGAGGGATTTATAATGTCAAAAGGTAAAGTAAGGCACATGTTCCCTGGGGGCAATACATCACAGGGATTTTTCAGCTACTATGATTACATATTAAGCCAGGAAGAGGCAACTAGAATCATATCAATAAAGGGCGGACCCGGTGTTGGAAAGAGTACCTTTATGAAGAAGATAGGAAACGAAATGATTGATAGGGGCTATGATGTAGAGTTTATGCACTGTTCAAGTGACAATAACAGCCTGGATGGTGTGGTAATCCCTGCAATAAAAGTTGCGCTTATAGATGGAACGGCACCACATGTAGTTGACCCTAAAAACCCAGGTGCTGTAGATGAAATTATTCACTTGGGTGACTTCTGGAACGAGGAAGGCATGAGAGAAAACAGGGAGGCTATATTAAAATATAACAAGGAAGTTGGAAGAACCTTTGCCAGGGCATACAGGTACATAAAAGCTGCATATCCATTGTATGAAGATAACAGTGTGATAACCGGCTGGTGCATAGATAGCGCAAAGGTAAATGCAACGGGTGTAAAATTAGTGGATGAGCTTTTTAAAGATACAAAAATTGCTGCCATGGAAGGTAAGGATAGACGCCTGTTTGCAAGTGCTATTACCCCAAACGGCCTTGTGAACTACCTTTCCACGGTACTTGATACGGATAAGGTATATGTGTTGGAAGGAAAGCCGGGAACAGGAACAGAGAAGGTGCTTGAAAAGGTAAAAACCGCAGCAGTGGAAAGGGGATTTAATGTAGAATCATACTATTGTGCTTTAAATCCTTTAAGACTTGAGCACTTGGTAATAGCTGATCTGGATGTATCGCTTACAACTTCATGTGAGTATCATGATGCCTGTGTAGATGCATATGCAACTATTAACCTTAATGAGTATATTGATGAATCAATGCAGGATGAATACCAGGATATACTGGAAGCAAATAAGTCAAATTTTGATTCATTACTTGACATGGCTGTTAAGACAATTGCAAAAGCTAAAGCCTTACATGATGATATGGAAGCATACTATATACCAAACATGGACTTTGAAGCAGTACAAAGGTGCTGGGAATCGACTATGGCAAGGATTTTCCAGTATGCAGAAGAAAGTAAGTTAAGTTTTTAATACCAGCTAATAGTTTTTATCAATTATTATGTGAGTCATAATAAATTCAAAGTCCCGTATTCCTTTTAGATACGGGACTTTGCTGTTGAAGAAAAGAATTAATTTTTTTAGAGCTCTAATATTTTTTAAGTTTTACGTTAACTTATTATATAATTTAGTTTTCATTAATGTAAAATAAAACAATATATGGAATTGTTTATACCAAAGTTTATAACATATGTTAGCATTAATTGTCGAAATAGAGAATAAAATACATTATACCAATTAATACACATTTATGTTGCAAATTGTATATTATTAAGCTATAATATTCCATGTAATGTGCGCATCACAAAAATTACCAATTCTTATTTTTACCAAACAAAGGAGGAAGTATAATCTATGAAGAACAATTTTGGAAGGTTTTTAATGTTTATCGTCGTACTATCAATGATCATGATTATTTCCTGTATCAATGCCTTTGCTTCGAACAATGTGGAAATAATCAAACAAAAAAAATACGCAGAAAAAATTGCAGCAGTTAATGAGGAGAAAGTTGTATCTACCGTAACTAAACTGTTTAAGCTTGATATGAAGGAAAGTTCGTTTGGAAAAGCAAGAATAAAGCCAATTGTAAAAGGTGAATATAGCAGTGGAACACCTGACTATCTTGTAGTTTACCTGTTCCATAAAGATGTATACAAGGCTGAAACCAAGAAAGTGAACCTCAATGAGGATTACAGCGTAAAATCTATTGAAGATAATTATGCTGAAACAAGCAGTGATTTGGAACCTTTTGTGGGGACATATAATGCTGGTATAAGCGATGACGAGGTTGACGCAGTATTTGCTACCCTCCATGATGAAATACCGACAGCAGTAGACGGTGTCAATGAAGCAGCCAGGATTGCAAGAGAAGCAGGACTCAATGTTTTTACAATTATTGGAGATGGTGCTACAATAGAAGCATACCAATATTGGTTAAGCAAGCCCAATGTAAAAATATTTGGGAATATAGGGCATGGAAGCACAACTGGTATTTATTTGGCAAATGGTCAGCTTTCATATACTTATTTTAATTCACTTTCATCTACCGCGTTAAATAATAAGGTCCTTTATTTTAACTCATGTGAAGTACATAATAATCCTCTTGAAGGCTCCATCCTCAATGCAGGTGTTCAAAAATACATCGGAGGAGATGTATCGCTTCCAATAGGACCATCTGAAGAAGTATTTAAATACTTCTGGGGATTGACAATAACTAAAGCACAGCCCATGACACCAAGTCTTCCACAGGCTGAAGTAGAAACAGGTTATGCTGATGGTTATTATTACTTTGTAGGTGATCATGGTATATCAGGAAACGGTTCAGAGTACCTGGGCGGAAGCTGGACAAGAAAGGCTGATATGCCTTCAGAAAGATATGGTACTGCATCTGTATCATATAATAACAAGATATATACAATAGGTGGATATAGTAGTACAGGTCTAGCATTAGAGTACATGCAGGAATTTGACCCTGCTGCAAATGTTTGGACGACTAAGGCTAATATGAATTCACCGAGAGCTGATGCTGGTGCTGCCGTGCTAAACGGTAAGATTTATGCAGTTGGAGGGGTTGGATTCAATGACTTTTTAAGCAGTATGGAAGAATACAATCCAAGCACCAATACATGGACTATGAAGGCAAACATGTCTACTGCAAGAGTTGGATTGGGTGTTGCTGCAGTAAACGGAAAGCTCTATGCTATTGGCGGAACCAACTATTTAGGTAATAAGATTAGCCTGGTTGAGGAATATGACCCTGCAACAAATACATGGACAACAAAAGCAAGTATGCCTACTGCAAGAACTGAATTTGGTATTGCGGTGGCAAACAACATCATATATGTAATCGGTGGATGGGATAGCTCAAATAACAGGATTAGTACTGTAGAGGCATTCGATCCTGCAAAGAATACATGGATAACTAGAGCCTCTATGCCTACGCCAAGATATGGGTTAACAAGCTCCGTTGTAAACGGAAAGATCTATGCTATAGGTGGTAATGTAGATGCAAACATAGAACCAAACTCCCGTAGAGTTGAGGAGTATGATCCGGTTACAAACACATGGATCACAAAAACAAAAATGCCAACAGCAAGAGAGAGTCTTTCATCAGCAGTTATAAATAATAAAATATATGCTATTGGTGGCTATACAGCTAATAGCACTGTAAAATGTTCTAAGGTGGTTGAAGAATTTACAATAATTGGATCTTTAGGAAGTTGGACTTCAAAGGCAAATACACCTATAGCAAGATCAAATACTGCGTCTGTTGCTTACAATAATAAAGTGTATACCATAGGTGGGTATAACAGCAGTGGTGTATCTGTACCATTTATGCAGGAATTTGATCCTGTAACTAATACCTGGACATCAAAGGCGGACATGTATTCGCCGAGAGCGAACGGTGGGGCAGCAGTATTAAACAGTAAGATATACGCAGTTGGAGGAGTTGCTAACGGTGCTTTCTTAAGTGGTATGGAAGAATACAATCCAAGTACCAATACATGGACTTTAAAGGCCAGCATGTCTATTGCAAGAATGGGATTAGGTGTTGTTGAAGCAAATGGAAAGATCTATGCTATTGGTGGAAAGGATAGCTCTTATAATGTGCTTAACATAGTTGAGGAATATGATCCTGCAACAAATACATGGACCAGAAAGGCAAACATGCCTACAGCAAGAGCTTACCTGACTGTTGCTGTTGTAAACGGAAAGATCTATGCTATAGGTGGAGAGGACAGCTCATACAACAGGGTTAACATAGTTGAGGAATATGACCCATCAACAAATACATGGACCAGAAAGGCAAACATGCCTACGCCAAGGTGGGGGTTAACATGTTCTGTTATAAACAACAAGATTTACGTTATTGGTGGAAATGCTAATCACGACGTACTACCGTGTGCTGATAGTGTTGAAGAGTATGATCCGGCTACCAACACATGGATTACAAAAGCTGTTATGAAAAACGGAAGAAATTTCCTTTCTTCTGCGGCAGTCAATAATAAAATATATGCTATTGGTGGAAACGCTAAAGGATCCAGCGTCTACACATGCAACTTTGTTGAAGAGTTTACACCATAAGCTTTAGTTAGTAACAACCCTATTCGATAGCTATCGAATAGGGTTGTTTTTTGTATTTAGACCTTAAATATCATACAATTTACCCATAAACAGGATAGTGCCATATTCACTATCTTCAATAATAAATATAAATGGTCTGTCTGCTGTGAAAATCTTTGGCGCGCTATAGCGCATTTCAACCACTGTTGAAGCAGAAGCTTCGCTTCCTTCTTCGGTTACTTCAATAACCGCTTTGTGAAGTATTTTGCTTATTAAAACACCTTCCTTACATATTCCGGAGAAGTCGGCCTCTACACTGAAAGCTTCATTCATACCGAGTGATATAAGACTGTCTTTAATATCCTTTATACCATATTCCAGCTTAAACCTTGGTAAGTGAAGTGTGACGTCCTGTGTTTTTTTCATGCTCTCTTTTATTTTACCCCACTTGAGAAAATCCATATCTTCAATAAAATCATTAATGGAAATATTACTATCGGGTAATATACAGTACATAGACATTGATCCATTTCCATATAAAAGCCTGACAGCTTGAAAACCTTCACTTTTAGTATATCCAGCTGCTAATTTGTTTCGCATCATCTTAACCTGTTTTCTTTCTCCATTTCCGCAAGTGAAACAGGTTTCAAAGGTTGACATGATATCAAACTGCTCTTTCCACTCTCCCTTAAAGTATACTGCATTGACAAGATACATAAATGTATTTTGATCTACAGGGGATTCAACCATATTTTTTAACTTCCCTTGAGTAGCTTGTGATATCCAGCTATTGATAATATCTGCAGCACCCGGCTTGGAAAAATCCAAGGCAGCAACATGGGAATCAAATATCTCTTTGTTGGTAGATATAAAATCCTCAATGATGGTATTACTTTTACTTTCCCTGACCCAGATGGAATTTCCTATGTCGAGTTCAACATTTTCATTAACATGTCTTAAGTATCCCAATATACTTTTGTAGCTTTTATTTAGATCCTTAATATCCATTCCTTCATAACCTAATGCTTTGTCCATCTCATCCCTGGTCAAATTTTTAGCACCCTGATATACCATTGAAAGTACAGTTGAAATGCTAAAGGGAGAAATAAATAAGTTCTTCTCCAAGTCCCCTTTATTAATAAGATTGAATATATCAAATGCAAATCTATTGTTTCTGAGAGCAAGATCATATAACTTATCTTTTAATCCTGTACTTTTAGAATCTGAAGTTACAGACTGGTTCAATGACAAGTTATCCATTAGAAAGCCTCCTTAAAATAGTATAGATTCCTTTAACTATTATACCAAAATTTGTTTAATTACCAAAAGGTAGTAGGCCATAATTATTAAAATAAATATTTTAATTTTTAAGTGAACTTTTTTATACCTCTAAACGTAACATCAATGTAAAATAGATATGAGGTATTCAAAACGCTATTAAGCGAGGTTAAATCTATATGGAAGAACAACTGGTTAAGAGGGCAAGGGACGGCGACCAGGATGCCCTGGCACAGCTTTTATATAATAACTATGAAATTATTCATAAATATTTGATTAAGTTTACTTTTAATAAAACTCTGGCTGAAGATTTAGCCCAGGAAACCATGGTAAAAGCTATAGAGAAGATTGAGTATTATGATAAAGGAAAATCAAAATTCTCTACATGGCTGATTGCTATATCGCAGAACATTTACCTGGACTACCTAAGAAAGCGAAAGACTGAAAAAAAGTACACCGATGCCGGAGAGGAAGCCTTATTGGATAGAGTAAATATTGAGATGTATACGACAGATGATTCTTTAAACCAGGTACTTGAAGCTCTGGGAAAACTGGATGAAGCCATACGTTTTCCAATACTGCTAAAACACTATTATGGATATTCGTATGAGGAGATAGCAAAGAAAATGTCAGTACCGCTGGGAACTGTAAAGTCAAGAATTCACAATGGTTTGGGAGTCATGAGAAGGGAGCTTGGATATGATGATGGGGAATAATGATAAAAAGATTATAAATCAAATAAAAGAAGGTTTGGACTATATGGAAAGTCATACTCCTGTAAATAGGCCCAGCCTCAGTCAATTTAAACACCTGATTTCGCAGGTGGAAGAGAAGAAGAGGATAAAAAAGAATTATGAGTTTTTACTGTTTCTGCTGACAGCAGCATCAACGCTTAGTGTATCAGTTGGTGTATATCGCAGCTTTGCAGCTATCTTTATAATAGTTCAGACAGCTGCACTTTTACTGCTTCCTGTAGGAGCATTCATATGGTTCAGACGCTATATCAGGCAGGTGAATGATTAATGGATTCAATGATGAGGGATTTTTCGAAATTATCCTTACTAGAGTGGATATTACTGGCTTCAATCTTACTGATGCAAAGCATATGGCTTTTCCTCGATGCACGAAAGAGGAATGCTGCTCCATGGTTCTGGGGACTTTGGGGGCTAATTCAATTTCCAATGCCATTGGTTTTCTATCTTTTTATTGTCAGAAAGATTCACAAAGGAAAGAAAAATAAATAACTTATTAACTGCTTGAAAAGCAGTTTTGATGTCTAAATGCACTTGTAGTGGTCCTGGTATTGTTAAAGTAATGACGATATTAAGTAAACCAAATTAAGGAATGGAGGAATTATTATGGAACAGTTAAGAGAAATGATACCCTTTTTAATACCTTTTGTTTTAATAAACTACACTCTTGTAATTGCGGCGCTTGTTGACCTTGTAAAGAGAAAGAAGGTCAGGTTTGGTAATAAGTTTATTTGGGGTGCAATAATTATAGTTTTTAACCTGTTTGGACCTATAGTGTATTTCCTGGCGAGGGGAGATGATGAGTAATGTTTGCAGTTGAAACCAATAACCTGACAAAAAAATTTAACGACTATAGGGCTGTTGACAACTTAAGTTTAAGAGTGCCTGAAGGTTCCATATACGGCTTTCTTGGGCAAAATGGTGCAGGAAAAACTACTACCATCAAAATGCTTACAGGACTTTCAAAGCCTTCTTGCGGAGAAATAAAAATTTGCGGCAAAGAAGTCAACTTCGGAAGCTTGAAGAATAGATCGGATATAGGGTTCCTGCCTGATGTGCCATCGTTTTACGACTGGATGACACCCACTGAATTCTTAGAGTTTTGTGGAAAATTATTCTCGATAGATAAAAAGACTATTAATGAACGATCAGAGAGTTTATTGGATCTTGTTGGACTTAACGGGGTAAAAAAGAAAATAAGAGGATTTTCAAGGGGAATGAAACAAAGACTTGGAATAGCCCAGGCTTTAATAAATGAACCCAGGGTGGTTTTTCTTGACGAGCCCACTTCTGCCCTGGACCCCATAGGCAGAAAGGAAGTCATGGATATAATAGCAAAGCTGTCGGGAAAAGTAACGGTATTCTTTTCAACCCATATTCTCTCGGATGTTGAGAGGATTTGTGACAGGGTTGTAATACTTGATAGGGGAAAGATGCTTATAGAAGATACTATGACAAACCTAAGACATAAGTATTCAAGGCAGGGAATTTGTCTTGAAATTGAAGAAAGAGACAATGCTAAAGAACTGCTTGAGGCACTTTCAAAGCAAGAGTGGGTAGAAAGAGTGGATGAAAGCAACAAAGGAAGTATAAAGGTATTGGTAAACAATATGGATGATGCACAGTATAACATCCCTAAAATATTGTATGAGAAAAATGTACGTTTAAAGAAATTTGCAATCATGGAGCCTACATTGGAAGATATATTCCTAAAGGTGGTGAGTAAAGAATGAAAGGTTTGGCATTCTTAATGAAGGAAATAAAGGAAATATTGAAGACTCACAAGATATTTATTTTACCTGCGGTTTTTTTATTTTTTGCTTTTTCAAGCCCTCTTACGGCAAAATATATAAATGAGATATTAAAGTCTATTGGAGGTGTGGATATTACGCTGCCGGAGCCAACGTACCTTGACTCATATGCTCAGTTTTTCAAAAACTTTAACTCTATATGCATGATAGTGTTGATATTATCTTTTATGGGTACAGTTGTTGATGAAAAGGTGAAGGGGTCTGTTATTCTGGTTCTTACAAAACATGTTTCACGTATGCAGTTTGTTACAAGTAAATTTATAGCAGCTGTAGTGTTTTTCACCGTTTCTTATGCTTTGTCTGCCCTGGCATGTATTTATTACACTTATTTGCTGTTTCCAAAGTTCTATAACGAAAACTTGTGGCTAAGCATAGTTCTGTTTTGGATTTACGGTGTGTTTGTAATTTCGATAACTGTGTTTTCAAGCACAATAAGCAAATCGCATATGATGGCTGCAATCTTTGGATTTATCGGTTATATTGCTGCACCCCTCATAACATATATTCCTGTTATAGGCAGGTTTACACCTGGACAGTTAGAATCACTTAGTATGGACATCCTAACAGGTGTAAAAACGGTTGGAGATACTGTAGGTCCTGTTATTGTTACTTTGTTGGTAATTATGTTGTTTTTAACAGGCAGTGTAATGGTATTTAGAAAGCAGGAAGTATAACATATAGAAATTAAAAAGTTATAGTAGGCAGCTATGAAACATGTAAGCATGAGTACATTTTTGTACTCATTTTCTATATAAAAATTTCAATTCCAAGATTGAAACAAAATTCATATAAATGAAGTCTATTATAATAAGAAGTTAATATGATATGGAAGATTGCATCTTACTTTTAGAATAGTTAATTTTATAGCAACTTAAAAGGAGGGAGTATTTTATGATGAGAAAGCTTTTGAGTGTTTTTACTGCAGTTGTTCTTTATATGAGTTTGACAGCTTGTTGGGATACAGGTGAAGATAAGGATAAGGTAAGCAGCTTAACCCAATATGTGTCCTACTTTCCTGACAAGGTCGGAACAGAATGGATATACAACGGTTTTGCTGAGTACGGACATACAGTAAAGCTTGATAAGATAGAAAACACGGCTGACGGAAAAGTGGAATATACTATAAACGGTAAGGTTGCAGATATGTCAGGCGGCGAGGCAAAGGGAGATTTTAATGTTAGTTTGAGGTATATCTTTTCAGGTGACAATGTAAAGGAAGTAGTTGTGAAGGGAGAGAAGCTTCCGCACAAAATCAAGGAGCTTATCGTTTTAAAGGAGCCTATCAGCAAGGGAAATACGTGGACCCAAAAAGCTGCAATAGATGGAGTAAACACCCAAATCAATGCCGAGATTCTGGAGATAAAGGAAAATGATCAAGACGGAAAGACGATAAAGGTTCAGTATACAGGAGATGTAGAACATATGCCTGGTGGAGTATATAGGGAGGTTAGAGTTTTTAAAGAGAAAACTGGATTAATAAGCTTTGAAAATACATTTAATAGGGACATAGAGTTTAATTATTCCCTTTTTCATTTCAATTAAGGAAACCGAACCAAGAGCAGACAATTAATTTAATAATGCTTTATCATTTAGATTTATATATAGAAGGGCTGCCTTAAACTTAACAGGAGGCAGTCCTTTTATATGGGGGCCCGGTCTTTAATGGACAACACAACTGGATTTCCAAAAAAAATATATTTTAAGGTTTCTAATAATATGTTTAAATGGTATCATTAAATAAGCACTCTCACGTTGGAACCAAACTTATGGTAAATGATGAAGAAATGATTTTACTAAGGATTAGACTATTGTATAGTTTGGGATTAAATTCATAGATAAAGGAAGGTTGTTGGGATTGGGAGTTTTCGATGCATTATTTAATAATAAGAAAAGAAAGGTTGAGCAGTTAATAAAGCAGGGAGATAAACTTTTTTTAAGTAATCACCATCTGGAGTCTACAAAGTATTATAAAATGGCGAGAGATTTGGATAAATACTGCTTTACAGCTTATATAAGCCTTGGATATGCATTGGTCATAGTTGAAGAATATGATGAAGCATTAAAACTCTGTAATAGTGCTTTGGAACTTAAGCCGGACAATCCTTCAGAGATATTCTTTATAAAAGCCGAAAGCCTTAAATACTTAAACATGCACGAGGATGCGTTGTGGAATTACAGAAAAGCTGTAGAGCTGGATAACAAAGTTTTTTATTTGATTCCTCTGGCAAAACTTCTGTATGATTTGGAAGAATATGATAGTGCTCTGGAGATATTTGATACACTTTCCCAAATTGATTTGGAGGATGATATAGACATAGAGAATACTTACTTCCATAAGGGAAAGATACTGGAGAAAAAAGGTGAGTACCTTAAAGCTATAGAGTGCTTCAATAAAGCCCTTGAAGTTAATCCGCAAAATGCGAAAATTTATGATAAAAAGGGAGCTTCACTTTATTATCTCGGAAGATCCACTGATAAAAATGAGCTGGTGGAAGAGTCAATTTCAAGTTATGAAAAGGCTTTGGAAATTGATAAGGAGTTATTACACCCCTTAAATGGTATTGCAGTGTCCTTAGAGAGTTTGGGCAAAACTGAAGAGGCACTAAAGTATTATGACAGGGCTATTGAGAAAGACCCGGAGTATGCTCTTGTTTTTTTTAACAAAGCCAATCTCCTAAAGAAGCTTAGCAGGCTTGAAGAAGCGTTAAGTTGCTATGATAGGGCTATCCAGGTCAATCAATACTATGTCCAGGCCTATGTGGAGAAAGCAGAGATCCTGCACTATATGTGGAGATTGGATGAAGGGATTGAAACCTGTGAAAAAGCTCTTGGATTAAAGCCGGAACTTCCAGATGCCTTATACAGGAAGGGTTTGCTTCTAAACGATATGTATAAGCATGAGGATGCTCTTAAACTTTTTGACAGGCTAACACGGTTTGAGGAATATTCTGATATAGCCGGATATTATAAAGGGGTAACCCTTAAGAACCTGGAAAGATATGAAGAGGCACTTCCTTATATTGATAAATATATAAGTTTATATCCTGAATCCAAAGAAGCCAGATTTGAAAGATTTGATATTCTAATGGCAATGGAAGAGTACGATGAGGCCATAGACTGTTGTGATACTTTAATTGGTAAAGATGGCAAGGAGGTCAGGGCTTATACTAAGAAAAGTAATGCATATTTCAGACAGGAAAAGTATGAAGAAGCACTTAAATGTCTCGAAGAAGCTCTTAGTATTGATCCTGATTATAATGTAATCTACTACTACAAGGGAGAAGTACTAAGAAACAAGGGGGATTACGAGCAGTCTATAAAATGCTATGATGAGTATATCCAAAATGTTCAGGATTATCCAATTGTCTATATCAGCAAAGCCAAGTCACTGTACGCTTTGGGAAATCACAAGGAAGCCCTGGAGTGCTGCGATAAAGCTGTTAGTATAGACCATAATTATACTGACGGATATTATACAAAGGCATTGATATTTACACAGTTGGGAAAGCTGGAAGAATCCATACAGCTATATGATAAATTAATCCAAATGGATCCAGAGTTTTATGCTGTATATTATGATAAGGCTCAAGCATTAAGGCTAATGGGAAGATACAAGGAAGCCACTGAATGTTACGATCATTATTTGGAAAATGACCCTGAAGATGCCTTCGTTTATGAGAAGAAGGCAAGCACCCTGTTTGCGTTGGGACAGTATGATGAAGCAATCTTATTGTGCGAGAAAGCCATGGAGCTTGACCCGGAATTGGTTGATGCTTATTACGGCAAGGGATATATTCTTTATCATTTAGGCCATTTCGAAGAATCCTTATGCTATTTTGACAAAGTGCTGGAGCTGGATGATAGTAACTCATTTGCTTATTACAGTAAGGGTAATGCTCTTAAATACATTGGGGATTTGGAAGGCGCACTGGAAAACTACAATAAAGCTATCAACTTGTGGCCAGAGTTTGTAGAGTGTTATTCGGCTATTGCACACCTTCATTATCTAATAGGAAATTTTGATAATAGTAATATATTTTACGACCGGGCTATAAGTCTAAACCCTGATTATATATATTCATATATTGGAAAATCACAGGTAAGTATGGCTTTAAACGATATGGAGAAAGCTCTAATGTGCTGTGACAAGGCAATAGAGATTTCACCTGATAATGCTGATGTTTATAATAACAAGGGGAAAGTGTTAGGGTTTTTTGGCTGCTTTGATGATGCAGCAGCTTATTTTGAAAAAGCTATAGATTTAAACTTCAAACAGCCGGAATACTATTACAACATGGCTAATGCACAGCTTATGTTAAATGAATTTGACCGTGCAATATCCAATTATGAGAAAGCTGTAGATCTCTATCCTGAATACGGGGCTGCATATGTTGGAATAGGAAAGGCATACATGTGTCTTGAAAACATGGAACAGGCTTTATGTTCTTTTAATAAGGCTATAGAGATAAACCCAAAGTATGCCGAAGCCTATTATTCAAAATCCGAGCTTTTAAGAATCCTGGATGAAAACGAAGAAGCACAGGAGTGTTATGAAAGAGCATTAGAGTTAGGGTATGATGCATAAGGACGGAATGCTTCCGTTTACCCTATAATTCTTTTAATCATGGTATTGTGAGCCAGCTCCTCAAACTCATCATTAAGGCACTGAAGAGAAACAAAGTCCTTGT
The DNA here is from genome assembly GCA_049325575.1 of Bacillota bacterium. Classification (GTDB taxonomy): domain Bacteria; phylum Bacillota; class Clostridia; order Acetivibrionales; family Acetivibrionaceae; genus JBMOLK01. Next base: position 5,909 of record JBMOLK010000287.1, on the reverse strand, counting down.
ATTTTTGCTTTAGGGCCAGGGAAATCAGGTGGTCTGCGAATGCCGGGTTTTTAGGAAGCAGACTTCCATGGGAATAGGAGCAGTAAACATTTTTGTAGATTGCTCCTTCATAGTTATCTTCACCATTATTTCCATAGCCTTTTATAATCTTGCCAAGGGGCTTTACATCAGGTCCAAGATAGGTTCTTCCTGAATGATTCTCAAAGCCTACCACTTTCCCGTCAAAGTTTTCACTCATGAGAAAATCACACTCAAAGACAAAGTTTCCTATCATTCTTTTCTTGCCCCCTATAGTGAAGAGGTCAAGAGCTCCTAAAAAGGTGATTTCTTTACCATCCCAAGTCTTGTAGTAATTGCCGAGAAGCTGGTATCCTCCGCAGATAGCCAGAAAAACTTTATCATTATTAACAGCATTTCTGATTTCGTTTCCTTTTTCATTCATTACGTCATCCTGGATTATTTCCTGTTCATAATCCTGACCGCCGCCTAAAAATATAATGTCATAACTCTCTGCATCAAATTTATCGCCAAGGGTTATGTTGGAAATGTTGATGTTAATACCTCGCCATTGGCACCGCTTTTTTAAGGCTATAATATTTCCCCTGTCACCATACAGGTTTAAAAGGTCAGGGTATAAGTGGCAAATATTTAACTCATACATACTATTTCCAGAACTCCTTTAGACCGTATTTCTTCTTAAGAAGATTTCTTATATCAAGCATTGCAGTATATGTGGGCAGTATATAGAAGCTGTGACCCTCTTTTGTCCCGGAGAGCCCTTTGTTTATAAGCTCCTCGTAGTCTTTGACAATTTGAATTTTATTACTGTACACGCCTGCGTATTTAAGCCTGACTGCCATGTCTTCCGCACGAATCCCTGAAGTATAGAAGGTTCCCGCTATTTCCTGTATTTCCATAAGCTTTTCGAAGTCAACATCCCAAAGCCAGGATATATCAGTACCGTCAGCCAGTTTGTCATTAATGAGAAAAGCAATCTGTGTACTCTTATCTTCAGTTAGAAGATAACTTAGCACCTGATTGAAACCCGTTGGGTTTTTAACAAGAATCAACTTAATATTTTTGCCTTCAGTTATAATTGTTTCCATTCTCCCAAAACCGCACTCAAAGCTTTCCAAAGCCTTTACAATACTACCGCCGGGCATATCAAGAAGATATCCCAGGGAAGCTGCCGCCAGCGAATTGTATACGTTGTAGAGCCCCGGAAGGTTTATCTTTGCATTGTATGTTAAGGGCTCTTTATAGTCATTTAAATTACTCATTGAAAATATTATATTGGAATAAGAACTTGTCAGTTCATCAATCTTAAGGCAGGTTACCTGTGAAGGCGGGCGCTTGTAGCCGCAATTTAAGCATGAAAAACCTCCCAGGTGACCATATACCTGATTTGTATACTCATATTTACTTTTACAGTAAATGCAGAACATGGCATCGGAATTTATGGACTTTTCGGTACTTTCATAGGCCTCTTTTGAAAAGCCGTAATAGATGACTTCCCTATCAATATTTCTTCCAAGGGATGCACATAATGAGTCATCCGAATTTAACACAAGCTTGGTTTTAGGCGACTTCTCAATACCCGATCTTACGCCGTTTAAGGTAGAGTAAAGCTCACCGTAGCGGTCAAGCTGATCCCTGAAAAAGTTTGTAACAACCAGAACATCAGGCTGCACATAATTTGTTACTATATTAAAGGCCGCCTCGTCAACCTCAATTAATGCAGTTGAAGCTTTACCTTTTCCAAAGATATTTACCGAATCTATAAATGTAGTAATAACACCGCTTACCAGGTTTGCGCCAGACTTATTTGTGACGTATTCCATTCCGTTTTCCTTTAATACCTGGCCTATAATGCGGGTAGTAGTTGTTTTACCATTGGTTCCGGTAACCATTATGACTTTAAAACCGGCAGAGATAACCTTTATAATATCAGGATAGAGCTTTTGCGCGACTTTTCCCGGAAGAGTAGTTCCTCCCCTCTTAAGAAGCCTTAGAACAGAAACTAGAAGCTTAGTAACTATTATGGTAAAAGTAAGTCTTAAATTCATGCGTACCCCTGCTTTATAGTTAGATTTATATAAATTAAAAAAGTTAAAGCATAATATCTTTAAAATTATAACATAAAGAACCTTGCATATGTACATATATTTTTATAGGGAAGTATTTCCCTAAAAAAACATTTGATACGTTTTTTTTGAAGTGATAAAATGATGGAGTATGGGTTTTATGTGCCAATAGAATTACATACCCGGGTGGGTGTGAAATAGGCCCGAGACCGATAGATTTACATATAAAGGCTCTTAGAAAGATGGGGGTCAAAGTACATGATGCTCATCACGGGTTTTTATACTGTGAAGTTGATAAAATCAAGGGATGTGAGATTCAGCTTGACTTTCCCAGTGTAGGAGCCACCGAGAACATAATGCTTGCTGCTGTTTTCTCTGAAGGAGAGACTGTAATCCGCCATGCTGCCAAGGAACCGGAAATAATTGATCTACAAAAGTTCCTTGTTGAGATGGGGGCAAATGTTACAGGCGCAGGAACCAGCGTCATAAGGATTAAAGGCTCTAACAGAAAGCTTAAAAATATAGAGCATTCAGTTATTCCTGACAGGATAGTTGCCGGTACATATTTGACAGCCGGGGCGATTACCGGGGGTGACCTTACTCTTAAGAATGTTTCGGCAGAGCATATTACTTCCATTATATCTTACTTGAGGGAAAGCGGATGCAGGATCAATACTAAAAGGAATACAATACATATATCGGGTCCGGCAAGGCCAAGATCAATTGATATAATAAGGACATTGCCTTATCCGGGGTTCCCCACCGATATGCAGTCACAGTTTGTGTCACTGCTGTCAATTGCCAGAGGAACCAGTATTATTGTTGAAACTATTTTTGAGAATAGATACAAGCATGTTGAAGAACTGTTAAGAATGGGTGCCGATATAAAGCTGGAAGGCCGGCTGGCTGTGATAAAGGGTGTCAGGAAGCTGACCAGTGCAACTGTCTGTGCAAGAGACTTAAGGGGAGGAGCTGCATTGGTTCTGGCAGCACTTGCTGCAGAGGGTACGACCATTATTGGAGGAACAAAGCATATAGATAGAGGATATGAGGATATAGAAGGTAAACTTGCAGGAGTTGGAGCTATTATCAAAAGGGAAGATTAAAGGGGTAAGTCTATTGAAAATACAAGAGATAACAGCCGATAACGAGTTTGGGCAGGAAGGTCCTGGAAGAAATAAAAGAAATAAAAGAAATAAAAGAAAAAAGAACAGGTTGTTTTCGCTGTTTAAGTTTATACTGGTTATTATATTTGTTATGGTGACTTTGGTGTGTTTGGCACTGTCGCCTTTATTTTATATTAATAGGATTGAAGTTTCTGGCAATAAGCATTATAATAGCAGTGAAGTAATCAGTGTTACTAATTTGGTTCCGGGCAATAACTGGTTTAAGATGAACAAGGTTAATATAAAGGGGATACTCTCCTTTAGGTCCCTTGAAGCTGAGGCTAGTATATTAAAGAAATGTCCATATATAAAGAGCGCTGCAGTAAGATTAAGTTCTCCCGGAGTGGTAAAAATAATCCTGACAGAGAGAAATCCTGTTGGGGTAGTACCTTATCTGGGGACTAACCTTATAATAGATAATGAAGGATATATACTTGATGCCGGTAATAAACCGGCTAAGGACAATCTGCCTGTTATAAAAGGACTGGTATTTGAGCATTATAGTCTGGGCCAAATGCTAAAGCCAAGTGATCCGGAGGGCATTAGAGCTTTTAATAAGGTTATGGAAGTTATTGAGTCAAGCGATAGCAATGCTGATGGCAAATATAATGACTATAAAGTCAAAAGTCATGTGAAACATATGGATGTTTCAGACCCCGACAATATCCATATTTATCTTGATTCCAGGATAACAGTGAATCTTGGAAATTATGAAGATATAGATTATTATAGAATAGACTTTTTAAAAGAGATATTCTTTTTTAAGTTAAAAAAGGCGGACAGGGGATATTTGGATTTCACAACCGGTGACAATCCAAATTTCATACCAGAGTAAATAAGGAGGCGCTAATATGATTCCTTTATTGGGATTGATAATTGGATTGGTTATAGGAATTTTTATTCCATATGATATTCCGGCTCAATACTCAAGTTATGTAGCTGTTGCTATACTTGCGGCTTTAGATTCGGTTTTTGGCGGCATAGCTTCTACGCTGCAAAAAAAGTTTGATATGAAGGTTTTCCTTTCAGGTTTTTTCGGAAATGCTCTTCTAGCTGCCGGTCTCGCTTATATTGGTGACAAGCTGGGCATACAAATATATTTGGCTGCAGTTTTTGCTTTTGGTAACAGGTTGTTCTTGAATTTTGCAATTATCCGAAGATTCCTATTGAATAAATATTCAAAAAAAGATAATATATTAAATAATAACGAAGCGTAAGCTTTATGTGTGTTTGTAGGACATATTGAACTTCTACTGCTTATTGGGTTAGTATGTCTTTATCCCTGGGAGGTTTACATAAGTGGATGAAATAATAAGTTGTGTTGATATTGGTACATCAAAGATTTGTACTTTGATTGCAAAGATAAATAGATCCGGTGATATTGAAATACTGGGTAAAGCAATGGAGCCTTGCAGCGGTGTAAAGAAGGGGGTTATTGTTGATATTGACTCTACTTCAGGTGCTGTTAAGTCTTGTGTTGAGAAAGCCAGCGCATTGGCAAATCTTAAAATCGATTCCGCATATGTAAATATTATGGGCACTCACGTTAATATAATAGCAAATAGAAGTATAGTTGATATTTGCGGGGAAGATCATGAAGTTACAGATGAGGATATTGAAAGGGTATTAAGAGGTGCTGAAGATATAGAGCTTCCTCAAGACCGTCAGGTTATTGATGTTATTCCCAGGCAGTATATAGTGGATGGATGTGATGAAATAATTGATCCTACAGGAATGACCGGAGTAAAGCTTGAAGTTCAAGCAGACATTATAGTAGGTAAAATTACTTCCGTTCAGAATATTGTCAAAAGTATGGAAAGGGCCGGTATGGCAGTGGAAGGCTTTATTGTCGAGGCTCTTGCAGTAGGAGAAGTGGCCTTGACGCCAGAGGAAAAAGAGATGGGAGTAGTTCTTATTGATGTTGGTGGGGGAATTACCAATGTATCAGTATTCAGGAACAAAAATCTGGTGTTTTATGATTCTATACCTGTTGGAGGGGACCATATAACAAATGATATATCCATAGGTTTAAGAATACCTTATAATGAAGCGGACAAACTCAAGAGAGAGTATGAGTTGGCACTCACGTCCCTAATAAAAAATGATCATGAGATAACTGTTAACGAAATAAATGAAAGTAGAAAAAGAAATATAAAGGTGTCTGAAGTTATTCAAATCATTGAAGCAAGAGTACATGAAATATTCTCTTTATGCAGGGAAATTCTGGAGAAATCCGGTGTTCTAAAGGACTTTGGAGGAGGAGTTGTATTAGCTGGCGGGGGTATATCTTACGTTGATGGTAATATGCAGCTGGCATATGAGGTATTCGATTTGCCTGCTAGGGTGGCTTCCCACAAAGTACTGGGGTTGTCAAAACCCGAATTTCTGACTTCCATAGGAACTGCCAAATACGTTGTAAGTAGAGTGAAGCTAAACAGTAAGGGAAATGAAACAAAAAACAAAAAGTCAAGCAAGCCTAAAAAGGAGTATGGATTCCTTAAAAAAATAGCCAATCTTTTTAACGGATTATTTTGACATTTTAGTTCTTTTTTTCGATACACATTTTAGTACTTTTAGATTATAATTATTATAATTATGTGTAAAGTATCTGTATTTTTACCGATGTATGTATATGGTAATGTGTGTTGAGTGAAAACTG
>JBMOLK010000286.1:0-4909 GCA_049325575.1 Bacillota bacterium | reverse complement strand
TCACTTTTTTAATATCGAATGTGACGTACATCACTTTTTTAAAATTATGACTACAGTCACAGAAAAGAAAGAATCGTTAAATTATAATTAAGCCATAATTAATAGAAAAGGAGTCGATGTCAATGTTTAACTTTGCCGCAAAAGTAGATGCAAGACAATATGAACCTAAGGATAAGCACCCAACTATTTTTAAAACATTTTTTAACCTTAAGTCCGGAGAAAAAATGGAGTTGGTAAATGATCATGACCCTCGTCCGCTTCACTATCAATTTATTATGGAACTTCCGGAACAGTTTGAATGGGAGTACCTAGAGCAAGGACCTGAAATATGGCGTGTTGCAATTGGAAGGAAATAACTCTTATTTGACGAAGCATCAAGCATATAGGATTCTTGTTTATGTTTGATGCTTTGGTTTTATTATACGAAAGCTTCTATTTCAGGCATAATATTCAGGTATTCGAGCATACAAAAAAGATTGCTCTCTCAATATTAAGATTAACTGGCAGAAAAAAGCCGTGATACTTGACACTAATCAAATATTTCACGGCTAGTCCGTCAAAAACGACAATGTTCTTAATAACCCGATATCCAACTTATCTTTCTCAATATTTACTGTAAAATCTGCTTCAATAGGGATTTAAAAATTGGTTTATCATTTTTATTCGTGCTGAAAATATACAATCATTTTTCTTAATACTCTTGATACCATGTAATTCATCCTTCTATAACTGTGATTCAAGTTCACTTAATAATGCCAAATATCTTTCCTGGGTTTTCTCTTCCCTTGCCCTTCGTTCAAATGATATACACTCCTGTTCCAGTCTATTCATAGTCTCTTTAGGAAGGTTGTTTTGTGCATATTTGTAGACCACCCCATCCTCCTTGTCAATATGCCTGTGGAGCAAATGAGTATATGAGACTGCATTGGCAATGACATCAAGCCTGGCCTCCATATCCCCTTCAAGTACACGCATTACTGCAGCTTCAAGTTCCTGTACATGCAGTCTTCCAAGATCATGCTCTACGTTCATACCATACTTTACAAGCTTCTCCGCTGTTGGTCCTAGTTCCTCCATCATTCTGTTGAACAATAATAACTCTTCTTTCCCGTGGTGATGCTTATCTGCATAATTCCTGACAAAATCAATAATCTTGTAAAAGTCCTCGTACTTGACACTATCACCATTTAATATTCTATTGCAGTACTTTCTTATAACTACAAGCATTCTTTTTATATTTTTATGTTCATCTACCATTAGCTCAATACAGTTCATAAAATATCATCCTTTACTTTTGTCTGACTTTTCTGTTTAGGCCGTTTTCAGATTTATTGAGCAAACTTACAATATACCCCTATCCCGCTTCTTAGTCTTGATTTAAAGCGTCCAACAGCTTATCAATGCTGATACCATGTACCATTGATGCCTCCTCCAGCGTTTCAGCCTGTGAAGACGGACACCCTATACACCCCATTCCAAATCCCATTAGAATTTGCGCTGCCCGGGGGTTAGCTCTTATTACCTGCCCAATAGTCATTTCCTTTGTTATTTTCATAGTGTTAGCCTCCTCTATTTTTAGGTTTGTGTTATAAAATTTACTCATGCTGCCTTTCTAAAGTTTTTATACCTATTATTTTTTCTTCCCTATCGATTGTTTAAATATAGTATATCTGATCTATGGAATGTATTATGTAACATTGATTACGCTTTATTATGATTTATATCACACTCCTGGATTCAATTTATACCCCTTACAATTTTAATTTCAATTGCTTCAAAGCTTCCTCTAAAGAATTGCCGCTGCTTGTATGACACCTCATAACGGGTATTTTTTTCTTTTTTGCTTCCCTCACCGCTGTAAGAACCATCTTATGTGATACAGTATTTGTGAATAAAACAATGGCATCTGGTAACCCTATGCTTTTGCTAAATCTTGCCGGCATATGCGTAAACACCTTTATTCTATGTCCATGCTTGTCCCCGATTTCTCTATATTCATCCTGCATTCTTTCATGTCCGCCAACCAGTACAATACTCATGTGGTACCTCCTTTTGTTTATATTACTGATAATAATCATTTATATAGATGAAGTAATTTTATCCAAAGTAACGCTTGCATAACTACTGTCTTGCAGCCGCATGCTTGCCCGCAATCTTACCAAAAACTATATCATCCAGAGTATTATTTCCTGCCACGCGTCCGGCCCCGTATAAACCTCCTACAACTTCACCTGCAGCATATAAGCCTTCTATAGCTTTTCCCTGTTTATTTCGGAATTGATATTGATATTCATTATCAATTAATAGTTAAATTTTTTTACTCCATTTTTTTCACAGCAACAATCCATCTTTTTTGACTCACTACAGCAACCGCTGCATAAGTTGTCACCTCCCAACTCAATAATTGATTTTCTTATTTGATAATGTTATTACTGTTTATTAACCAAAAGATAGCATTTTTAACGGCACTACTTCACTCCCCGGAATTTTCACATTCATATTGTATTCTAAATGATAATGATTGTCAATATCATTTATGTGAAAAAGTATCTGTGCCTGCTATACATATACTATCCTTATAAGGATACTGTACATTACAAATAAGTTATGCTATACTACAAAAAATTAATTGGGGATGATAGATATTAAAAGCATAATTAAAGCAACTTTAATAGCTTGTGGTTGCATTTCTTTACTGCTTGGTGCCTTAGGAATCTTTGTTCCGTTACTTCCAACGACACCTTTTGTTTTACTGGCTGCAGCCTGTTTTTCCAGAAGCTCTGAAAAGTTTTACAACAAGCTTCTACAAAACAAATGGCTAGGGCTATATGTAAAGAATTATATGGAGGGTAAAGGTATCCCTATAAAAGCTAAGGTTTTATCATTACTAATATTATGGGCAACTATTGGGTATTCATCATTCTTTCTTTTAAGCGTCCTATGGGTTAGAATATTAATTATTATTGTAGCTATGGCTGTTACAGTTCATGTTCTATCTGTAAAAACGTTTCAAAGCAAGTTGCCTGAAAATAAATAGTAGGCCTGTTATATAGCTTGAGTCTATCCTACCACTTTATTTATATATCAAACATTCAAATTTTGACTGAACTTTCTTATTAATTGTTCAATTTTAACGGTAATTTCTTCCTTACTTCTTGATTCGAATATATCGAGGGGATTTTCCCAATCCTCATCCCTAACAGCAACTACTCTATAGTTTCCAGTTGGTTCAATATCAGGGTACTATCCCATATCTATGATAATATTTCTACTCTTATGTTTTAGTTGTAAAATGTCCTCCGTAAAATGAAGCCAGAGCCTATCACCCTCGTCTATTATATCAGAAGGTTCTAAATCCAGAAATTTGTTCTGTATTATATCCCATCCCCTGTAATTCTTAAAGGTTGTAAGTCTATGGATTTATTATTCAATTCTAATTCTCCTCTCAAGTTAATGTTAATGTTATTTTCCTGCTCTATTTAAGTATTTTTGTACTCTGTCAAGTGCCATCGGGTGACTATGATACGTTCCAGTGATTTGTTCTGAAATAGATGGTCTTCAAAGTTTGATAAATTCATGCAGGATGTAAAAAAGATTTACAAGGACTTAACGCCATATTTTGGGCTTGAAGATACAAGAGGGTTCGGCAGAAATTTTGCTTCTTACCTTTTGGGCCATAAATTTACTGTAAAACATGTTAACCCTGCTTATACTGATGCCATGCGGTCAAGTGCTCCAATGAGCAAGAAAAATGATTCCTTTGACGCTTTTTGTGTTGCAAAGGTTCTTCGTGATATGGTGGATACCCTTCCAGATGAAGAACATAATGACCTGTTTTGGACTATACGCCAACTGGTAAAACGCAGGAGCAGCCTTGTTAAAGGGCTTGTTATTGCCAAAAATCAATTGAATTCCAATTTAACTACTGTATACCCAAGTTACAAGGAATATTTTTGTGACGTGGATAATAAAACAGCATTGTTATTTTGGGAGAAGTACCCACACCCACAGCATTTAAAAGGTGTTCAGCCGGAAATGCTTTTAGGGGAATTAAGGACAATACATAAAGGAATGAAACAGGAACAGGCACTAAAGATATTGTCATTATCGGAGCAGAACAGCCCAAAGGAAAAGGACTTCCAGGCAGAAAGAGACCTTATTATTAAAAGCCTTGTAAAAGAAATCCGGTTTAAGAAGCAGGAAAATGAGGATATTGACAAGGAATTGGAAAGATTAATTGATTTGACAGGGTATAGACTGCAAACAATGCCCGGAATCAATTTAATTACTGCTGCAAATATTATTTCTGAGATTGGCAATGTTGAAAGGTTTCCTAATTCTGATAAGCTAGCTTGTTTTTGCGGTGTGTCTCCAGTTAATTTCAGTTCTGCTGGTAAAGGCAAAGACCAAAGAAGCAGGCAAGGAAACAGGGTTTTAAATGCAATATTTCACTTTTTGGCTATTCAGTTGGTTCAGGTTTCACCATCAGGCAAGCCAAGGCATCCGGTGTTTAGAGAATACTTTGAAGGTAAAGTTAAAGAAGGTAAAAGTAAGCCTCAAGCCCTTGTTTGTGTATCACGCAGGGCGGTTAGAATAATTTATGGCATGATGAAGTCAAAGACAGAATACAGGCCGTTTGAGAAGTAATAATATGTTTTAAATTTGAAAAGTGATATGATAAAATATTAAAAAATAGCCTTGTTTAGAGGTTTATATACTGTTTGTTTTTTTGAGGGAGTTAAAAATAAACGGTAGGAACTATAGTTGCTGACTTCAATAATGCGGGAGTTGGTGGGGGTAATAGAAAAGTATTTGCAGATAAACCAGTATCGTGGACTGCTACCAGGCCAAAAGGAACTCAACAAACCTATAAAGTATACCAAAGAAATGATATCAACTGGGATTTGAA
>JBMOLK010000285.1:0-5028 GCA_049325575.1 Bacillota bacterium | reverse complement strand
AAATAACTACTGCTAACGCAGTTATAAAATTATCAAGTAACAATATTTCCAGTAAATTTGTGGTATTTAGTAAGGTTTATAACTGGAAATCTATAACTTAAAACCTTACAAAACTTATTATACGAGGGTGGTATTTTGATGAAAAGGCTTATATTAATAGTGTCTTATTTAGTTGTTGCATTAGTTTTCACCTTTTTTGGTTACTTGATCTCTAATCCTACTCAGTCGCTAAAAGTAGATGATATTGCATTTGCTACAGTCACTAATGAAGAAGGTGGCAAAGATGTCATTAAAGTAAACGCTTTAGAAGCTCAAGAAATATTTAAAAAACTAAATACCCTAAAGGAGAACCAAAACACGTTAGATATGGTACTTCCCATTAGAGTAAGGATATATGATACATCAGGCGCTGAAGTATATACATTTGTTACGGCAGTGGATAATAATAAAGTCATACCTGAAATACGTTCAAAGAGAAGATCCTATAGCACTGATAAAGAATTTACTTCATTTCTAGAGCAGTTATTTAATAAGTATAATATTTTTTAGTTGTATACATAAATAGCCCCCTGACAGGTAAGTTACTTCTTCTCTGCCAGAGGGCTTTTACTCTATCTAGTTTAAAACAGCATTAAGGGATATTCTAATAATCATTCGAAGAGCGATTAAACCACTGCAATGTACAGACAATGTCAGCCATATTTATCGCACCGTTTTGGTCATAATCACATACTATGTTGTATCTTTCATCACCTTCAGCAGTATTAAAGCTTTTGATTATCTCCATTACATCTTCCATATTAATACAGGCATTTTGACCCATATCACCAGGCCAAATAGCTATTGGAGATTCTTTGGAACTTTGCTCCGAAGAGAAATTTACAGTTTGCTTTCTTGTCAGGTATCCGGCCTTAGATATTATGATATAAGGCTGTAGTCCCAAATCGGATAGGGGACATGTTATTTCAAAATATCCTTCCTCATTTGTTGATGTATAATTATCTGTCCCTTCTATTTCTACTTTAAATCCCTGACATATATTTATACTTTGAGAATCTACCTCCGGTTTGATATAGCCGTAAAGAACCATAATGGGGGTAGGCTCCACATTCTTTATCGTTACATTACACGTTCTTATAATCCCACCATCTTCCGTAGTACAGGTGATTTTTGCACTCCCGGGAGATTTGCCGATTATACGGCCTGTGTTGTCAACAACAGCTACATCTTCATTATCTGACTTCCATATTACTTTTTTGTTGTCCGCATTCCAGGGAGAAATTATCGGTATAATCTGACCTGATAAATCCATTGACAAATAGTTGTTGGGTTCAAAACAATTATCTTCATTTACTCCCATCAATCCTGCATCTACAACAGTTTTTATATGCCTTTCAGCCCAGTGGCCCCTAATATCGTTTATTATGACATTGTTTACCGGTTCATCATATTTTAAAGCTCTGCATAGAAGAGCTGCATATTCTGACCTCGTAATATTTCTTTCAGGCATAAACATTCCATCCGGATAACCTTTTATTAAACCGTTATCTATGGCTATATATATGTCTTTAAAATACTCATGATCGGAAGGGACATCCGGAAATAGTTGTGAAGGTATAACATTCACATCTAATCCTAGAGATTTAACAAGAAATCTGCATAATTCTGCCCTTGTGACTAATTTAGGCTGTGCATCTATGTAAATCTCATAGGAAGAATTATAGATTGTAAGGTCTGAAACTCTTACCGTAGGTGTAAAAACCTCTATTCTTTTTTCAGTTTCATTTACTGTGACTGTAAAGCCGAACATACCGGCTATAAACTTTAGAGGCACATAGGTCCTTCCGTTATAAATCATCGGACTTTGTGGCATTGTACCGCTTATATTGTTGAATGTATATTCACTGCTGCCTATTTTCATTTTAAGGATATTGCCGGAACCTTCCAAAACTATCTGTTGGTTAACTCCGTCCCATGTTACTTCCAGCTTCATGCTTTCAGCAATCAGCCTTACCGGAGCAAATATCTCGTTATCGACTTTTACAAAGGGAACATCCGGTACATATTCAATCCCATCTGCAAAATACCTGTAAGCTTCTGATATAATTTCTTCTGAAAAAACAGCCATGTACTGGCTTAATAAAAGCGTTACAACCAAAAGGAAGCTAATTATAATTTTGTTTTCTCTAATTTTACTTTTCACTTTAATACCCCCCAAATAATAAATATTCATGTAAAATTATACCACATATACTGAATATATTAAAAGTACTAATTCTATCAGTCTGTGTAGTAAACTAAATTACCTGTAAAAGCCAGGTTACACCTGTTATTTCACTTTCCAACTCGTCACACTCTGCCTGCTGGCTCTGAATGTATCCTTCAAACATCTCCGCCTTTTCAGGATAAATTGCCTTTAACTCATTGGCTCTTTTTATAATGCAGTCCTGGTTTGATCTATTAATATCAACCAGTTCATTTTCATCAACAACCTTTTCAGCGACAAGCTTTACACCCGCTTTATTAAAAACCTGAAGCCATTGGTCCCTGGAAGGATATCTTCCACCCGAGCCATCTGCGCTGTAGGCATCATCTATAAATATATACCCTCCCTGTTTAACCGTACCTTTAAGCTTTAATACTGTCTCTGATGAGTTGCCTAATACATCTCCCACAGCTCCAAGAATCACGATATCATAATCTCTTTCACTCAAAACCGACTGATTAATATCTCCAACACTAAATTCGCACAGCTTCTCTACAGAGTATTCTTCTGCCTTCTTTTTCGCGTAAGTAATAAACTCCGGAATAATATCTATGCCCTTGACCGTACACCCAAATACTTTGGCTAGATGAACGCTTACCGGACCTTTCCCACAGGCAAGATCAAGTACTTTTGTTTTTCCAGATACTCTAATATGCTGTAAGATAAGCTCCTCGATATCTCTTGGACTTGAACCAAGTTCCCATAGATCCTGCAATAAATACGGCAGATAGGCAATCAGCTCTGTTGTTTCAGCAGTAAGTGATTTTGCAAGCTTTTCTTCTACATTTGACATAACCTCATTCCCCTTTCTATTCAACCAATTCACCTGGAGGATTGCCGGTTCGGAGCGGCAGTTTTTCTTTTCCAATAAGTACAGCTTCAAACCCTATGGCTGTAGCAATCATACCTGCTGACTCAAGGCTCCTTCTGGATAGAGTGTTATAGTACCAGCAGCCAGCAACAGGTCTCAAATTATTACTATATGTCCACTTCTTAAGGTGTAAGAGAATAGTCTTAGCCACGCCTTTTCTTCGGTGATCACTATTTGCATACATACCTATTGAAACATATCCGTTACAAAACTGTCCCTTTTCGATTACACCACACCCCAGTAAATCTCCATTATCCTCCAGAACAAAAATAGTTCCTGCTGCTACCCGCTCTTCAAGGCAAGCAAAACCTCCGCTTTCTTCATCAAAGAAATCACCTGATATTTCTCTTATTCTTTGTATATCCCCTTCTTTAGCATATCTGAAAACAGCATGGCTTACTTCTGTATTGATGTTTTCTACCCTTCCGCTATCGGTAAACCAGCAGGCATCCTTTTCTTTTTCATAATCCCATTCTGCTATTAAAGTAGAAATCAACGCATCCTGGGTCATTATAAATACTTTTTTGATTGCTTTTTCCGATACAATCTTCTCAAGCACGGCTGGTGCATATCTAAAATATTCTTTCCTGACATAAAAAAAATGTAAGGTCTCCTTAATCAGTCCTGCATAGCCTATGCAGCTGTCTTCATACATAATTTTATATATAGAAGACTCTATTAGCCTGTCTTCAAGCCATGAATCCATAGGGTATGAAAGGCTTTCAACATGTAGTTTGATAAGCTCATCGATATCCTTGATATTGGACTGTACTATTTTCACTCTATCAGTCAAAGCATAGTTATTGTTCATATATGACAACTCCCTTCTAAACTTGCTCTATTCTAACAATATATGTTAAGGGGTTTATTGTCAAATTCTATTTTTGAATGCAGTACAAAAGACGATATATCAAATTTGATTGTAGGATTGTTCTTTACATAGTTAAGGCAGTACCAAAATACTTCGACAAATAAGAATTAAAATTAATGACTTTACATCCCACATAGTTAAGGCAGTACTATTTCTTCAAAATATAACATTTGTATATTTTCTAGCTTTACATCCCACATAGTTAAGGCAGTACAATAAGGCAGTATGTAAATTTGCTTTAGCAGTAAATCTTTACATCCCACATAGTTAAGGCAGTACTTTGAGGGCATTCTTCACAAGTGCTCTGCGCTTTTCCTTTACATCCCACATAGTTAAGGCAGTACTCAAGAAATGGTTAAAAGAAAATGGCAAATTAATATCTTTACATCCCACATAGTTAAGGCAGTACAAGAGTACAGGAAAGCCAAAAAAGAGCTTATTGAAAACTTTACATCCCACATAGTTAAGGCAGTACTGCATCTCTTTACGTCTGCGTTTCTGTTCTTCATGCCTTTACATCCCACATAGTTAAGGCAGTACAAAAAACAGTATTATGGAGAGAAGGACACTTGTCTCAAACTTTACATCCCACATAGTTAAGGCAGTACGTCTTCCTGCTGGCATATATATTCACCTCAATCCTCTTTACATCCCACATAGTTAAGGCAGTACGAGTTTAAGAATCAGATAGATTTATTGAAATATATGGCTTTACATCCCACATAGTTAAGGCAGTACCACCATTCTCAAGCTTTTCAATCTCATCCCGTATGTCTTTACATCCCACATAGTTAAGGCAGTACTACAACAAGCTTTTTATCAATAACATCATAGCCAAACTTTACATCCCACATAGTTAAGGCAGTACGCTACTCACTGGTGGACTAAAGAAATGGAATTCAACTTTACATCCCACATAGTTAAGGCAGTACTGAGTCTTCATCATCCACATTAGCATGATATTTATCCTTTACATCCCACATAGTTAAGGCAGTACTACCAGTCGCTTTGACTCCTGTA
>JBMOLK010000284.1:0-5049 GCA_049325575.1 Bacillota bacterium | reverse complement strand
AGTTTATAGTGGTAATATAATGTATGGTTACTATAATGGTGTGGATATATTGCAGCCTCATGACAAGGAAGATTTTAATATGCGCTTTAGATAAGCATGATCAATTGATACCGTTATCAAATAAGTCTATAGGGGGATTAATATGTTTTCAAGATTAATAAATAGCAAAAAGTTTACTTTGGTTCTGGTAGGTATGACATTAGTTATGGCTGTGTGCCTCTTGGTCAGCATGCAATCTTTAAAGGTTGATAATGTCAATATAATGACCGAAAGTGCAATAAATGTCATGGATGAACGTGAATTGGTGGGATTTTCAGACAATGTCTTTATTGGCAAGGTTGTTGGACCGGAGGGCAAGGTTAAGCTTGGAGAAACGCCAGAGACCCAGTATAAGGTAGAAGTACTTTCCAATATCAAAGGGGAATTGGAAGGAAGTGTAATTGTTAATTGCCTTGGTGGAGAAGAAAATGGTGTTACTTATACTGTTGACAATAATAAGCCGCTTAAAGAAGGTAATACCTATATATTCGTAACAAGATACAACGAAGAAATGAACTGGTATACAGCAGTTCCTGTCCACGGGGAAGTTCTTGTAGAAAATGAAGAACAAAAAGAAAAGGTTAAGGAAAAGCTGGAAAAAGGTTTTAAAAATCAGATAGAAAAATTCAAAGACCGTAAGGAAGAAAAGCAGTAATTTAATAGTGTTGTAATAAATTAAGCATTGTATAAAAAGAGTATGCTGTCATGAGATATTTAATATCTCGGGCAGCATATTTTTTTGTTTATATTGCTTCCTTACCTAAGAAAATTATTGTAAAATATATTTAATTCTGCTTAAATTTAATTAAAGAATAAATATATATTGTTGAAGGTGAATTTAGTAAAGGGTTGATTGACTTAAGAAAACTTTGAAAGGAGATTTTAAGATGGATCAAAACATTATAGTTCCATTAATAATAGCATCATCAATAGTCATAGTAGCTGTGACAAACCAGATAATACAATACAGGCTAAAGAAAGAGCAAATTAAAGCAGATGCTTCGGTCAAGATTGAAGAGATTAATGCCAAAAACCGGTTGGAAATGGAAAAGATATTCTCCAAGAATGAGAATGCCGAGCCAAGTGTAAATAAAGATATCGAAAGATTTAGTGATGATGAAGAGAGAGTTGTCAGAGAGAAAATAAATAACGGGAGATAACTTTTAAATACTACTTTTTAATCTTATTACAGGTATATTAATACCCCTATCAAAACAACTTATGTAAACTATAATATGGATTTATTAATATTTGTTTGCAGTATGAATTATGTATTCCATAACTGTAAATATAATGATATAATATAAGCTGGATGTAAAAATATGTATCTTTAGATAAGGTTAAAATGGTTCTAAAAAGCCGTTTTATAAATTTTTTTTCGGGGGGTATTAAAATGCATGTTAAGAGGAAAAAATTGTTATGCTTATTGGTGACAACGATTCTAATCTTTAGCAGCTTATCTGTCACCATGTATTCACAGGCACTAGAAGGTGTAGTTTCGGCCGGGTCGGCATCTGTGACACCGCCGCCGCCTACTCCAACCGTAACACCTACTCCTACTCCGCCATGGCTTCTTCATACACCTACACCACCATCACCATGTATTTTTCCAACACCTACAATATCAACTACTCCAACACCAACACCACCGGAGTTATTACCAACACCTACAGCCACACCAGTAAATCCACCATTAGATGGTGATATACCTGATGACGCAGTTATATATTTTCCTGATGAGAGAATTGAAAAAGCTATAAGAGCCTATATTGGAAAGCCTACCGGTGATATTTTGTATGGTGATACCAGACGTATTACTGAAATAGAAATTTGGGCTGGTGGAACAGGTAATTTTGAAGGAATGCAGTATCTAACCAACTTAACAAGGCTTTATTTATCAGGACCAAATTTACTGGGAGACAATTTTAGTCCCCTTAGCAAGTTGACCAATTTAAGATCCTTATTTATCGAAAGGGGTCAAGTTGCCGACTTAAGCCTAATAAGCTGTGTAACAAGTTTGAGCGATTTATCACTGTTGTATACCGGTAAATGTGAGATAAGTGATATAGGTAATTTAACAAATTTGAGATCTTTGGCGCTAATCGGTACACAGATTACTGACATAAGCCCATTGAGTAGTTTGACAAATTTGGAGCTCCTGTCTCTTAGCAGCAATCAAATAACTGATATAAGCCCATTGGCCAATTTAACCAATATAGCGGATTTACGAATCGCTGAAAATCAAATTAGTGATATTAGTGCGCTGGCCAATTTATTAAAGCTTAAAACCTTGTATATGTATAGAAACCAAATAACTGATATAAGTGCATTAAGCAATAAGACTGAGTTATCATGGTTACTGTTTGAACATAACCAGGTTAGTGACATAAATCCCTTAAAAGATTTGCCAAACTTAAGGCATATAAGTTTAAATAATAATAAAATAAGAGACATAAGCCTCATAAGTAAATTTCCCTATGTGCATTTGGATATCAGTAACAATGAAATAGCTGACCTAAGTCCTTTAGCCAGCATGACAGATATGTTAAGTATAAATCTAAGCAATAACCAGGTTAGAGACTTAAGTCCTTTAAGTAATCTTAAATATTTGACCAAGTTGAATCTTAATAATAATCAAATTAGTGATCTTAGCCCTATAAGCAGTTTAACTGGCTTGCAGAGTTTGGATATAAAAAATAATCAAATAACCGATATAAGCCCTTTAAGAAATCTTTCCAATGTAACATGGCTAAATCTTGGTTACAATCAAATAACCGATATAAGCACTATAAGTCATTTGACAGGCCTTAATCAATTGTATTTAAATAATAATCAAATAAGCGATATAAATGCGTTAAGCAATCTTACCGAATTATCGACTTTATACCTTAGCGGTAATCCTATAACCGACTATTCTCCTTTAAGTCAAATTTACATCCGCCTGAGGTTTAGAGACTTCACAGTTGATACACTTACACCAATGCCACCATCTACACCAACACCTACACCTATAAGGCCAAGCCCGTCACCTGTAATTCCCACGCCATCACCATCTTCTTCAGCTTCACCAACTCCGGCATTTAGGTATGGCGATATAAATAATGACGGCTTAATAAATTCTACAGATCTTACACTGGCAAAAAGGCTTATTCTTGGTATTTTAAAAAGATTAGGCGATGATGATATTTCACTAAACTGGGATGCGGCAGATATTAACAAGGACGGCTTTGTAAATTCTACAGACTATACATTGCTAAAAAGACTTATACTTGGCATAATAAAGTGATTACGTTTTTAAGGTAATTAACAAAAAAAAGAATTATGAATGTATTAAGGGCTGCCATACGAAATAATAGTGAGGCAGTCCTTTTAACTTTTTATTTGCTATAAAATAGTTTAAAGAATTTTATCCTCTTGCTAAAATCAATGTTTTGTGTCAGAATAATATAAATTTTTATTTGGGGTGCTCTCTTTATGCAGTTTGTAAGAAATAACAAAGCATTGATTTTATCCATAATAACCATTTCTCTGCCAGCTATAATTGAAATGGCGCTAAATACTCTTGTTGGTATGGCAGACACTATCATGATCAGCAAATATATAGGCAATGAAGCTATTTCTGCTGCTGGGAATGCAAACCAGCTGGTTTTTACAATCATATTTGTATTCTCATCCTTTAATGTTGGTGCCACAGCTTTAATCTCAAGAAGCTATGGAGAAAAAAACTACAGCAGACTTAACCAGGTTGCAGGACAAAATTTATTTTTCAATATCCTTATAGGTATTGTAATAACAATACTAAGTGTGGCATTTGGAAGTCATACCATGAGGATATTTGATACTACAAAAGAAGTATTCGAAATGAGTGTGTCGTATCTTAACATAGTATCCTACAGTCAGATTTTTATGTTTATATCCTTTGCTGTATCAGCATCACTTAGGGGTGTTGAGGATACAAGAACGCCTATGTTTGTAACGTCACTAGTCAATATACTAAATATTATAGGTAATTACCTGTTGATAAACGGTATAGGAATATTCCCTAAGATGGGGATAGAAGGTGCTGCCCTCTCTACAACCATATCAAGGGGTGTAGGAGCGGTTTTATATATTGTTATACTTTTAAGAGGAAATGAGTACTTAAAGCTAAAGCTTATGGATTTAAGGATAACAAAGGAGATTTTCAGACCTTTATGGAATCTAAGCAGTTCTGCGGGACTGGAACAGTTTTTAATGCAAACATCCTTTTTTGCTATGGGAATAATAATAACCATATTGGATACAACATCGGAGGCGGCCTTTAGAATACTTATTACAATTGAGTCAATTTCCTATATGCCGGCAATAGGTATCTCCATAGCTGCTGCTACTTTGGTAGGCAAGGCTCTTGGTGAAAAGGACAAGAACAAGGCCATTCATACAGGCTACATAAGTATAGGTCTGGGGATTCTATGGGGGATTTTTATTGGCATTGTCTTTCTTTTATTTCCTGCGCAGATAGCCGGGATATTTTCTAATGATCCTGAAGTAATTAAAGAGCTTATTGTACCGCTTATCATTGCAGGTTTTGACCAGCCGCTTCTGGGGTTTGTAATTGTAATATCAGGGGCTCTAAGGGGAGCAGGGGACACAAGAACAGTCATGGTTCTAACATCCATACGTCTTTGGTTTGTCTTTGTTCCTTTAACTTATATACTTATAAGATTCTGGAATGTAGGAATAAAGAGTGTTTGGATATCGGAAATTATTGCTCTTCTGATTTTTAATTTAATTATGCTAAGAAGATTCCAGGAAAAGAAATGGGCAGATATTGAGATCTAAGCTTTAAATCTTAAGTCCTTTGGAAAACTTGGGTCAGTATGAAAAATACACCATTTTACAGGATGCAAACATCTACTGCAATAAAACCGGGTAGAATATATTTCCACGGTAATAATAAGACTGTGGAGATTGGATGCCCATACCTACGATTTTTATAAGAGTACAATAATATTATTGTGCTCTTTTTAC
>JBMOLK010000283.1:0-42744 GCA_049325575.1 Bacillota bacterium | reverse complement strand
TGATCCAAATGAATTGTTAGTTAGAGATGGCAATACTTTTGTTTTCGCCAGGGAACCAGATAAAATCTTCAACAAAATGGATTTTGACGTTTTCGAGATGAAAGCAGGCCTTCCCATACTGATAAACCTTAGTGGAATAACTGACTCCAACATTTCTGCTTTTTCAGAAGACGATAAAACCATATCAAACATACTCTCAA
Source organism: Bacillota bacterium (assembly GCA_049325575.1). Lineage (GTDB taxonomy): Bacteria > Bacillota > Clostridia > Acetivibrionales > Acetivibrionaceae > JBMOLK01. The sequence goes on along the minus strand of JBMOLK010000283.1, from coordinate 42,544 downwards.
AAAACAGGGTTAACGTAAAGTATGAAAAAATAAAAACCAAATCCCTGTTTGTTCCCCTAAAATCCGAAGGCTTTACCTTTCCTCAAAAAAACAATGACCTGATCAATGTGAATCAGGATGGAATTTTTTCTTCTCGTGAAGCATTAGAGAAGAATTTCAGCTATTCATTTGACACCTATAGCTTTAAACTGCATAGCGAAAGCTTTAAAAAGATAATCAGACAAAGCGAATTTGGCCTTTATACTAAAGAGCTTGACAAGGTCTCTAATGAAATATACAATCTTGTATTTAAATTCTATCTTCAAAATGTAGTGGGTGACTATTACAGGGAGCATGGTGTAAAGATATGGAATTCTTCTGACGAAGGTTATTTAAGGGATATTATAAGATTTTCTCCCAACGGTGAAGTTTTAACAGCAAGGGTTTATGATTTCCTTTCAAGTTATTTTTCGCAGCAAACAGCGCTTCCACAATATAGTCATCAGAATTTTAACCTTCATATGATCAAAGGTTCAAATGGGCTGTTTTCAACTAATTACGAAGACTTACTCAACAGATTTGACGACCTTGTCAAATTAACTTATTATTTAAATGATGTTTATAATAAATACCTTATGATTCCCCCTATTGTCCCTCAGAGAGTCAGAGATCTTGCCCTGTCCATAACCTCTGAAGAGTCCAATAACTATGATAAAGTAAAAGCAATAGAAAAGTATCTTTCAAGCAATTATACCTATACACTGACTCCTGGGGCCACACCTTCCGGCAGGGACTTTGTAGATTATTTTCTCTTTGATCAAAAGGAGGGTTACTGTGCATACTATGCTTCATCCATGGTTATTCTCACAAGAAGTATCGGCATCCCGGCACGTTATGTTGAAGGATATGTTCTTCCCCCACGCCCTGTAAAAGGTGATCTCTATGAAGTTACAAACCAGCAGGCTCACGCATGGGTTGAGGTCTATTTTGAAGGAATAGGATGGGTTCCCTTTGAACCTACATCAACTTTTGAGTCGTCCCTTTATTTTGCCGGAAGCTATGGTCCCAACATGGCGGGAATGGATCCCCAGACAGAAACAATCCGGCAGTATTTGGAAGATTTTAATGATCGCCAAAACGCAGGCGCACCTTATGAGAACCTCCAAAATTCCCAGGATAACAGTATAGCCCATCTCACAACTCTAGCAGCAGTATTGATATTGGTTGTCATAATTCCATTTGGCATATTAATACTTAGCATTATAAGGCGAAAACGAAGGCTTAACAAAATAGGTAAAATGAATCCTAAGGAGAGTGTGATAAGGCTATACGAAATCTTCCTAAAATATCTGCTGCACCAGGGTACTCCTGTCAAAGCAGGAGAGACGCCTCTTGAATATGCAAAAAGATTGGATGACTACGGTTATTTTTATCCATACAAGTTTGACGAAATATCTGCAATTTTTATTAAAGCAAGATACAGTAAAGCTGAAGTAACAGAAGATGAAAAAAATATTGTCTTTAAGTTTTACAATAAAATACTGCTAAGTTCAAGGAAGAATCTTGGGCTTGTCAAATATTTCTTCCTCACATATGTTCTTCAAAAAATATAAGCATCTTTATAATGCATAAAACTAAAAAGGGTACAACTTCTTCATATGACTATTACAGCTGCAATCCAATACCAATGTAAGTCATCATATAGAGAAATGTACCCTCCAAGTTTTATAACCAACTATATATAACATCAGAATATGGGCCTCTTTGGTACTATAGCCCATGCAACAAAGTAAACCAGAACACCCAGCCATATTCCACTCATAATAGCAAGTATTACAGTTATCAGCCTAACCAAAGTAGAATCTATTCCCATATATTCAGCTATACCACCACATACACCGCTTATTATTTTATCTGAATTAGAAAGGTACAACTTTCTGTTCATAAATGATCCTCTCCTTGATTTGTTCTATTTTATTATATGATACGTAGAAGCATTTAATTTTGTCTGAAAACAAATAAAAGACACCGGAAAGATAAAATCCAGTGTCTTAAGATAGAAAATACTATTTGTATAAAGGATATTTACCGCAAAGGATTTTTACCCTTTCCACTATTTTTTCCTTAGAGTTATCATAATCCGTAATGGCAAGATTAATGAGATCTGCAATCTCTACCATATCCTCTTCCTTCATTCCTCTTGCAGTAACCGCCGGAGTACCTATTCTGATGCCGCTGGTAATAAACGGACTTTGGGTATCAAAAGGTATTCCATTCTTATTAACGGTGATATTCACTTCATCCAGCTTATGCTGTGCCTCTTTTCCGGTGACTCCCTTATTTCTTAGGTCTACAAGCATCAGGTGATTATCTGTACCGCCGGATACTATATTAAGGCCCTTTTCCAATAATGTATTAGCCAGAACACCAGCATTTTTAACTATTTGAGCTTGGTACTGTTTAAACTCTTCAGACATTACTTCTTTAAAACTAACAGCCTTTGCAGCTATTATATGCATCAAAGGTCCCCCCTGTATACCGGGGAATACAGCTTTATCAACCAGCTTTGCAAACTCGTTCTTGCACATTATCATCCCGCCCCTTGGGCCTCTTAATGTTTTATGGGTGGTAGTGGTAACAAAATGTGCATATGGAACAGGACTTGGGTGAAGCCCTGCAGCTACAAGGCCTGCAATATGTGCTATATCGGCCATTAAATAAGCTCCGACCTCATCAGCTATTTCTCTAAATGCTTTAAAATCCAGTACTCTTGGATAAGCACTGGCACCTGCCACAATTAACTTGGGATTATTCTCTTTTGCTATTCTTCTTAATTCATCATAATCTATCCTGAAATTATCCTGTCTAACACCGTAGGATACAACCTTATAATACTTACCTGACATATTAACCGGGCTTCCGTGACTTAAATGGCCACCGTGGGAGAGGTCCATTCCAAGTATTGTATCTCCCGGATTAAGTACTCCAAAAAACACTGCCATATTGGCCTGGGCACCCGAATGAGGCTGAACATTGGCATGCTCCGCTCCAAAAATCTGCTTGGCGCGTTCTATGGCCAAGTTTTCAACAACATCAACACACTCGCATCCGCCATAATACCTTTTTGCAGGGTATCCTTCAGCATATTTGTTTGTAAGGGGCGTACCCATGGCTTCCATAACAGCATTACTTACAAAGTTTTCAGATGCAATAAGTTCTATCTTATTTCTTTGACGGTTAACCTCCTCCTCAATTGCGCCGGCAACCTCGGGATCGATTTTTGATATTTCCTTTAAACTGTACATACTAAAACCTCCTATTAATTAAGGAACATAATATTCCGGTATATATAAATAAAAAATACCACGCATAGAAAAAGTCAAATCCATACAGATTTGACCTCTGAAAAGTCAAGTGAAAAAGTATTAACCATTTTCAATCCCTACTCTGTCCTTTTGCCTGAGAGATTTCTGATAACTGTAGACAGTATACCATTTGCCCCTTCGGCGCCTTGACGGTCTCTCCAGAGGTGCGTCCTGCCATAGTCACTTTACCGGTGAGTATAACTCCTTTGGTGCACCAGAACCACAAGCTCTAATGTCTCTCCCATAGCAATCAACCGCGAATATTCATTTAATCAATAAAATTATAATAATATTTTTATGCTATGTCAACGAAAATTATCAACCTCGCTAGTCTCTTGGGTTTTATTATCTTCAATATCCATATTTTTATTTTCATGATCAACTTCACTATAAGACAGGTATTTTTGCAGCAAAGCAGAAAATACAAAGAACACCGGCAAAACACTTATAGCCCCGAAATTAAAGGCTGCCTGGGCAAGGTAAGCCGTCCAGCCTGAAAACATGGCAAGCACTTCCGGTGTCATCTTCTTTTCTTTCTTAAGCCATGGAATAAATATTGACAAAATAAACCATAAATAGAATATCAGCGAAGGTATACCCATAGTAGCAGCAAACTCCAGATACTCGCTGTGAACCTTATCAAAATAGCCCAAATTTCCAAGTCCTGGATTTTCCTCATACTCTTCATCACTTATTACTCCATAATAAACAAAGCAGTCCGGGCCCACACCAGCTACCGGGTGGTCTAAAGCTGCTTTAACAGCCTTTTTATAGACGAAAAATCTAAAAGATCCAAACTGCGCCAGGTCTCCTTTTTCCCTAATTTCACTTACCTGATCCACAAAATTGGTATAGCGGCCTGTTATTTGCCCTCCACCGGTAAAGTCAAGTATGAGAAGAACAATAATAAACGAAGCAGCAATTATACCAAGCTTCTTGATGTACTTCTTAAAATCTTTTCTTAAAAACCAAAGGCTAAACATAAAAGCTGCTATAACACCAAGCCAGGCAACCCTTGTCAGGGAAGCTATAAGACCAATATAAAAAACTAACGAAGCCAGATACATTAAAATACTCTTTTTCCTGCTATCACTCTTTAGGTATAAAAACACTGCAGGAAGCATCAAAAGAGCAAAATATGCTCCCCCTGTGTTGCGGTTGCCTAAGGTTGCCCTAACAACAGCCGGATTGGCCCTGGCCCCCCATATGGCTTGCAGAGGTATATTTACCGGGTCAAAACCGTAATAATTTATAAGTGAATAAACCGATATTACAGCTGCACTTATAAAAAGATATTTCAGTACACGCTTAGTATACTTGTAATCCAGCATATTTGCAACGAAGGTAAATAAAACAGCATATGAAATATATGAAACAAGACCCTGCCACCTGGTGGGATGACCGAATACAGCTAAAGAAATATCTTCTGAAAACATGGTAGAAACCCCTACCCATACCGTAAATAAGGTCAAAGGGGTATTAATGTTAAGAACTCCCATGATGCTTCTGTTCCTCATTATAACTGGGGCAAATCTAATTACCATTAAAGCCAGCATAAAAAGTGCAATGATAAAAAATATTACAGCTTTATAAAAACCTAAATGATCTAAAAGATAGCTGGGAACAACCCATGTATAAACAACCCTTGGATAAACAATAAGAGGAATTATGGAAACTACAAAGACTACTAAAAAATAAGAGAGCTTATTTAGCTTTTCTTCCTCAAACAGAGAAATCTCAATATCCTTGTTTAAGTCCTTAAAAATATTAATAATGACCCCTCCCCAGTGTTTTTAACCACCTTCTATGTAACACCCTAATCTATAACCTTGTACAACTCATCTGACCCAGGCTCACAGATATCCTCTTGTCCACCTTCATAAACAAGCTTTTTTTCTCCATCCTCCGTTATCTTTCCAATGACCGCTGCTTCAATTTCATTCTTCCCAAGCTCTTTAACCAGCTCTACTCCGTTTTCACAGGTAATAACCATACACCCGCTTGAAATAAGCTTTAGAGGATCTATATCAAATATTTCACATATTTTTATAGTCTCATCCTTTATAGGAACCTTATCTCTATAAATTATGGCACCTGTTCCCGAAGCTTCCGTTACCTCCCATACAGCTCCCAAAACTCCTCCTTCTGTCACATCATGCATTGAGCTGACACCAAACCTGCCTGCTATTATCCCTTCCTTAACCACACTGACAAGGTTGATAAAAGTCTTAGCCCTATCCACTGTTTCTCTTCCAAGTTTCTCAACAAGCTCCTGCTCCTTATCATGTGCAATTATGGCTGTGCCCTCTATACCGGCAGATTTTGTAATAACTATATCATCCCCCACCTTAGCTCCAGAGGTGGTAACAAGCTTGTCCCTAAGAACCTTGCCAACCCCGGTGCTTATAATGACAAACCTGTTGACAGCAGTAGTTACCTCAGTATGACCTCCGATTATATCTACATTCAGGGAGCTTGCTGTATCAGATATCTGGCTCATAACCATCTCAAGATCCTGCTTTACTGCGCCCGGAGGAATAAGAATTGTAACCAGCAGCCCTAATGGCTCTGCTCCGCAGGATGCTATATCATTACATGATACATGGACCGCCAGGCGGCCTACGTCATTAACTGATCCAGTAATAGGGTCAGAGGATAACACACATACATCACGTCCAAAATCTACAACACAGCAGTCTTCGCCAATTTTGGGCCTTATTAGAATTTCTTTTCTTAAGGCTTTAATTTTATTTATAACTATCTCATTTAATATACTGTTTGGAACCTTACCTATGTCCATAGATGCCTCCGATGCATAAAAAACGGTAAATTCAGTGCTGAAAATAAATAACTATTGACTTTATAATATCACATAACTACTCAAAGATATATAAAAATACATTAAGCTTTATTTACACTTTTCGCTTTTTGTTCTTTAGTCAAATGATATTGTTCTCTGGCATTTTCCATAAGAATTTTGTTATTTTTTGCGTCAGAAGAGCTTATTACCCTGCTAAACCAGGACATGGCCTGCTCATAATCACCAATACGCCTGTTAAGCTCTGCGATCATATACATACATGTTACTTCGTCCAGTTTTCCAACGGGAAAATCCTCTTTTTCATAGGTTTCATAGTAATACTTCAATGCATGCTTCAAAAATTCAATTTCTCTTTCATCCTTCTGAAGCCTATACAACCATGCAATCCTTATACATACTTTGGCAAAGTCGCTTGCTTTTCCACTTATTTTGTGAAGGTTGTAAAGTGCAAGTTTAAAAGCTTCCTGCGCCTTATCGATACTTCTTTCTCCGCAAAATTTCCTTGGACTCCAAAGGGGTGTGATGCTTTCTTTAATAACCTTGGCCTCATTGGCGGAAAGACTTTCGAATTTATCACCTTGTGCTGCATATCCACAGTGTTCACAGACCCATACATCATAAAAAATAGGATTAATATTCTCATAGTAAATACAAAAATCCGTATCCCTTGATGAGACAACACATTCTTTGGCCTTAACCTTTGTAACGTCAATTTTGCCTTTACAGACCGGGCATACTATACTTTTACTATACAGGAAATCACTCATAAAAATCCCTCTTTTACTTTTAAAGTATAATACTGCCCCTTAAAGTAAAATGAAATTTAGTCCACTGCATACTGGAGTGAACTAATATGCCTGTAGTAATTAGGGCTTACTCTTACACGCCCCCTTACTGGCTTATACACATCCTCGGATATCTTTTCTCTTTCCACAAGCTTATTATTATCGTATGTCTCTCTATATACTGCTACCTTAAGGCCTTGAACCGATTCTCTGTCAAAGACCATGCTCCCATCCGGAACGGTTGCATCAACAACTATTTCATCTTTTCCTGGATTCATCCTTTCTATGACCACAGATCTAAGCTTTACGTTATAGTTAAAAGCATCCTTTTTACTTACCAGTCTTATGACAATTCTGCTTCCGACAACGCTGGCGCTTACCAGAACTGCATGCTGCTTATTATTCCTAAACTTAAAGTCTATGTATCCTTCTGCAATTGTTGCATCCTGCCCCGGTTCAACATACCCCAGCGGCAGTGAATGACTGGTTCTTTCAACCACATCAAGTTTTGCTTTAAGAACTGCCACATATAGAGTCGTTGTAACCTGGCATACTCCACCCCCTGTTCCCTCAATCAACTTACTTTTGATTATAACAGGTGCATCCTTGTAACCATTCTCTATAGTTCTAGGACCCAAGACACTATCCATTGAAAAAACATCACCGGGCAATAACAGTTTATTATTAATTCTTTCACATGCCAGCTTTATATTATAGCTTCTATTAGCCTTATTTGGATTAAAACTTGTAGAAAATGAGGCAACAACTTCCTCAATATCAGAAATATCATCATATAGAACTTTCGGATACACTTTTTGAACATCCAATACTATAAGAGAAAAATCTCTCTCCAATATTTTATTTTCTATTAAATTCATGTTTTTGTCAATGTCAATAATTTGTCCTATAATCTCTTTATCAAAGGTTATATTACCATTTTTATAAACAACCGATGCATTCTTCTCTTTTTTGTCAACCTGTGACTTTATATCCCTAATTATACTTAATAACCTGGCTTTTGAGAAAGTAGGCCGTATAGTTAAACTGTCCTTATTATTAAGTCTTAAATCAAATATGGTTTTAAGCCTTACTGGTAAATTCCCCTCTCTTCCCAGCATGTAAGCGTTTTTTAGTGCATCGTCAACCAAAAAACCGTAGGAAATATCTTTTGTATCAATCTCCCAAAGCATGTCTTCGTGCTTTAGAACAATTTTTTTTCCGCTGCTGGCCCTTTCCAATTTTTCTTGCATAAGTACCTTGGCTTTGTTCATATCAAGTCCTGAAACATCAATACCTTCAACTTTAACACCTTGATAAAAAGTCTTCTGATTTAGAAGAACAAATACCCATACAAGCAGCAGCAAAATTAAAAACAATACAGTTACAATAACAATCTTTATCTTGTTTTCAAGAATAAATTTAAGCAACATATTTATACCTTCTATGTAGAGTTTTTTAGAGTTTCACTTTTTATATATTATATAAATATTGTTGCTTGAATATATAATATTACATACATCCATTTTTTAAATTTATTAAATGTTTTATCCATATTCTCTTTCTATTAACCAGATTATTCGGAAGTCAAGGTCAATACTTCCGTGTTATCTATGGCCTTATCAATTAATTCCTCCATATTTGTCCTGCTTTCGGAAAGCAAAATTTTGTCAAGCTGCGGTTTTGTATTGGGATGCTTTGCAACAAAAACAGTACAGCAGTCCTCATATGGAAGGATTGAAGTCTCAAATGTTCCTATTCTTCTGGCTATTTCTATAACTTCATTTTTGTCCATACCTATAAGCGGTCTGAAAACCGGCATATCAACTACAGCATTTGTGACTGCAAGACTATGCATAGTCTGACTGGCAACCTGACCGACACTTTCACCGGTCACCAGAGCAAGAGCCCCCCTCTTTTGCGCTATTCTTTCCGCAATTATCATCATTACTCTTCTCATAATTATAGTCATCTGGTCATGGGGGCATTTGTCATTTATCTCCAGCTGGATATCGGTAAATGGAACAATATGAAGGTTAATTTTATAGCAATATGAAGAAAGAATCCTGGTAAGTTCAACTACCTTCTCCTTCGCTCTTTCACTTGTATAAGGGTAGCTATAAAAATGTACAGCCTCCAGCTCAACACCCCTCTTTGCTATCATCCAACCTGCTACGGGGCTATCAATACCACCGGATAACAAGAGCATGGCCTTGCCGTTTGTTCCTGTAGGCATACCGCAAACTGCGGGCATTATCTCAGAATAAATATAAGTAAACTCTCTGACTTCAACATATAGTATAAATGAGGGTCTGTTAACATCCACTTTAAGAGAGGGGATATTGGTAAGAAGGTGCGCCCCCAATTCCCTGCTTATTTCTGGTGAATCCATAGGAAAACGCTTGTTTCCTCTTTTGGTTTCAACCTTAAATGTTGTAAAGCCTTTCCTTTCAACCAGGTCTCTTACCATATTAAGCGAATACTCTTTAATCACTTCAAAGTCTGTATCTATTTTCCATACAGGACTTACAGACACAATACCGAACACCTTTTTAAGAAGACTGATTGCCTCATCAAAATCATAGTTCTCTTCATAGGGCTCAATGTAAATCCTCCCCTGTGATTTGTTTACACTTACTTTTCCCAGTTTATGTATAGCTCTTTTAATATTGCTTATAAGCTTATTCTCAAATACAGGCCTATTGAGCCCTTTTAACAATATTTCCCCATATCTCACCAAAATAACCTTTTTCATCTTTTCCCTCCGCGCTTTATACTAATTTTAGGTAAAACACCCTTAAGTACTTCTATTGTTTCTTCCACTTCTTCTAATGTGTTAAAGGACGAAAAACTGAATCTTATGGCTCCCTCAATTATATCAGGCTTAACCCCCATGGCTTTAAGCACATGGCTGTGAACGTTCTTTCTTGAAGAACAGGCAGCACCTGTGGATACGAATATACTTCTTGCTTCAAGGTGGTGGAGAAGTACTTCCGCACGGATATTTCGGAATGATACATTTAAAATATACGGTGATGAGTCTTCCGGCGAGATAATTACTACATCATCCATCTCACTTACAAGCTTTTTGGTAAAAGCTATTTTTAAGCTTTTGCATTGCTCATAATTTTCATCCATATTTTTAAAAGTTATATCAGCTGCTGTCCCAAAACCGCAAATACCGGAAACATTCTCTGTACCCGACCTTACAAGGCACTCCTGCCCCCCGCCCAATATCAGGGGCTTGACCTTTACACTCTTACTTATGTATAATGCACCGACTCCCTTGGGTCCGTGAATCTTGTGAGAACTGATTGTCAGTATATCAATACCTTCCTTTTTGGGTAAAACTCTTGTTTTCCCATACGCCTGTACAGCATCTACATGCAGTACTGTTTCCTTATTTATACTGTTTTTGATTTTCACAATTTCCTCAATGGGCTCTATAGTGCCTGTCTCATTGTTTATATAAATAATACTGACCAAAGCTGTATCGCTGTTTATTTTCTCCCTTAAGCCCTCAATGTCAATAATACCGTTTTTATCCACATCCAAAAAATCTACTTTGTAACCTTCATCTGATAAGAATTTATATACCTCAATAACAGATGGATGTTCAATTCTGGTAGTAACAACATGTCTTCCCTTTCTGGGATTGGCCTTAAGATAGCCTAATATGGCAAGGTTATTAGCTTCTGTTCCTCCGGAAGTAAAATAAATTTCTTCTCTTTGTACCCCCAGGGTTTTGGCAATGATCTCTCTTGCATTTCTTATAAGCCTTTCGGCTTCTATCCCCTTTGAATGAAGGGATGAAGGGTTGCCGTAAACATTTTTGTTAATATAATTTATAAACTCAATAACCTCATCATATGGTCTTGTTGTAGCACTGTTATCAAAATAAATTTCTCTCTCCATTCTTCTTCCTCTCATTTTACATATATCAAAAGACATAATAAAATATTCTAACACATAATATATAGTTTAACCAATAAAATCTATTTATTTATCAAATAAGCCACATAATAAAAAATGCCCCCAGCAAATTCTGTGAAGGCATTATATCCTTTATTTTATCTGTATTCCGAATTCAACCAGTTTAAGTAATGATATAAGCACTTAAGATTAGATTCAGATATACCTCTTATTTCTATACCGTACTCATAATAGTCTTTTACTTTGTTCTTTCTTACAATAACTCCACTAAAAACCAGCTTATTGGTTCTATCCAGAACAACTTCTACTTCAAGGACATCCTCATAAGTTAGCTGGTCTTTGCAATTAACCTTGATGCCACCTGAGCTTATGTTCTTTACTACCGCAAAAACCGGAGTAATAAATCCAGCCACCTTTATATTGGAAGTAAGACTTACATAGTACCTTTCATGTTTTCGTAAGTCTTTTAATTTTTCCACATTATTAATTACAACTTTTAATACTAAGGGGTAAAGATTGAAAACATCTGTAACAGTACCACTCATAACATAGAGTTCTTTATTGTCTGAATAATTTATAACCAGGTGATCCTCCGGAAAGAAAAGAGTCTCTTGAATATGTTCCTTCACTTCTATCTTAATTGAGTTTTCCGTTCTCTCAAGAACTGACGCGTTGATAAATTCAAACATCTTAAAATGCTTTATATCTACACTTGAGTCTAATTTAACTATCTTTGCAATATTCTTGTTGCTAAAAAGGCTCAATAAACCCGAACTTTGATCCAAATTGTATTTTGACATAACCCCACTCCTCTCAACTTGAATATTAGCTTCAACCTGTTTATGCCAAATTTCAAGATTCATTAACCAAATAAAAAGCAATGCCTAATCCAGCAGCTTAATATTTGCATTAATAATTAAAAACATAATTTCAAAAAGTTGTAATCAAATATCAATTATCAGTGGGTAAAAAACAATTGCGCTTTACTTATGGAATGTATAGCACTATATAACAATAATTTTGATAAAACATTATTGTATAATTCAAGTTTCAAGTGTGAATTTTTGAAGCCTGGATAAAGCTATCTTTGAATTGTCTAATTTATATTATATCATAGTTGTAAGCTAATTTATATACCTAACTTAATTATTTTATGTGCATTTATACACATTCTTTATATATGACTCTGTCCCTTATGATATAAGCTTATGATAAAAATCGTAATTTTTTTACTGAAAATCGTAAAAATTTCTTTATTTTTTAAAACTCCTGTGCTATAATAAAAATATAGTACAATATTTCCTCCCGACATAGGTATAAGGAGATATAAACTGTGACTTATGAAACAGGGCAAAATCACTGAAAAGTGATGACGCAAAGCCTTGGGTCTAAAGTTTAAAGGTAAAACTTTAAAACTATGATTGCCAGGCTGCCATTAAAAGTTCTGTTTATACTCTTTGATATATTTAAAGGAAATAGGTCATAAAATATTTCCTTATACCGCCCTTTTTTTTAATATGGAATTGCATTTTAGAACATTTAACTTTGTTAAGTGTTTTTTTATTTGCTTGCTCTATAGTCCTAGTGTATTCAAGAAATCCAATTTCCTGTAATCCCTTTCCAATCTATCTTTTAAGTACCTTTTCGATATTCTGGACAATTCCTCAAGTGTTTTATCCAATAATTCAAAATTAAACAAATTTTTAATATCGCTGTATACTATATACCTTATGGCTTTAGCCGCTCCCTCAGAAATTTTTACAGCACCCTTATCACTGCCAATACAGCAGTTACATATGAACCCGCACTTTAAAAAGCTAAAAGACATACTTTCAAACTGTTCACTCCCACAGTTGATACAGCAGCTAACCGCAGGAGCATATCCTAAAATCGAAAGAAGTCTTATTTCAAATATTCTTACAATCTGTTCTGGAGACTTGTCCGTTTTGGAGAGCATATACAAAGAATTTAAAAAAAGCTGCAACACCTTGGTTGCAGGCTGATTTTCCTGAATAATATCGTTTATTATGTCAGTCATATGTGCAGCGTATGTTAATCTTATCAAGTCATTTCTGATGTTATAAAAGGGTTCGATAACATCAGAACTGTTAATTGAGTACATTTCTCTACCCTTATAAAGTACAAATTCGCTGTAGCATAGAAGCTGCGTACCTGCAACCAAGCGACTTTTAGGCCTTCGTGCACCCTTGGCCGAAGCAGCTATCCTTCCCTTACTCTTTGAAAAGATAGTGACTATTTTGTCAGCCTCTCCAGTATTAACTTCCTTTATAATTATACCATTAGTTTTAACATAACTCATATCTGGTCCTTAAATTCCTCTAATGAGTACTTATTGCAACCTCTTCCCTGGCTATTTCAGTTTCATTTATTACCCTGCTTTTTTCTTCAATTTCCTTAAGAAAAATGTAAGTCTTAATATCGCCTGTATTCTCAAAAGCTTTCCAAGCAAACTCTTTTAACATAAATGTATTCCCCCTCAAATTTTAGTTTGTCTTAATAATTAGGTTACACTAAAATTTTTTTTGTATACTTGAAAATTTATCATATATATTTTATACCCAGAGTTTACATTCATGTATCATTTTTTATGCATTATTTTTTATACCCCAAAGATTTTAACATTAGTTCATTATTGCGCCAATCAGACTTGACTTTAACCCACAGCTCCAAAAAAACTTTAGTCCCCAGAAGATTTTCTATCTCACTGCGTGAAAGGCTGCCTATTTTTTTAAGCATCTTGCCTTCCTTTCCAATCAATATCCCCTTATGTGTATCCTTTTCACAATAAATATTGGCCTGTATGTCTATTATATCCTTACCTTCCCGTTTTTTAAATGTAATAACCTCAACACCAACACCATGCGGAACTTCATCACTTACCAGCTCAAGAATCCTTTCTCTTATAAGCTCTGCGGCTATCACCTTTTCAGCCTGGTCAGTAATCATATCCTCCGGGAAATATTTGGGGCCTTCCGGTAAAATCTTTTTTATTTCACTTCCAATCACATCAAGGCCTCCATCAAAAAGAGCCGATACCGGTATTACTTCCCTAAAATCCATTAACTCTTTATATTCTGATATTAAAGGAAGTATCTGATCTTTAGCAACAAGGTCAATTTTGTTTATTATAAGAAAAACTGGTGTTTTAATCTTCCTTAACTGCTCAATAATAAATAAATCACCCGGACCTGGCTTTTGCTCCCCGGCTTCTATGAGAAATAAAACCAGATCAACTTCATTTAGTGTTTCCTGGGCAACATTAACCATAAAATCTCCCAGTCTTGTTTTAGGTTTATGTATTCCAGGCGTATCTATAAATACTATCTGATAATCCTCACCCGTAATTATTGTTCTTATGGTATTTCTTGTAGTCTGCGGTTTATCGGACATAATTGCTATTTTCTCACCTGTAAGCTTATTAAGCAGTGTAGACTTTCCTACATTAGGCCTGCCCACTATTGAGACAAACCCGGATTTAAATGCCATATATTCATACCTCCGGTCAACTTTATTATACTGTTCTTATTAAAAATATCCTATTAGTACTATTATGTCAATTTAACAAACAATTATTTTAGCTGTAAAACAAGACTTCTTCTTTTAGAACATTAAAGACTTTCTTAAAACTCCCTAAAGGTATTGGGCAGAAGGTCCCCCAGTTTATATACCTTGAAGCCACCATTTCCCCTGCTGCAAATAACTTTTGTATTCTCATCTGCAAATTCGGCAATCACCTGCCTGCATATACCGCAAGGAAACACCAATTCATCGCTGTCACTAGCTATAGCTACAGCCTTTATCTTTCTTTCTCCTTCAGATACCGCCTTAAAAACGGCAGTTCTTTCAGCACAGTTTGTGGCGCCGAAACTGACATTTTCAATATTTGCCCCTGTATATACTTTGCCGGAATCTGTCAAAACTGCCGAGCCTACCCGGAATTTTGAATAGGGTGAATATGAATTCTTTTTCGCATCTATTGCCATATTGACAAGTTCTCTGTCCTCCATTGTATTGCCTCCATTTCCTCATCTCTATTAAAACTCCAACCTGTCTATCAGCTAGAAAAGCTCTTTATGAAGTAAAAAACACCTGAAACAGCATTAAAGTTACTAAAAATCCAAGTACAGTTCCCATAAACACCTCTATAAAACTATGTATTTTCGCCTCAAGCCTGCTTTGAATGACAAGGAGCGTCAAAAAAGAGCATAGTATGGTTATCTTAATATTAATAGACCATAAAGCTATTGCAGTGGTGATTGACGAAGCAATTGCCGCGTGTCCGCTTGGCATACCGCCTCTTAAAGGTGTACCCTTTCTGGAAAATGCTTTTAATACCAGTACAACTGCTATGGTTATTATGAGCGCAATTACAGTTACATGCATAGGATACTGTCTTATACGTTCAACACCTGTTTCAAGACCAGTACTTACCCTCTCGAAAAAAATAAAATAGCCTATGATTACCGAAAAAAAAGCTGATACCAAAACAGCGCCGGCTGCAACATCTTTAATAAATTTTACTTTAGGGTTATATCCCGATTCTATTAAATCAACAACTGCTTCTATAGAAGTGTTAAACAGCTCACAAATTATTACCATGCCCACAGTTAAACAAATAATCATAAACTCGGTCTTTGTCATGTCAAAAAACAAACTCATTACAAAAAGTGTTAAAGCTATTGCGATATGTATCTTCATATTACGCTCTGTTTTAATGGCATGAACTATACCGTTTATTGCGTTATTAAAGCTGTCAATCAGGTTTCTGTTCTTCATATTCAATTATACCTCAACATTATGACCTCTTAAGGTTTAACCTATCTAGTACACCATACTGCTTTGTCATCATAGTTTTTTCTCTTTCTTCAGTATCGTGGTCATAGCCAAGCAGGTGATAAACTCCATGGGTCAGGAGAAATATAAGCTCCCTTTCAAAAGTATGTCCATATTCCTTCGATTGTTCCATTGCCTTCTCTATTGAAATTACGATATCCCCCAAAACCATAAGCCCTTCATCAAGATCAAAATCACCATTGCTTGACCTTATCTCTCCTTCATACATATCGACAATAGGAAAAGATAATACATCGGTAGGCTTATTTATTTGCCTTTGCTCATAATTAATTTCCCTTATTTTTTCATTATCGGTAATCATAACGCTTACTTCAAAGGGAAATTTGAAATTTTCCATTTCAAGGCTTATCTTTACAGCACTATCCATTAACACAAGAATATCATCAGTTATATCAATCCTATCCTGCAAATTTTCTATAATTGTACCCATCTATTTCTCTCCCTTTATACTGCTTTTCTCATAGCCTGCAGCGATTTCCTCCGATGTTTCGGTCACAGCATCTTGAACCGCTGTTTTTAGAGAACCTGCGGCATCAATGGCTGCAGCGGTCTTATATTCTGTATTATCTTCCTTTAACTTATTTGCTACTCTCTTTACATCAGGATATTCCTCCCTTGCATGGAAGAACCCGCTAAATACCTTCATAAATGCTTTGGCAATATTGTCAAGGTCCTTAAGAGTCAAATTGCACTGATCCAACTGTCCATCATCCAATTTATCTTTTATAATTTTCCTGATAAGCCCCTCTATTTTCCCCTCCGTCTTATCGGTCATAGATCTGACGGCTGCTTCTACAGAATCTGCCAGCATTACCACTGCTGACTCCTTGGAAGCCGGCTTTACCCCATCATACCTGAAGTTCGCCTCATCCACTACTGCTTCACCCTTTTCGGTCTTCTTGGCCTTATGATAGAAATATGCCACAAGAGTGGTGCCATGATGCTGCACAATAATGTCCCGTATTGCAAGGGGTACCTTATATCTTTTAGCCATCTCCGCTCCGTCCTGAACATGGGACGTAATAACAAGTGCACTTAAATTGGCAGTCATCTTGTCATGGGGATTGTCACTCATCTGGTTCTCAATGAAAAAATTAGGTCTTTTGAGTTTTCCGATATCATGAAAATACGCTCCCACCCTGGCAAGCAATGCATTCCCGCCTATAGCTTCCGTTCCTGCCTCTGCCAGATTACCAACCATCAAGCTGTGGTGGTATGTCCCGGGAGCCTCTGTAAGAAGTCTTCTTAACAAAGGCTGATTTGGGTTTGCCAGTTCAAGAAGCCTTAAGGGTGTTATAATATTGAAAGTACTTTCCAGAAACGGCAGAAGGCCGATTGTAATTATCATTGATATAAGTCCGTTGAAGAAAACTATGACACCGTCAATTATCATTGTTTCAATTCCAAACTTGTATACTATATCAATTGAAACCATAACAAGTACATTAAGCACAGCAATTACTGCGCCTGCCAGAGACAGTTTGTTTCTTTGATTGGCCTTTGAAACAACAAATGCTGAAAAAGCTCCGCTGATTATAGCCATATAAATAAACTTTGTTTCGCTGTTTGTCATAAGTGATATCGCTATAGCCAAAATAAAATTCACTACAAGGGCAAGCCTTACATCAAGTAGAATGGAAATAAGCATTGTAGCTATGAAAATAGGTATTGCCAAGGTAGAATACTCGTAAACCACTCTTGCAATAAGAAGTGTAAGAAGAATAACAATGGAAAGGAGTATAAGGTCATTCCTGTTGTAAAAGACTTTCTTGCAAAAGTTATTCATATACAGTATTAATAATAGTGAAAGCATACCAAGAACAACCAGTATTCCGCCAGCAAGAGCGTAGTCGAACTTACTCTTTGTCTCAAGCAGGTTCAGATCTTCAAGTACTTTAAGCTTGTCTTCCGTTACTACATCTCCTACGCTTAAAATCCTTTGGCCCTTCTTGATTTTTTCGATGTTTTTCGGGTCATTATAAGCTATTTCCCTCTTGATCTCCGTAGTTTCTACATTGATAGTCCTGTTTGGCTTTAAAATGCTGTTTGATACCATTACACCTACAATCTTTAATTCCTGCTTCAAATCGGTGTCCTGGATGCTCTTTTGAAGCTCAACAATTCTTTGAGACAGGTTTTCTTCTGTGATATCCTTCTTCATCATATTGCTTACCATATCTTTCATCACAGACTCAAAACTCTGTATATCATCATCACTGGCTTTTGAAACAAGATAAAGCACCTGTTCTTCAGAGAGAGAAATACCCAGATCTTTAATATTATTACTTAGCAGCACTGCCGCCTTCTTCTGTTCGCCTGCAGCAACCTGGTTGTAATTGCTGTCGCCCGGGCTTAAACCTGCAGACTTGATGCTTTTGTCGATATTTTTTCTTACACTTTCTATAAGGGACAAAAAGCTGTCAACGCTGCTTAGAACTTCAATAGAGGCATTCCTTATTTCCTTCATATCCGGAGGTACTTCCTTGGCAGCCTTAATAGCATTTTGCTGGGTTTTTACAGTATTAGTAATTTCTCTTGACGCTGTAATATCAAACTGTGATTTCTCACCCAGTTTTAACCTGTATTTCTTTGGAGTGGCACCATTTAGTACAATAATAAACGCAAGTATAATAGTCAAGGCAGCAATAAGAATCCTCTGGATATGCTTATCTTTAAAATAAACTCTGAAATTGCTGTGAATATCCCGCTTTTTTTCTTTGGTCATATTTTTGTTCTCCTCCAAAAGAAGCTTCTTACCTAAAGTCTCCTATTTGTGATGATCCCTTGCTTTATCAAATCTTTCATAAGCCTGTATTATCTTTTGAACAAGCTCATGTCTAACAACATCCCTATCGGATAGATGAACAAACGATATTCCCTTTATATCCTTCAATACCTTCATTACTTCCTTAAGACCCGATTTTTTATCTCCCGGCAGGTCTATTTGTGTTATATCTCCCGTAATAACAGCCTTTGATCCAAAACCTATACGTGTCAGAAACATTTTCATCTGTTCCTGGGTAGTGTTTTGGGCTTCATCAAGTATTATAAAAGAGTCATCCAGGGTTCTGCCTCTCATATAAGCTAGAGGAGCCACCTCTATCATACCCTTTTCAAGGTACTTTTGATAGGTCTCAAATCCCATCATCTCATAAAGTGCGTCGTATAAAGGCCTTAGATACGGGTCAACCTTATTCTGCAAGTCACCTGGCAAAAAACCCAGTTTTTCCCCTGCCTCAACTGCCGGCCTGGTAAGAACTATCCTGTTGACTTCCTTATTTCTAAAAGCATTTACAGCCATGGCTACCGCCAAAAATGTCTTACCTGTACCTGCAGGTCCGATACCGAAAACTATATCATTATTCTTTATAGCATCTACATAGACTTTTTGTCCATGGGTCTTGGATTTTATCTGTTTTCCTCTTGCCGTAAGGCAAATATAATCAGCGTGAAAATCTTTAACCTTGTCCAACTGATTTTCATTAGCAAGCTGAACCAGATAGCTCACACTCTGTTTTGTTATGACATCTCCCTGCGACGCCATACTTATAAGGCGCTGAAGAACTGTTTGAGCCTTCTGCACACCTTCACTATAGCCAACAACTCTTATTTCATCATCCCTGGAAATAACTTTTACATTGAATGCATCTTCTACAATATGGATGTTTTCATCAAAGTTTCCAAAAAGGTTCATTGCGTGTTCAATTCTATCAAATTCCAAAGATACTTCTATAAGACTTTCCAATCATTCTCCTCCAATCTCTTTTGTAACTGCGATATCTTCTATACACTCAATTATTACATCTGCAACAAGCCCTCCATCGTCCTTTTCAAGAAAGCTTAAACTGGTATTAACAATTTTCGCATTCTCCGGAACTTGGCTGGAAGCTTCCTCATAAGCTACATCTGCAGCGTTCTTCTTAGCTTCCTCCAAAGAAACCAAAGCTTCTACAATGCTGTTCTCATAGTATCTTTCAATAACTATTCCAAAGGGCAGCACAAAGTCCTCACCAATTGATAAGGTCTTCTTCATTTCAACCCTGTCAAAGTCACCATACATTATCTTTTTATGGAATAATCCTACTTTATTCCATGGAAGAACAAGTGAAATATTATCCTGTTTTTCCCCGGTCCTTATTTTTTCTACAACTTTCAGGTTTACCGGCTGCTTGTTTTCATACCAGGTCCTGGCCTTTACCACACCCATTGCATGAACCTTCCTAGGATTTTCATCCTGATTCTTAATAGGAACGGTTCCGGATATCAAAAGCTGGCCTTTCTTTACAGTGTCTCCAACTCTTACTGCCTCCTGTCCGGCTTTTACAACTATTGATTTAATGACTCCATCTTTTCCAGCTACAATATTACATGGCACTTCTTTAGGTACCATTGGGGGCCGGTTTACACCTTCTGCGACCTCAACCTTTACCTTTGTCCCCTTGACCATCACATTAACCCAGGAAAGTTCTCTAATATCAATAATAATGGAGTTTGCTATATCTTCCGGATCAATCTTATACTTAAGAACGCCGGGCTTAACACCCATACTTACAAGTTCGTTTAGAATCAAATCCGTTTCTACCTTTTCATTCCCGGTAACCTCTATAGTCCATACAAAAGATGTCATAAAATAAAATAACACAATAAATACCGCTGCACCAAGTATAAATGTTTTCCTGCCTCTGTATCTATTTATTATAAAGGGTAATCCCCTCTTTCTTACTATCCTTACCCTGCATCCGGTTTTTCTGGCTATAGGCCTTAATAGTTTAAATCCCTTAATGCTGACTTTTAAGGCCATCATGCTGTTCTTTTGCCTTTTGATATCCCAAAGGAGAATCTGCCTTCTTATACATATATTCACAAATTTCTCTAGGAAATATCCTTCAACCAATATAATAACATATCCTCTTATATAATTCCATAACCTCAATAATAACATTTGAATTCCCCCATGTAAATCAGCAGATAGTTACTTCTTAGTATAAGCCTTACATCTTTTTTATTTTAGAAACTCTAAAGAAACTATATCCCCGTCAATCAAGAGGTCCTCCGATGTAATTTCCTTGATTACCATGCTGCCGCCCGTAACCCTTATAATGCCCTGACTGGTATTTATTCTTATCCGGTTATCATCATACTCAATAATGCCTTTATAGTTTTCTACAAGAAGGTTCCCGCTGCCGAACATGGTTATTTTGGGTAAATCCAGCACAATTTCCTTTGGAAGTTCCAAAATCTCTGTCATCTTTTCCTTTAAATTTCTTTTTTGCTTTTCCTCTTTACTTTTTTTTATACGTTCTTTTTTTCCTCTGGGCATGAATATTCTCCTTAAAACGCTTTTTTCCATTAGCTCGTATTTAGTGCGTTTAATATAATTTATGCTTTGAAGAACCTGTTAATTACATGTGCCCCTCTCCTTTTAAGTTGTTTATATTATCTATGTCTCCAAACTCGAATCCTCTCTCCCTGACGCCTTTTATTATCCTGTCCAAAGCATCTGCATTATCTTTGGATACTGCATGGAGCAAGATTACTTCTCCGTTATGAAGGTTATCCATGACCTTTTTAAAAGCATAATCTGCACCTCTTGTTTTATCTCTATACCAGTCATCATACGCAAAACTCCAGAAAAGATTTGTATATCCCAGTTTTTGTGTAACTGCCAAGGTTCTTTCACTGTATTCACCCTTAGGAGGCCTTAAATATTTCATGTGTTTTCCGAACTTTTCATAAAAAGCCCTGTGAAGACCCAAAATCTCTTCTTCCAGTTCGCTGTCGCTGATACTTGGAAGGCTGGGATGGTGTATGGTATGATTCCCTACAACATGCCCTTCTTCCACCATTCTTCTTACCAGGTCCTGGTGATCATTTAAGTAAGGCCCCGTTATAAAGAATACTGCCTTGACATTGTTATCCCTTAAAACGTCAAGGATCTTTGCGGTATAACCATTTTCATAGCCTTCGTCAAATGTAAGATATATCTTTTTTTTAGAAGTATCCCCTAAGTATATCCCTCCATATTTTGATAAAAGCGCAGGCGTACCCGGGTCTGCGTCAGGCGTCTTGCCATAGCCTCTTCTTGCAATTCCCCACCGCAGTACCTTGTTGCTGAACTGGCCGTTCATGGACGTTTCGACAAAAACGTCTTTATCATCAGGAACTTCGCTCACAACTCCATCACTTAGCATACCGGTAATCTCAGTACTAAAATCGATATTATCCAGGCTTACCGAGTAAACACCTCCCAAATCGGGCAGGTTCAGTTTTTCGCTTTGCCCCCTGCTAATAAAGTTTATTGTGAATAATGAAAAAAACAGTACACAAAGAATTATTATCTTACTTTTCATAAAACAAGTCCTCCCGTAAAGACAGTTCAATCTCTATAATTAATATTCCGCCTTATGTGTAATAATGAATATAGGCCTTAAATTAATGTACTTTAACATGTGAATTATCAGTACACAATTTAAGGCCTAATTATTTAAAGATAGCCAACTCTTCAAAAAATGCTCCAAAATTAGCTTTTGTGAAACCATCTAAAAGCTAATTCGTCGGGCTTAGTAAGTTATGTTTTATGACAGAACCGTCATCTCTGACTTTAGGAATTATTATACTATCTTTCTTTTCCATACTAACCTTAAGACCGTAATAATCCTCAAATGTTTCCAGAATTCCTCCAAGCATTTTAAGTGCATTTTCCAGTTTCTCAGGTTCTGCTATGGCTTTTACGGTAAAAGGATGTTTTAACTGTCTTCCATTTATAACTATATAATCTCCGGTTTGCTTGATTTCACTCATTGCAATAATTCTTTCCTCATTGACAGAAATTGCTTGAGCTTCTGATGCTCTTAGCTCATTTATAAGATACAGTAGATCTCTTTCAGACACTTTAGAGTATTCATCCCCATCATCCAAAGTAATAATAACTCCTTTACCCTTAACTCCTACCAAGCCCGAAAGAATCTTTGCCCTCTCCAACTCCTCTTTAATACTTGCCTCTATTTTATCAATGTTACCCTTTGCATTAACCCATTCAGAAACCTGCTTTTCCAACTCTTTATTTCTGTTTCTTAGGTTCTCATTGGCTTTTCTCTCTGTTGAAAGATCATCTATCAATTTATCCAGCCTGTTATTCTGATTGGTCTCATATTTTTTGTTATTATCAATGCTTTTGTACTGCCAAGCCACCATTACACCAAGTATAACGCATATAACAGTTATTGAAAGATTTCTGGCAAATTTCATTATTCTACTACCTCCAACCCCTTAATTATATTACTTAGTTTTCCGCTGTATTTGGGAACCACAATACCCTTGGCTTCCCCTACTTCAAATCTTACTCCATATTCCTTAAAATCCCTGGCTATTTCGCTATTAATAAGATACTCATGCATCCTTTTCGGGTCACCAATAGCTTTTATTTCAAAGGGTACTGAATACCTGGTTCTGTTTATTCGTATGGTAGGTCCGGCACAAATAATTTCACTTGTAGATATAATCCTCTCATTATTAATTGATATGGCCTTAGCTCCTGCCTTCTTCAATTCATTAACCACTTCAACCAGGTCGGTATCATGGACAATATTAAGCTTTACAGCACCTTCTATCTTTACCACAGCATCGTTTAACTTAATAACTATTCCATCCCCGGTTACATCAGTCAGTCCGGCAGCCAGCTTTGCTTCCTCCCACTCTTTTTTTAAAGTGTCATCGTTCCTGTTCTCCATTACAGTCTTTATATATTCTTCCTGTTTCTTGATGTTTACATCTATTTCTTCTCTTAGTTTGCTTCCAACAACCTTTTCAGCATTAAGCTGCTCTTTTAAGCTTTCAATTTTGTATGCAATAGAAGGCTTATCCTTGTTGGAGTTCATAACGCTCCTGAACTGGACAGATAGAACCAGCCCCAGCAGCATAAACATGATTAACATTATATAATTGCTATCATTCCTTTTCATTATAAGGCTTCCTTTAGATTAAAGTATTATATGACAAACATATCATAAAAAAATATCTAATATTTCTATTCTACATCAAAAATATTCTATTTCAAGTATCTTCATATATTCTCCAACAAATGATTTTTAAAATCATTTCTGTTATATTTTTCTTTAGTCGGTAAGTATACTAATCATAGGTATATATCTTACGGTGTGTTATATATGAAAAAATCATTCTTTTTTTATCTTAAGGGACCAAAATTAAAAACCTTATTGTCAGCATGTTTTTTAATCTTAACCGTTGTATTTATCAATACTTATTATTTTTCCAATTACTTTACTTCACAAAGCACCGAGACTTCCGGCAATGTCTTTAATAAAGAACAGGAAGCCGCAGGAAAAACTACAGGAGGAAATCTTGCCATTGTCATAGACTATTTCGGATTGGGAAGAGATGGAATGAAAAGGATAATGTCCATAGACAGGCACCTGACCTTTTCAATCATGCCATTTCAAAACCTTACCAAAACCGATGCTATCCTGGCACATGAAAAAGGATATGAGGTTATGGTTCATTTGCCTTTAGACTATAAAAACAGCTCACCTGTGATTATGGTCAATGACGAAATTTACCAAACTGCCGTAAGTTCTATCATTGACGTACCTTATGCCGTAGGTGCTAATTTAGATACTAAAGGAATAATTAGGGGGGATAAACAGGTATTCCCTGATATCTTTGATGCACTTAGACAAAAAAATATTTTCTTTTTGGACAATAACACCAAAAAGCAGCCGGAGATTGAAAAAATAGCCCGGTTAAAAGGAGTAAAATACCATATGGCAAGCATAATGTTGAATGAAAAAAAATCTAAGGAGCATATCAAAAAACAGTTGATTAAAGCAGGTGAAGCAGCATTGGAGAAAGGAAACGCAATAGCTGTCGGTCACGTCGGCTATGAAGGAAGTGACGCATTTGCAGAAGCAATAATAGAGATGCTGCCGGAATTTGATAAAAAAAATATCCGTCTTGTCTTTGTTTCAGAGCTGGAAAACTGATCTTTTGTATTAATAGTTTAAGAGACTGGTTATACTAGAGATTATGAGCTGTAAAGAAGTCTTACAGTCTGTTTTTACAGTTCAATCTCTTTATTTTACGAGGTGATGAAATTGCTTAGTGACTTACTTACAGAAAAACTTGATTCAAGAGAAATCAGTGTATCACTGGAAAATATACTTCAGAATTCAAAAGCCTCCAGCGGTGGTGAAAGAGATGTAAATTTTTTTAGATTCCTGCTAGATAATAATCTGCTTTCGCGTGAAGAGAGGATCCTTAAAAGAACCGTAATTGATTTCAAAGAAGAATACTATGAAGACAGATATGTAAAAATGAGCCATGAGAGTTCAAGGCACTATCTTTGCCGTACCACAATACAGGATGAGCTTGAGAAACTCGGCATTAATACAATATCCAGCACTGATGTAGGTGATATGAACATCCTTAGATCAAATTCAAATTATGATATTGCAGCCTCCGACCTAAGCTTTATTATGGATATAGGTTTGACGCCTGCAAGAAATTTCTTTAGAGGTTTGACAGACCTTAGGGTTAAGTATTATCTTATTACAACATATTTTGATGATTATATGGATGACATAATATTTGCCCTGTTTAGAAGAACAAACGACAGTACTTTTATAGATGCCATAAAAGATTATGAAGACAGCTTTAAGACATATACATCTGTTGCATTAGAGGCACAACTTGATAATAATAGAAACGACCTTCAAACTTATTAAAAGCTGGTATTTTATACATGTAAAACGTTTTATGGAGTAACATAATAAATTTTTGCTTCCAAGCCATCGAATTGTGGTATAAAATATTAGCGGTTTATAAAATTATAATTTCTGTTTGGAGGTTGTTTTAATGTTCTACCACGTCAGGTATCAAACGGGTGAAATTGAAGATGTTGTTAAGGAAATGAAAAAGGGTATCATACCCTGTATGGATGTAGATGATATGAATGAATTCAACTGGGTAGTAAATAAGCTTTCCGAGTACGGTGTTCATCTTGTAGAGAGCTTGCCTTTTGACAAGGATGCCAGGGATAGGGTAAAAGAGCCTGAGTTTGAGTTTAGAGCACCTTTTTCGGTTAAAGATAGTGAAACACTTATGTATATTGACTTTTATTTTGAACCTTTTATAGAAGAAGATTATGATCCTATATTCGGAGATTAGTATATTATTTATTTTAAATGAGAATGAGTCTTGAGCTAACCTCAAAATCCCATTCTCATTTTTTGTATCAACTTTTGCTTATTTCTCTAACTTTATTTACATAGAAGTTTGTCAATTCCTCAGCGAATTCAGCTGAACTGCTTTCACTTTTAATTTTGCATACGGGCTGTTCGGCATCGGGTAGAACCAAAACCCATCCTCCATCTTTAAAAATCTTTACGCCTTCTAAAGTTTGTATGCTTTCATTGTCATTCTCCTGAATAATTTGTCTTATTACTTTACCTTTTGCACTCCAGGAGCATTCAACTTCCTTTTCACTTATATGAAAATCCGGGATCATGTTAATCAAATCAGTAAGGTTATATTTATTGACCTTCATGAAATCCAGTATTTTTACAAGTCCCGCAATAGCATCAAAATGCAGTGTAAACTGGTTATAAACTTCCTCTTTTATATCATTGCCTAAAATCTTGTTCATTAAGTCCTGTGGAGATGTTTTTGTCCTTATTACCTTTCCGTTATTTTCCTCTGCCAGTTTTTCCACCACATGGCTTGTAGAGATAGGAACAACAACTGTACCTCCCTGAACCGTTTTAAACATAATTAACGAGATAAGGGCGGTAAACAAATCATCCGTTACAACCCTGCCATTACTATCTATCAGCATCATTTTTTCCGATGTATCTTCAATTGAAACCCCAAGATCATAATCACCCATCCTTGTCAAACTTGTAAAATAGGTTATTTCGTCAGATTCATTTCCATTTCTCATGGTTCTTTTGTTGTCAAGATCCAGGTTAGTAGTTTCAACAACACATTCCAAACTTGTCAGTAATTCGGATACGGTATCCAGTATAAACTTTGAAGGAGAGTTTAAAGCGATTCTATACCCAAGCTTCTTCTCTTTAACACTGTTTATAATGTTTCTAATATAAAAACTGGTATAGTCAGGAACTATTTCTATTCCTTTAATTGAATCTCCTTCACATCTGCTGAAATCTTCCCTCTGGAATGCGTTCTCAATTTTTCTCTCCGTACCTCTATCTATATTGCTACCGTTTTTATCTAAAAAATCCACATGGAGCCTTCCTGCATT
This sequence comes from Bacillota bacterium, assembly GCA_049325575.1. Lineage (GTDB taxonomy): Bacteria > Bacillota > Clostridia > Acetivibrionales > Acetivibrionaceae > JBMOLK01. Next base: position 15,511 of record JBMOLK010000283.1, on the reverse strand, counting down.
CCTGCTTGATGTACTTATGTGAATACCTCCATCAGCTCCATAAAATCTTACCGCAGATCTTGTAACTGGCAGATGAATTATCCCTAAGTCAAGAACTTCCAATCCTGCGGACATTAGTCCCGACATAAAGGATATTTTAAGCATTTTAGCAGCGTTTGAATCATCAGAGCTTACTCCTATTTTGCTTTTTCCCTTAAAAATAGCTCCATAGGCTGCACCTAGCTTTGATGCGTACTCTGGCGTTATATCCACGTTTATTTCCCCCGCCAGTCCTCTAAATCCAAAAATTGAGCGTATAAATTTTGAACCCCACACAAGGTTTGAGCTGACCTCCGTTGCTTCATCAATCATCTTATTGGGCCATATCTTTATGTTTGGCTTAATTACTGCCTTGTCCTTGATCTGTGTATCATCACCAATAACAGAATTTTCAAAAGCTGATACACCTTCTTTAAGATTAACCTTATTACATATAACCGCCCCTCGCAATTGAACGTTTCTGTCAATTACATTATTTTTCCAAATTATACTCCTTTTTATGCCACTTCTTTCACTTATTATATTATAATCCCCTAGAACAGAATAACTTCCAATTACGGAGTCCTTTTTAACTTTCGTATTTGCTCCTATCACACAGGGAGCTTCAATATTGACATTGTCTTCAATAACTGTTCCGCTGCCAACCCATACCTTTTCTCTTATCTCGTTTCCGGGTATACTGACTTTCACTTTTCCGTCCAGAACATCCATATTGGCCTGACTGTAAGCCCTTAAGTCTCCTATATCACACCAATACTCCTGGGTTACAAATCCATACATAGGCTTTTTCTCCTTTAGGAGTATTGGAAAAAGGTCTTTACTGAAGTCAAATATTTCATTCTTATTAAAATATTTCAGTACCTCTGGTGAGAGAATATATATTCCGGTATTTACAGTATCACTAAATACCTCACCCCAGCTTGGCTTCTCAAGGAATCTGGTAATCCTTCCTTCTTCGTCGGTTACTACCACACCGTATTCAAGCGGAATATCAACTCTTTTTAACACCAATGTTGCGACAGAGTTTTTGCTTTGGTGGAACTCTATAGCTTCACTTAGATCAATATCTGTTAGAGCATCTCCGCTTATTACTATAAAGGTATCATCCAAAAACTCTTCAGCGTTCTTAACGCTTCCTGCCGTTCCCATGGGTTTGTCTTCTACATAATATCTTAGGCTCACTCCAAAATCTTTTCCGTCACCGAAGTAATCTTTTATTATATCTGGCATATACTGAAGAGTCACCGCAATATCAGTTAGATGGTGTTTATTTAATAACTCGATAATATGTTCCATAACAGGTTTGTTCACAATCGGCACCATTGGCTTTGGTCTATTGCATGTCAGCGGCCTTAACCTGGTACCTTCTCCTCCCGCCATGATAACTGCTTTCATTTAATTCATCCTTTCATAAATTTCTTACATAATCTTTTAAAAACTATTTAAAATAGTTATAATCTTTTAGACAAAAACACTGCTTTATGGAATTATTTGGCATATATAAAGAGTCACGATTGCTACCCAGTTAAAAAAATAACTTTGGCTTCCCTATAAAAGCTTTTGTAATATTGTTAAGTTTAATTCATTTAAAATTTAATCAAGTTTGTTATTTTCTGTTTTTTAGGTCAAGCTTACTTATTATTCTCTTAAATCAGTTATTTATTACACTATATTACATTTTATTACGCCAGTATTTTTTAAAATAAAGAAGTAAATAATAATAAGGCTTACTTCATGGGAGCGGTTTCAATATATAGTCTTTTGTTGATTAATGTTGGAATCAGTAAGTCCAAAGTTCTAGAGATAACGAACTGTAAAGATAAACATATAATTCGCTCCGCTAATTTGATACAAATGGCTTGCCTATCTTGTTTATCTACTTTTACAGTTCGATCTCTATAATTGAAGTGCACATAATATTATATATTGTGTTTTTTATTAGATAAGCTATTTCTTTAATACGATTGGAGGAATCATGATGCCAAGAGCTGCAAAGGCCAATAATGACTATTTATCAAACGGTGTGACTATTAAACCTGCAGTACCTACTCCTGGAGAAAAAATAACAGTTATGTATGACGGTCTCCTATCAAAAAGTGGAGCAAGCCATATATATGCACATGTTGGATTCGGAAACAAATGGAACAATATATATGACTATCCTATGACAAGAACGGATACAGGCTTTGAAACTGTGATACCTGTAACAGAGTCCGATTCTTTAAACTTATGCTTTAAGGACTGTGCAAACAACTGGGATAATAACTCCGGAATGAACTATACTTTTGATATAACCAAGTAACGTCCCCTAATCAATATGCTATGCTTTAAAGGTATCAAGCCTAAGCATCCAACAAACTTATTACAAACCGGGAGCATTTATTTGCTTCCGGTTTTGTTATGCTTAAATTCTTATCCTTACTAAGGAACAATTCGCCATATCGTAAAATATAATAAAATATATGATGGGAGGGATTGTCATATGTTATCACCTTATAGAAGAATGTACATAAACAGACAGCAAACTGAAAATAGCAGTACGGAATCCGCTGAAAATACTGATTTGGTGGAGCTAAAGAAGCTGGTTACTGACACCCTGGAGTTAATAACTAAAAATGTGAGTGAAATTAAACAGTCTATAAATCAACTAAATGAAAAGATAAACAATATTGAAGAGAGGCAACTCATACTTGAAAATCAGGTTGATTCTCAAGACTCTGTAAGAAATAGTACATCACAAACAGATATTTCAAGCATTAAAACGGAGCTGGAGCTATTAAAGAAGGAAGCTTATAACAACAAACATAACCCCGCACCAGATCCTAGATCAGCTCCTTCAAACAACAGGCCGGTAATGCCGGGATCCGGATTTGCAAGCATAACACCTGAGTTTCTAAAAAATCTCAACAAGAGATAATCTTTATCCTATAAAAGTCTTAATAAAAGGCTTTTCTTTTTTTGATCAAAATCCTCAGATCCAACAAATTAATGTTAAAAAAATATAACAATATAGGGAACATAATATCTTAAGATGAATATTATGTAAAAGAAGCAATCAATAATCTAATAATCGAAAGGAGATCTGCTTATATGAAGTATCAACAGGATTTTTTCGGCTCAAAATCCGATTTAGCCGAATTCATTAAGAAAATCATTCCGGAGCTTTTTTCCGGCAAACTGGAGGTAGAAGGTAAAGGAGTATGCTTACCAACCGACCGCGATCTTGATTATAAGGTCAAATTCAGCGAAGATGAAGAAGGCGGCTCATTTACATTAAAAATTTCCTGGGATAATGCATTAGAAGAAGAAATGGAAGAGGAAATGGAACTTGATGTTGACTAGTTTATAAAACTTCTTTTCCTTTTTGAGTATATGATTTTGTCTCTTTCATTTAATAAAAGAGACATAAAATGGAGGAGGGCCCCCCCTTCTCCCCCTCTTTTATTTACCTGTACTTCAAAGACTATATAAATGAAGTATTGGTGAATTAACTAACTCCATATGAAAGGAGGCGAAGCCAATTGACTTCAATAAATAATGAGCCCCTTGGTGATATACTAGGTCATTACGACATAACGGTTAAATCCGTAAGAAACGAATCATATAAGGAAAAGAAAGGTGTTTGGTGGATAGAAACACCTTATGGATTTAAGATCTTAAAAAAAATATCAAACTCAGAGGATACCTTAAAGTATATACTAAGTGCAGTTAGACACCTTTGTCAAAAAGGAATAAATATCCCGACAGTAATCAAAACAAAAACTGGCTGCGATTATGTAAATATTAACAGTACCTGTTATGTCTTGTCCGAAGCTGCAGAAGGAAAAAACCCTTCATACAGCGTGGCTGAGGAATTTAAAATAATCTCTAAGGAGTTGGCAAAATTCCACGCGGCATCAGCGGGTTTTTCCCCTCTAGAGGGTACAAAACCAAAAATCCACCTGGGAAGATGGATTGCTGATTATGAAGAGCAGCTGGAGGATATGAACAGCTTCTATAATAAGGAATTAGCTTCTAATGAGAATGGAGAAATCGGCAAAGTAGTACTAAAGGAGTTTCCATACTTCTATGAAAGAGGAAGAAAAGCTTTAGAGGGCTTAAAAGGAGAAGAGTACAAAAACTGGGTAGAAAAAATAAGCAACACCGGGGGATTATGTCACCAGGATTTTGCAGCGGGCAACCTGCTTCTAAATCCCTCCGGAAGGGTTTTTATCCTTGATACGGATTCACTTACAGTAGATATACCGGCACGTGATATAAGAAAGCTTCTTAACAAGATAATGAAAAAAAGCGGTAAATGGGATATGGAGCTTGTAAAAAAATTCATTAACTATTACCAATCTGAAAATCCTTTGACTTCTTCCGAGTGGATGGTTGTTAAGCTGGATTTGATGTTTCCGCATCTATTTTTAGGTGCTATGAATAAGTTCTACTACAAAAGAGATAAAGAATGGAGTTATGAAAAGTATCTAAAGAGGATAAAAGAAATGGCTGCTTTTGAAAGAACTCTCACTCCAATCCTTGATAACTTTGACTCCCTTGTATGATAATTAGATTTCTTAAGGAAGGACTGAGTAACTTGGCTAGCATGGAAATCCAAAATAGTGATTTATATAAATTGGCAAAAGACGTATTGAAGGAATACAACATAGAACCCTATGGCATTAATATTATCCAAAGTGCAAGCATAAAAACCGTATGGAAGCTTAAGACAAAAAGTAAAGACTTATGCCTAAAAAGGCTTAAACAATCTTATGATAAAGCTCTCTTTTCTGTAAATGCACAAGAGTATATAAGTAGTTTGGGAGGAAATGTTCCAGGTATAATAAGGGATAAAAATAATAACCTGATTGTAAATTTTAATGACCAGTTATTTGTAGTATATCAATGGCTTGATGGAAGAGACCTTGAATTTGGTAATACCAATAGCCTTAAAGAAGCAGTCAAGGGTTTATCAAAATTTCACACTTTTTCAAAGGGATATAAAGCTCCTGCTGATGCCAAAGTGTCTTCAAAACTTGGTAAATGGCCCGAACAGTATGAGTCAATGAAAAACAAGCTTCTATCATGGAAGGATATAGCCGGGGAAAACCCTCAAACCTTCTATAATACTTATCTAAAGCATGTTGATGATATGGTCAAAATTGCTGATAGCACCCTGGAGCTTTTAAATACATCATCATATAATGAATTAACTTCCTCCGATTCACAATCGGTTGTACTGTGTCACCAGGATTATGGCAAGGGGAATGCCATATTAACTGACAATGGCGTATATGTTATAGACCTTGATGGAGTAACCTACGAGCACCCTGCCCGTGACCTTAGAAAAATCATAGGTAAACTGGCTGAAAACAGAGGTGTATGGGATTTAAGCACAATTTCTAATATAGTAGACTGGTATTCTGAAGCTAACCATTTGAGTGAGGCTGATAAGGAACTTGTTTACATTGATATGCTTTATCCTCACTGGTTTTACGGTCTTGTCAAAAACATATTTAAAAACAATAAGGCTGAAAATTCATCCAAAATTGAAAAAATTGCAAAGCTGGAAATGTCTAAAATACCTTTGTTAAAATCTCTCATAAAAAAGAGGTGATTAAAATGAAAATTGCTTTAATTTGTACCGAGAAGCTTCCTGTTCCCCCTGTTGCAGGCGGAGCAGTTCAGTTATATATAAACGAAATATTGCCATATATTTCAAAAGGACATGATATAACCGTGTTCAGTAAAGCATATCCCGGCCTTGCGGCGGAAGAAACTGCTGACAATGTAAGACATATAAGGGTAAGTGCAAAAAGTACAGCACGATATGTAAAAAGCATAAAGGACCATTTGGATGAAAGCTTTGATCTTATACATGTTTTCAACCGTCCCCGGTGGGTTTTGGATTTATGTCGGGATCTTCCTAATACCAGGTTTGGCTTGAGTCTTCATAATGAAATGTTCTTGCCTGATAAAATACCTGGTGACAAGGCAGTAGAGTGTATAGCCAGGGTTGAGTTCATCAATACGGTGAGCAAGTTTATAGCTGACGGTGTAAAAAAGCTCTATCCAGTGGCCGAAAGCAAGCTTAAAGTAGTTTACTCCGGAGTAAACCTTGAAAAGTATTGTACCAACTGGTCCCCCCAGGGTATTGCTAATAGAATGCAGCTAAAGGATAAGCTTGGGATAAAGGATAAAAAGGTAGTCCTTCACGTCAGCAGACTAAGTCCTAAAAAGGGAACCCATATTGTACTTGCTGCCATGAGAAAAGTAATGGAAAGTCATCCCGACACAGCACTCGTTATAGTTGGAAGTAAGTGGTATGGTAAAAATGAAGAAGATGACTTCACCAAACACTGTAAGGATCTGGCAAGACAATTAAGCGGCCCGGTGATATTTACAGGATTTATTCCTCCGTCTGAAATTCCAGATTATTATAATATTGGAGACGTCTTTATATGTGCATCCCAGTGGAATGAACCGCTTGCCAGAATACACTATGAAGCTATGGCAGCAGGACTTCCCATTATAACAACAGACCGAGGCGGAAACGCTGAGATTATTGATGAACACATTAACGGCCTGATTTTAAGAGACTATAACAATCCCGATTCCTTAGCGGACCACATAAATTATGTTCTATCAAACCCGCAAATAGCTTTGGAACTTGGGAAAAACGCCAGAGAAACTGCTTTAAAGAAGTACCCATGGAAAAGAGTTGCTTATGAGGTGTTCTCATCTATTAAGAATGAAAATCTGCCATCATGTGAGAATAAGCTTCCCGAAAATACTTCCGATACAGGATACAAAGAAGAAATTTTTGAAAGCAGCGCAGAAAACAAACTGTCGGAAGAAAGTAGTGAAACTATGGATTACAGCGGTTTCTTCCCTTCCAGTTTCTAAAACATCCGGTGTCAGGGGGAATAATAATGAATATTTCTGTTATTGGAACAGGATATGTTGGACTGGTTACCGGGGCTTGTCTGGCAGAACTTGGTATGAACGTCATTTGTATGGATACCGATAAGACTAAAATCGATAACTTGATGATGGGAAACATACCAATATACGAGCCTTTGCTGGAGCCTTTGGTAAATAAGAATATTACCGGGGGAAGACTAAAATTCACTTTTATTCTTGAAGAAGCTGTAAAGAACTCGAATGTAATATTTATAGCCGTCAACACACCTACAGTGAACAACGAACCGGATCTCAAACATGTGTTTAAGGCAGCAAGGGATATTGCCTCTTACATGAAGGATTATAAGGTTATTGTTATAAAAAGTACTGTCCCCGTAGGAACAGGCCAACTGGTGAAAAAAGAAATAAAAGGAATCCTTGAACGCCATAACAAGGACATAAGGTTTGATATTGTTTCCAACCCGGAATTCTTGCGTGAAGGAACTGCCGTAAATGATTTTATGAAGCCGGACAGGATTGTTATAGGAACCGAGAGTGAAAAGGCAGAAAAAATCATGAGACAAATATATTCATTTTATGAATCCCTTGATATACCTATAATCGCAACAAATGTTGAGACATCTGAAATAATTAAATATGCCTGTAATACATTTCTTGCAGCAAAGGTAAGCTTTATCAATGAGATCGCCAATATTTGCGAACTGTGCGGGGCAAATGTAAGCATTGTGTCAAAAGCAATGGGTCTTGATGAAAGAATAGGTCCTAAATTTCTAAATCCGGGCCCTGGGTATGGTGGTAGCTGCCTACCCAAGGATACAAAGGCTTTTTTAAGCATTGGAAGAAAATTGGGTTATGTCCCAAAGATTATTAAAAGTGTGGTTGAAGTTAATAACAGCCAAATAAAAAGGACGGTGAAAAAAATTGAAAAATCAATTGGATGTCTAAGGAATAAGACTGTTACAGTTTTAGGCGTTGCATTTAAAGCTGATACAGATGACATCCGTGAATCGCCGTCTATAAAAATAATAAAAATGCTTGTAAAAAAGAAAGCAAATGTAAACGTAACAGACCCAAAAGCTTTAAACAATATGAAAACACTTTACCCCAAGCTTCGTGTACAATACTTTGATGATGCTTACACTGCATGCAGTCAGTCCGATTGTATTGTGCTGGCTACAGAATGGGATGTTTATAAGGATCTGGACTTTTCATATGTGAAGTCATTAGTAGGAAATCCCCTTCTGATTGACCTTAAAAATATTTACGAGCCTGACTGTTTAAGAAGCCTGGGATTCTTATATATAGGAATGGGAAGAAATTAATTTTTAAAACTATGGGAGCCGGGTCAAGGGCTCCCATTTGTATATAGTAGGTTTGATCTGTGGAAGCATTGCTTTCACAAGTCGTTGCATTTTTAAATAAACGATATTTTAAAGTTGTCAGGATGTGATTTTAATGAGAGTTATACTTATAACAGGTGGTGCAGGCTTTATAGGAAGTAACTTTATCAGGTACTTCCTAAGACGAAACAAGGATTTTGTTATTGTAAATATAGACAATCTAAATTACGCATCCAATCTCAATAACTTAAAGGATGTGGAGAGATCTCCAAGGTACCATTTTGTAAAAGGAAGTATATGTAACCATGAGCTTGTTAACTATGTAATTAAAAGGCACAGGCCGGATTACATTATTAACCTTGCTGCCGAATCGGATTCAGACAGAAGTGTTAACAGTCCCTTAGTTTTTAGTCAAACAAATATTCTTGGCACTTTGACACTTCTTGAAAGTGCGCGCTATTTCTGGGGCAAACATAAATTTGAAGGCAACCGCTTCATCCATGTTTCAACAGATGAAGTATATGGCGGCACTACCTCAAAAGAAGAATTTTTTACAGAAGAATCAGCTCTTTTACCAGGTAACCCTTATTCTGCCTCTAAAGCCAGTGCAGACTTGCTTGTAAGGTCCTTTTATAAAACCTATGGGTTTCCTTCGATAATAACAAGATGCTGTGAAAACTTCGGTCCTTATCAACATATCGAAAGGCTTATTCCTTATTGTATAAAAAACGCACTGCAGGATAAACCCATTTTGCTCAATGAAGACAGCTCAGACACCAGAGAATGGATTCACGTTCTTGATCACTGCGTCGCCCTGATAAGGGCCATGTTTTACGGTAAGACGGGCGAAATTTATAACATAGGGTCTGGAAACGAAATGTCCAACTTTGATGTTGCAAGGAAGGTATTAATGCTTATGGGCAAACCGGAAGACGCAGTCACCATCTCTAAAGACACCCCAATCCATGATAAACGCTGCGCTCTAAACAGCTATAAACTAAGGAATAATTTGAACTGGGGTACGAAGTTTAATATTGAAGATGGGTTAAAGGATACCATCTATTGGTATAAAGCCAATCCTGATTGGTGGGAGCAGCATATTGAGTGATCAATGACTTACAAATAGAAAATATCCCCTACCGGATTTTCGTGTAGGGGATATTTTCTATTTGTAAGTATCTATATGTTTTTCTACAACGGAACCTCATAATAGTAATGTCCTTCAGGCCTTGTAACTTCCCTGTAAAGTTTTAACCCCGGTAATCCTGAATACCTTAGCAAACTTATGGCTTCAGTAAGAACTGAATCCTTAAACCTTACTCCCATATTGCATAGATCGGTCATTATCTCTCTTGGCATATATGTTATCTCACAAGCTATGCCTTCATTCTTCATTCTACGTTCCAGTAAAAAAGCATGTGATCTTGTTTCCAATCCTACATAATAGTTTTCCATAAAACTCACTCCGCAAATGGAAACATTTAGAACTGTAGGTTTTACTACAGTTCTAAATGCCCTATAGGTTTATTCACCGTGATCTCTCTTATCCAGCGGATTCCACTTCTGGTCGGGGAAGAATTTTGTCGGGAATGGAGTCTTTGTTTTATCATTAAATGTCTTACAATTTTGTACAGCAGGGTTTATCTGTTCAGGCGGAACCGGACAGTACCCATATGAAGGGATAAGAAGCTGTACTATGCATTCACATTTTATAATAAAGAACACTCCGATATCAAGAGTAAGCATCCCGGTACTTGGGTTTACAGCATCATTAAATGCTTCTGCCAAAGCTTCAACTTTAATAAGTGTGCCGTCAGGATCAAATGTCTTTCTAGTACTATCCCAGAAGTTATCAGGAGCCTTGATCACACCAACCTGTGCTACACAGCTTGGGCAGTAAATTTCGTTGATTGTTAGATTGAAAGTAGCTTCGTCCTTCTGTTCAAGTTGTTCTGTACCGTCAGAATAGTGTATTGTATATCTGATTCTTACAAATAGCTTTAGTTTCTTATAACCGGGCTTTGTTAATGAGTCTGTCTTTGATATAACCTTTACTTCAACTATATCAAAGTTAGTTGCTCCTTCAAATGCGAAAACTGGAGGACAGTTATCCTTACCCTTCTTAAGCATTACTGTTCTTGTTACACAGTCTCTTAACGCTACCTGGTCAAACACCTTGGGTACCTGTATACATACCAACTCATTTGGTTCTGGAAAGCAGTCAGGATTTAAAATCTGACCTGCTTCAATTTTGGGTCCATGTTCATATTTTTCGTAAGCAGACATAATAAAACCTCCTTTTACATAATACCTTAAAACGATTTTTTAGTTCATACGTAAATCATCCATTATCTCATCCTTAAGTATTCATCTATACTATCATTATATTAAGTGCAATAAAAAAGGTTACACTTTCTAAGCTTTATGGTCTAAAAATTTACATAAAGTTATTAGCCAGTATTCCTGCAATATAAAAAGGACACACCCCTTTTTGGAATATGTCCGTCTCTACAAATACGTTACTTTAAATAGATTCAAAATTACTTTACATCTTTCAAGGTTTCATTCATACTTCCAGTCCTATAACCTTTTAAATCAAGTGCAGTATATATAAAACCTATATCTTTAAACCTTTGACTAATATCACTCATAAGCTCTTCATCAAAAAAACGCTTCCGTTCACCTGATGAAACCTCAATCCTTGCAACATCACCATGATGTCGTACCCTAACCTGCTTAAATCCCAGATCAAGAAGATACTGTTCTGCCTCATCTACCATTTTAAGCTTCTCCCTGGTTATTTTTTGCCCATAGGGGAATCTGGAAGACAGACATGCAAAAGCCTGTTTATCCCATGTAGGAAGCCCCATTTCACGTGATAGTATTCTGATATCGTCTTTAGTCATTAAAGCTTCCTTTAAAGGACTTACTACTTTAAGCTCATTTATAGCCTTTAACCCCGGCCTGTAATCACCAAGATCATCAACATTTGACCCGTCTGCTGCAAACCTGATATTTTCCTTCTTGGCAACATCCAACACTTTTGAAAAAAGCTCATGCTTGCAAAAGTAACACCTGTCAACAGGATTATCGGAAAAACCCTCTATTTCAAGTTCTTCAGAAACAATAGTTACATGCCTAATTCCGTATTTTCCGACAAAGTCCAAAGCCTCCTTGTATTCTCTCTCCGGAAAGGTAGAAGAACGGGCAGTAACGGCAAGAACATTATCACCCAATACATCAAATGCAACCTTAAGTAAAAAGGTACTGTCAACCCCTCCTGAAAAGGCCACTGCAAGACTACCCATAGATTTCAAATTCTCTTTTAGCTTCTCTAACTTATTATAAATCTCCATGTCTTCACCCACTTATAAATTCATGCTAAAAATTCTGGTGCCTCCAAAAGCAATTCTTATCTAACATTTTAAATTACTGAAAATATGTTATGTTAAAAAAACACTAGTATTCCGATATGATAATTAAACTATACTATATACCTATAATTGCTGTCAATATTGGAAACTGCCCTGCGCTTCACCCATATAACCATCTTGAAGAAGATCTGTTATGCTTTTTTTGCAGCGCTGCTTAAATGTTTTATCTTCAATACCATAAACACCCATAATACCTATAACAGAATTAGTAACGAACACCTCATCTGCCTCAAGGAGATCGTGAATATGATATTCTCCCTCCAAAACCTGTATTTTAGAATCTTTTGCCTTTTCTATAACCCAATCCCTTATAATACCCGGAAGTAAACCACACTTTACAGCCGGTGTATATATAATGCTGCCTTTGACAGAAAACAGGTTACACCTTGTGGTTTCTGTAATATTTTCTTTACTGTTTAATAAAATAGCGTCCTGGAACCCATCCTTTAATGCCTTCTGTGCAATAAGGTAATTTTCTATGTAATTGGCCGTTTTATGTCTTATAACATATGAATACTCGCTTTTTCTTACATCTGAAACTTTAAGTCTATAACCCTTTTTATAATCATCCGGTGTCAGGCAGTATTCTCTTAAATTTATATGAACTTGTGAATTTATTCCTTTTAGACTATTTCCATAACTTACCGTAACTCTCATTATTCTGTTGACAATGCCGTTATCCTTTATATAATCCAATACGAAACCCTTAAAATCCTCTTTTGTAAAACCAATTTTAAAGTCAAAATGGTTCATTGAATTAAAAAGCCTGTCTATATGATTATCAAGTAAAAAAACTCCACCGTGCCTGTTGACCAGGAATGTTTCAAACAGGCTAAACCCGTGTAGAAAGCCAAAATCATCCGTATAAACAGTATTACCTACTTTAATATCCTTACCAAACTCCATACAGATCACCCCCGCGGATTTAAAACTCTCATCATAGCCATACCCTTATAAAGGGTTTCCTGGTATTCCTTTTCAGGAACCGAATCCCAGACAATTCTGCCGCCAACACTATAAAAAGCTTCACCGTCTTTTATAACAATCGTCCTGATTGCTATATTAAGATCCGACTCTCCATCAAACCCCATATACCCTATGGCTCCGGTATAAATATTTCTCCTGCATGGCTCAAGTTCATCTATTATCTCCATGGCTCTAATCTTGGGAGCACCGGTGATTGATCCTCCGGGAAACGATGCCTTTATTAAGTCAATGACATCCATACCATCCCTTAACTCACCTGTAACTGTTGATACAAGATGAAAAACCGTTGAGTACTTCTCTAATTGGAAAAGCCTGTCAACTTTTACAGAACCGATTTTACAAACCCTGCCCAGGTCATAAGAAATAAAGCCCGCACAGCACCCATTAATACAGGGTAGAAGGCTTATAGCACCTGTTTTATACCTATTGAGTAAATCCCTTAGCCAGTCTAAAGGATTCCCGTAAGCAAATCTTGATACTCCCTTTTCAGCTATCTCTATAGCTTCACCCTTTGACTTAAAAACCAAAAAAGGATCGGACAATACTACTGAATACCTTCCAAGCCTGTTTTCATTTAGTGAGCTATCTAGTATAACAGTATACTGATCATTTTTAAAAATTTCAAATATTTCCTCTGAACTTATTTTTACATCAATCTTTTCAACCAAACCTTGCACAAAAGACACTTATCCCCCACCCTTTTATGAACCTTACCTAAAATCAATATCTAAAATCCACGTTGTTGTGTTTCATCTTAATACCGGTCTTTTTTCTTTTAACCAGCGTCCCTGCCACAACCGCCGTCAAAGGCACAGTTACTACCAGGCCAATACTGCTTGATAGTGCCCTTACAACTTCACTTGCTATAAGCTCTCTATTTATGATTTCAACAAATGAGACATTGTATGCCATCAAAAGAAGCATTAGAGGTATGGAAGCACTTGCATATGCCAGAATTAATGTGTCAGCCATAGTACCCAGTATATCCCGCCCTACATTCATTCCTGCCTTGATCAAATCACGTGTTTTGGCGTCTGAATTTACCAAAGCTACCTCATTGACAGCCGATGCTATTGACACAGCCACATCCATGACTGCTCCCATGGCCCCGATTATAATACCCGAAAACAGAAGGCCCCTAAAGTCAAACTTAATGTTTTGAGGTATATACATGAGCATCTGGGACTCCTCGTCCCCGAGTCCCGTAAGGTTTGTGAGATAACCCACTATCAAAGCAATAACCCCTGCAGTAATAACACCCCCGGCAGTACCTACTATAGCCGATAAGGTCTTATGGTTAAAACCACTGACCATTATAAGGGTTATAATAATTATACCTACACATACCATGACTGATACAAGCACAGGGTCATACCCCTTTAATATCATGGGAAGCAATATATAAATAACTGCAGCGCATGTTATTGACAGGGAAATTAATGATTTTAAGCCCTTAAGTTTTCCTACTATAAGTATCGAGAGTATAAAGATAATAGTAAGATACAGCAAATATCTGTCCCTTACAATTTCTGCAACAAAGGCTTTTTCTATTGAACCGTCTTCATTTTCTTCAATATATAAAAATACCTCTTTCCCTTCAGTCAATAGGATATTATATGCCTCATTAAAGCTGTTTAGATAGTGGTGGGCTTTTATAATCTTTCCCTTGTGAAGCCCTTGCAAAACTTTTACTTCCAAAAGCTGTGACCTGGTTTCTATGGTTCCCCCGGAATATTCCGTCTCCTCATTATCGTTTGAAATTACCTTGATAATCTTTGCCCTGATTGGCACGGGCAGCTCTTCCTCATTTTGCTCAATTTCCCTAACCTCGTCATCAGCAAGTATAAATGAAGTATTTGCAAGTGTAAAAAGCAAAGATAATAAAATTATAAATATAAGGCCAAACAAACCCTTCTTCATTGTTTTACTCCATCCCCTCATAAAAGCACTTATAATATAATCTAAACCATTAGGCCTTTGTGGTCAATAACAATGTTCTTTCATGTTTACCATAGCATTAAAACAAGGCTGTCAGCAAGCGGAATAATAAGCCATCCTAAGAATTTTTACATCTATAAAAATTATTGGTTAATGATCATGCATCAATGTGGTATATAATATCTATATAAAGTTAAAGTTTTCTAAGGAGAGGTCTTTATATGAATTTACCGACAGTTTTATTTGCTTTTGGACTTACATTATTCGCAGGATTATCTACAGGAATAGGAAGTGCTCTTGCCTTCTTTACCAAAAGGACCAATACAAAATTCCTTTCTGTAGCTCTTGGTTTTTCAGCCGGCGTTATGATTTATGTGTCCATGATTGAGATTTATAGCAAGGCTAAGGACTCACTAACCGGATTCCTGGGTGAAAGGGGTGGATCCTGGCTAACTGCAGCAGCTTTCTTTCTTGGGATTTTCATAATTGCTGCAATTGATAATCTTGTGCCCTCACATAAAAACCCTCATGAATCACGAAGAATTGAAGAAATAAGCAAAGATAAAGCCCATGAAGCTGACAGCAGAAAATTACTAAGAATGGGGTCATTTACAGCGCTTGCCATTGCAATTCATAATTTTCCTGAGGGCCTGGCAACTTTTACATCTGCACTTAAGGATCCCTCTCTTGGCATTATGATTGCTGTAGCAATTGCAATACACAATATCCCGGAAGGAATAGCTGTGTCAGTTCCTGTATTTTATGCAACAGGGAGTAAGAAAAAAGCCTTTACCCTCTCTTTTCTCTCCGGCCTGTCAGAACCGGTGGGGGCCTTGATAGGATACTTGATATTGATGCCTTTCTTTA
>JBMOLK010000282.1:0-42927 GCA_049325575.1 Bacillota bacterium | reverse complement strand
AAGTTGTAAAAGAGATCAGATCGGTTTTAAGGGATCCTAACAACTTAAAATGTTCATGTCCAAAGGTAAAATGTGAATGGCACGGTAAATGCCAGGAGTGTGTGGCTATACATAGGTACTATAAGGATCATGTTCCTAATTGTTTTCAACAATTTATAAATGACAAGATAAAGGCAATAGCTCAGATAGGGGAATTAAATGTATATGAAAAAGAGAAAACACCTTCTGAATACTGGGACTATGTTCGTGAGCAAGATAAAAAATTAAGTGACTAAAGGATAGATTATAATGACAGACTATGATAAGTTGTTTATCAATGCTTTAGAGAATAGAGACATACAGACTTTAAAATTAGTTCCTAAAGCAGACTTACATAACCACTTTTTTCTTGGAGGAAAAAGAGAATATATTGAGCAGCGTTTAGGGATTAATATACCACGCTTAAGTCAAAAGCTATACAGCATGGATGATATGCATAAATGGGTTGGTCAGAATATTGGTGATATTTTTGATACTGCTGATAAAAGAACACTGGCGATTGAAGCTGCTTTTGTGCAAGCTGACAACGATGGTGTTGTTGTCCTGGAGATAGGTGATGATGTTTGGGCTAATGGCCATTTTTATAATGGAGATATAGATTTGTTAATACAAACATTTCAAAGTATACATGAGAAATACGCCCCAAAACTAGAATTTAAATTTCAAATTGGGCTGTCCAGACATTGTCCGGTAAATTTGCTTGAAGAATGGATTACCCCTTTTCTTGAAAAGGATTGTTTCTACTCAATTGACTTATATGGGGATGAGATGACACAATCAATTAAGAATTTCAAACCTATTTACCGAAAGGCTAAAGATAAAGGTCTTGTACTGAAAGCTCATGTAGGAGAATGGGGTGATGCAGATTCCATCAAAGAAGCTGTTGATGAACTGGAGCTAAACGAAGTTCAACACGGTATTTCAGCCAGTAAATCACCATCAGTAATGAACTGGCTTGTGGATAATAAAATACAATTAAATATTTGCCCTACAAGTAATGTAATGTTAAACAGGGTGGAGAGCCTGAAAGTTCATCCAATTAGAATTTTGTTCGATTATGGAGTAAAAGTTACAGTTAATTCTGATGATATTCTGGTTTTTGATCAAAGTGTTTCACAAGAATTTCTGAATTTATATGAGGCAGGATTGTTTAGTACTGAAGAGTTAAATCTAATCCGGAAATACGGGCTGGGAGAATAGAAAGATTAGTTGAAAATTGGAATTAAGTTTAATATAATAGTATAAACATTTAAAAAGAATTAACTATGTTGCTGTATTCTATAGATATTATGTGATATTAAACTGGAAATGGTGTGGTGATTATATGTCCATATTTGATTTGTTTAAACGAAGCAATAAACAAAAACCTGTTAAGCGTAATTTTTTTAATATTCAAGTTGGCGATGTTGTTACTTATGATGATAGGGACTATATAGTTTCACAGGTTCTTGAGTATAACGAGGGCGGGTACAAGTGGCTTGATTACCAGCTTGTTGATGGTGATGATGAGTTGTGGCTCGGTGTTGATGATGACGATGGGTTGGAGCTTTCCATATATGAAGAAATCGATTTGGCCCTAAATGATTTGCCAAAAGAAATAAGCTACAATGGAGAGGTGTTTTACCGGGAAGAAAAGAGCAGGGCCAAAGCTGTTAACCGCTCGGATTATACAGATACAAAATATGTTGATGTAGAGTACGCAGATTATGAAAATGAAGGCGGGACAAAGTACTTGTCCGTTGAAAAGTGGAATAGTGAAATAGAAGTAAGCCTGGGTTATCCTATAAAGCAGTATGAAGTTAAGATACTTCCTAAAGATTAGCTTGTTATAAGAAGGGAGAATGGAAGTGGGTTTTTTTGAAGCTTTAAAGGCCTTTTTTCAAAGGTTGTTTAAAAGGTCCGTTTCACAGGAAGAGCTGGCAAAAAACATGCTGGGTGAACTTGAAAATTCCCTCCAGGAGGCTAAGTCAGGTTTGGCCGTTGCAATAACCGTGGAGAAGAAGCTTAAGGCTCTTGTGGCTCAGCATAGAGCAGAATCCGAAAAGTATCAAAAGAAGGCTGAAGAAGCGGTACAAAAAGGAGATGAAGAGCTGGCCAGGGAATATATTGGGAAGAAGCACTCACATGAAAGGGATTTGGAGTCAGCTTTAAGTCAATACAATGACCAGGTGGAACAGATCAAGTTTATGAAGGGCAATATTGAAAAGCTGGAAAAACAAATTGAGGAAGCCAAGCTTAGAAGGGAGAACCTTGTAGCAAGGGGCAAGAGTGCAAAAGCCCAGCGCAAGGTAATGGAAACCATGAGATATGAGACCGGGGACAGTCCGTCTTATATATTAAATAAGATGGAAGAGGAAGTCGTACATGAGGAGACAAGGGTTAAGGTAATTAGTGAGTTGGATAAAAGCACACCGGGAGAAAAGAAAGAAAAACAGGGTCCTGATAGGAAAATTGAAGAAGAATTAGAAGCTTTAAAGGCAAAATTTGATAAATAAGTATTTTATGAGGTGAACACTTTGAATAATCTTAATGGGCGAATGTCTCTAATCCTGATATTGGGGGGCATAGTATTTTTTGTTTTGTTTGTAGGAGTGGCAAATGCCTTCTATGGTGACCACACTGAAAGCGTATTAAATAAAAACTTTCAGAAGCTTACCAGCTATTCTCAAGTGTCTATTCTAGGCCATAGTCAGACGGATAATATCTTGACAGGGGGCGAGAGGTTGTTTTTTTCTACTTATTTACTTGATGAAACTTTCAGTAAGCTCCGTAGAATTCAGACCCCTTTAGGATATAACAGGGCCGGTAATGACAGTATGATTGTAAGATACAATGACGCTTATGTTTTGCTGCAGAGTGGAAGCTTAGACGGTAAGGAAGGTACAGTAATTTATATGGCACCGGAAAGACAAGCTTATAGACGACACTACACCAGATTCAGTCATTACTGGGGAGGCGGCTCACTTCGCCAGGGGAGCTATGGTACAGATCCGGTAAGAGGTGGAGGTATAGGCTTTGGAAAATAAATTAAGGGAGGTAAGAGGAACATGGAGAGTTTATTGGATCAAATTATATCAACTCTTGTGTTTGGTGTTTTAGGTATTATTATGATGGTAGTTGGATACAAGGTGGTAGATTTTGTAATTCCCGCAGACATCAACAAGGAAATTGAAAAGGGAAATACCGCAGCAGGCGTGATTGCAGCCGGAGTATTCATAGCAATAGGTATAATTGTAGGTGCGGTAGTTAGCTGAAAATAACATTTAACCAGGCCAAAGGTCTGGTTATAATGTTATTAGGGGGTTTTTTTGTACCAGCTCAATATATAATTAAAGGGATGTATGTATGAATTTCTGGAAAAACAAATATTCAAATGAAGTTGTAGTTCTTTTGGTTTCAGTATTCCTTATTGCTTTGTGTGGTATAGTATATGAGCTTTCCATAGGTAATATATCCACGTACCTTCTGGGAAATGGTGTTCTTCAGTACTCGTTAACTATAGGCAGTTTTATGTTTGCCATGGGTATCGGTTCGTTTTTATCAAGGTATATAAACAAGAACCTTATGGATGCATTTATTCTGGTGGAGACAGGAGTTGGATTCATGGGAGGATTTTCAGCCCTTATCCTGTTTTCTGCTTATGCTTTTACACCCATATATTCAGCGGCGATGTTTACCGTCATTCTTATAATTGGTGTATTGGTTGGACTTGAAATACCTATTTTAACCAGGTTGATTGAAGAAAAGTACAGGGATATCAAGGTTAGCATATCGAATGCCTTGGGGTTTGATTATATTGGTGCACTAATAGGGTCTATTGCATTCTCAATGTTTATGCTGCCTAGATTGGGTATAATAAGGTCCTCGTATATACTTGGCCTGGTCAATCTATTTGTTGTTATTATAAACATAAAAGTTTTCTATAAAGATATTGTAAAGAAGAAATTAATTGTTGCGTTAAGTGTAACAGTAACTCTGGGACTGGCTGTAGGTTTGGCACAGGTTACCGATACTGAGAATTTTCTTGAACAGAAATTCTATGCAGATAGGATAATATACAGGCAGCAGAGTCCCTATCAAAAAATCGTTATGACACAAAAGAAACAGGATCTTAGGCTTTTTATAGACGGTAACCTTCAATTCAGCTCCATCGATGAGTACAGGTATCATGAGTGCCTGGTTCATCCGGCTATGAGTCTTATGAAAAACAGGGAAAATATACTGGTGCTTGGAGGGGGAGACGGCCTGGCAGTTCGTGAGGTACTAAAGTATCCACAAGTAAAGAAAGTAACTCTAGTAGACCTTGATGAGGCAATGACAGATTTGGGAATGAATAATCCCAGACTTCTTGAATTAAATAAGGGGTCTTTGAAGGATCCAAGAGTACACATAGTAAATCAGGATGCCTACCAGTTTCTAGAGAATTCAAACGAGTTGTACAGCCTTATAGTTGTGGACTTGCCTGACCCAAACAACGAATCCTTAAGCAAACTCTACACTAAAACCTTCTATGAAATAATTAAAAGACACCTAATAAAAGGCGGCTTTACTGTTATCCAAAGTACATCACCATATTTTGCGCCGGATGTTTACTGGTGTATTAGAAAAACAGTCGAATCAACCGGTCTTGAAACTTCCGGATATCATACCGATATACCTTCTTTTGGTGATTGGGGATTTACCATAGCTTCCAATACCGGTTTTAGTGTCGAAGATATAAACATTGATGTTGAAACAAGGTTCTTAAGTAACGAGCAGGTAAAGGCATTGTTTGTATTTGCCAAGGATATTAAAAGACCCGAGGTGAGGATCAACACTATAACAAGCCCTGTAATTACGGATTATTATGAGAAAAGTTGGAAATACTGGCAGTAGTCAAATTGTTTTGGAGGGGTGAATTGTGGAGAAAAAAATGGAGCGCTGGAAAGCTAATCTATATACTATATGGTTTTCACAAATATTATCCCTCATGAGCTTTGGGTTTGGCATTCCATTTCTTCCGTTTTATATCCAGGAGATGGGTATAACTGACCCTGACAAGGTTAAAATATATACTGGTATATTAAGTGCTGCTCCTGCAGTGACTATGGCTGTTATGGCTCCAATATGGGGTATGTTGTCCGATAGGTGGGGAAAAAAGCTGATGCTCCTAAGGGCAATGCTTTTTGCATCATTTATAATAGGGGGTATGGGCCTTGCAACCCGCGTGGAGCATCTTATTATTTTAAGGTTTGCCCAAGGAATGTTTACAGGGACTATAACTGCATCATCAGCTTTAATTGCTTCAAGTACGCCCGGTAAACAACTTTCTTTTGCATTGGGCTTTCTTTCGTCATCTACATTTATCGGGTTTTCTGCAGGTCCTATTATAGGTGGATTTTTTGCAGAATATGTGGGTTACAGGCCAAGCTTCTTCTTAGGAGCTGCTTTGATGATGGCAGACTTCTTTTTGGTACTGTTTACGGTAAAAGAGGGCAGAGATATGGCTCTGACACACCGTGAGGAAAAGAAAGAAGCACCATCTTTTGCTTCAGTTTTTTTCTCGAAGAATTTAGTTATTATGCTGCTTGTATTATTCTTTATGAGGATTTCACGCACAGTATTTGCTCCATACTTGCCGCTGTTTGTACAGGAAGTCCGTTTGGGAGTTGACGGAGCATCGAGGATTACAGGTATTATAAGCGGTATAATAGGGTTTATGACTGCGCTTTCCGGACTTACCATAAGCAGGTTCGGAGACAGATATAACAAGGTAAAGCTGCTTAGAACATTACTTGCTGTGAGTATCATACTGTCATTACCCTTGGTATTTATAAGAGACCTGTGGATCTTTTCATTAGTTTATGCAATCTTTTTCTTTGCTGTAGGAGGATTGGAGCCGGTAATTATGACCATGACAAGTGAGAATACTCCGGCAGAGAAGAGAGGAACTCTTTTCGGGATTCAGGGGCTGGTTGGAAGTGTTGGATGGGCAGTCTCACCGGTACTGGGAAGTATGATCTCAATAAGGCTTAGCATACAGTCTGTACTTTTAATAATTCCTTTGATCCTTTTCTTAGGACTGATCATAGTATTTATTCTTAGGGCCGAGGAGCAGAAGATTTGCTGCAGCCAGGAGTAGTATGACTTTTTCAAAAAAAGATATTTACTTACAACAATTGTTGATATATGATGATTGTGGAAAGTAACCAAAATTTATAGTGCGGGGGGATATGAATGGATGTAAGATATAGCCATAATACGTATCTTGTGCGTAGAAAAATATTAAAATTACTTGGAGGGGCATTTCACTTCTACGATCCAAACGGGCAGGTTGTTTTTTATGCAAGCATGAAAGCATTTAAACTTAAGGAGGACATAAGGCTTTACAGTGGTGAAGATATGCAGGAAGAACTGCTTTTGATAAAAGCCCGGAATGTCATAGACTTCTCTGCAACTTATGACGTTTTTGATTCTACTACAAATGAAAAAGTTGGTGCTTTAAGGAGAAAAGGTCTTAAGTCTATGCTAAAGGATGAATGGATTATCCTGGATGCAGAAGACAACCAAATAGGGGTTATCAAGGAAGACAACGTTGTGCTTGCTCTCGTAAGAAGAATACTTACAAACCTTGTACCTCAAAGGTACGATTGCGAAGTTAACGGTTCCAAGGTTTGTACCTATAAGCAGAATTTTAATCCACTTGTTGTAAAGGTGAATATTGACTTTTCACCGGATACAGCAAATCAATACGACAGGCGGCTGGGGATTGCTGCGGGACTTCTGCTTTGTGCGATAGAAGGTAAGCAGGGTTAGTATATAATATAAATAAAAAAGGGGCATCCTGAAATTGAATTTTGGATGTCCCTTTTAGATTGTTTACCATTAAGTATAGTTACTTTATATGAACAATTTCATATTCCATGGTACCGAGCTTAAGACTTTCTGCGTGTTTTAGTCCTGACATCCAGTTTGTATTGGGATGAATATGCTTAAACTTATCAAAGGAATCTTCACTACAACCGCATGTACCTGTTTTAACTCCATCAAGGACACTGCCTTTTAGTACGGGTGCACTGTTTACCATATCTATACAGGCCTTATCCAGTGCAACAGGATCAAATGATGCTGCTATACCTATATCGGGAACTATTGCAGCATCATTATTTGCCCAACAGTCACAGTTTGGAGAGATATTCATCATAAAATTTATGTGAAAACAAGGCTTATCCTTAACAACTGCATAGGTATATTCCGCAACTTTTTCGTTTATTATATCCACTGACTCATCCCACTTTGCTTCCGCTGCTCCAAATATACACATGGCAATACACTGTCCGCAGCCTATACACTTATCATAATCTATCTGTGCTTTTTTGTTATTATCAAGAGTTATAGCACTTTGGGAGCAGTTCTTTATACACTGTCCACAGCTGGTACAGCGGGTTTGCTCAATTTGAGGTTTGGAGGAGGAGTGCATTTCCAGCTTCCCGCCCCTGGAGCCGCTGCCCATACCCAGGTTTTTGAGTGCTCCGCCAAAGCCGGTCATTTCATGCCCTTTAAAGTGGT
Organism: Bacillota bacterium; assembly: GCA_049325575.1. Taxonomy (GTDB): domain Bacteria; phylum Bacillota; class Clostridia; order Acetivibrionales; family Acetivibrionaceae; genus JBMOLK01. Next base: position 35,340 of record JBMOLK010000282.1, on the reverse strand, counting down.
TCATGGATATAATTATGTCTGCATCTGCAATTGCTGAACCTATTTTTGCTGTTTTACAATGCTTGCAATTTATCTGAATTTCTTTATAATTGGTTCCCTTAAGGCCATCGGCAATTATAACATTACAGTCAACAGATAGAGGGTTAAACCCGTTTTCCATAGCCGACTCAAGGTGGTCTACCGCATTAGCCCTTCTACCTACATAAAGAGTATTGGCATCAGTAAGGAAAACCATACCTCCAAGGCCTTTAATGATCTCCACCATCTTCCTTACGTAGTTAGGCCTTATATAAGCTAGATTTCCCGGTTCGCCGAAATGGATTTTTATTGCTGTGAATTTATTCTTAAAGTCTATATTTTCAATACCGGCCATTTTAACCAGCTTTTCCAGCTTTTTAAGCAGGTTCAAATCAGGTCTTGTTTTTAAATCCATATAGTAAACTTTAGATTTTTCCACAGAAGTCCCCCCTTTTTTGATTTTTATTATAGCATGTTTTAGTTTGTTTTACATTGATAATTTAACTTTTTTGTAACCACTTTGGTAATTATACTTTATATAATTAACTCAAAGTGCATAAATGTTTTTAATTATTTCCAACTTGTATACTGTAAGCTTTGTAAACTAAGACCTTAAATAGATATTTATATTTGTATGCTAACAAGCTATAATATACCCAATATAGTATGAAATAGGAGCAGAGTTAATGATTAAAATTTACAATAGGTATACAAAGGAATATGAGCTGGAAAAGGTATCAGGTGAAAGGTTGATAAACATTTTATATAATACAGCTCCTGGAAAGCTTGGACTGGAGCTTCTGGTAAAGAAAAGGCTGTGCTCTGATTTGTCAGGCCTCATATGTGACAGTAGATTTAGCGCAGGAAAGATCAAGCAGTTTATTAAAGAATACGATATTGATATGTCAGAATCTTTAAACAAGATAGAAGATTTTAAAACCTTTAATGATTTTTTTACAAGAAGGCTAAAGTCGGATGCGCGTCATTTTAATGCTGAAAATGGGCTGTTTCTATCTCCCGGAGACGGAAGGATCCGTGCATGGGCTGATATAGACATTGAAAAGGCAGTGCAGGTAAAGGATTCTTATTATAATATCGGGGAACTGCTGGCAAACAGCGAATTGGCAAATAAGTACCGCGGCGGAACCAAGATAATATTAAGGCTTTGCCCGGTAGATTATCACAGGTATCATTTTATTGATGACGGTATCTGCAGCGAAAGTACCAGGATAAAGGGGCACTACTACTCGGTGAATCCGGCAGCATTAACTTCAATACCTAAAGTCTTTTGCTCTAACAAGCGGGAGTACAGTATTCTTCATTCGGATAATTTTGGGGATGTTTTATATATGGAAGTAGGGGCTACATCCGTAGGCTCTATTGTCCAGACATACATGCCCGGTGTCAGGGTTAAAAGGGGCAGTGAAAAGGGATTCTTTAAATTTGGAGGCTCAACCATAATTCTTTTGATAGAAAAGGGTTTGGTTGGAATGGATGAAGACATATTATATCAAACCAGAGCGGGATTTGAGTGTAAGGTGGCTGCCGGTGAAGTAATCGGAAAGAAAATTCTTTAGCAGGGGTATGACAAATGTTTGAGCTGATTTTTAGCGTTAGTAGAACAGCTATTTTGGAGGTGTTCTTTATAGCTGTCGGATGTATTCTGTCAGCACTTGTTTTTCATTTTGCGAAAGATAGATTAAAAAGCATCAGGCAGAATTATTCAACCGATTTAGCCATTATTGTTCTATTATCACTAGCAGGTATGGTTCTGCCGCTTGACACATACGGCCTGATTCCCTTGGCTGCGACTTTATTAGTGCTGGGCTTTAAAGTATATCTGGTAGCACCTGTGCTTGTTTCAAACATTCTGTTTAATATGCTTGTTCCGTTTACTGATGCGGGTTTTGTTCTAAAGAGCGGAATGGGAAGGATTATGTTGGCTTTTATTGCAGGGGTACTTGCCGGGATTATGGTAAGGGCTTTAAAAATAAATGATACTTTATTAGTAAAAAAAGGTGTGTTGGAAAGGTGTGCTGCAAGATCATCCAGTCCAAGAGATACTATAAGACTTACAGGTGTCTGCCTTAATATTGCCTTACCATATATTTTGCTTGGCTCTGCCTCCCATATCCTGTTTTCAGCATATGTATTTCCCAAAATAATGAACTGGATTTTTTCAGGTCCCATAGGTACAACAATACCTGTTGTTTTTAAAGGATATGATATTACAACCCCCATTTTCCTTCTGGGAATGTCAATTCTGGGAATGCTCATGAATTTGAAAACCTTTTCAGCTATTTTATTGACGCTTAAGGTAAGAGGAATCATAGGGTATTTTGTTTATTACTCTGTACTTATCCTGATTCTGGCTTTATTAAATTTTATTATATAGTCTAATTCAGCTCAAAGGGGGATGAATAATGAAGAATTTAAAATCATTTCTGGTCTATGGTACTATTATTGTATTAGGCATAATATCAATAGCAGGCTATATTGTCTCTAAAAAACCGGCTGGTACCGGTGTTGCAGGAGATATTGCCATAAATACCGCTGCACCCAAAGACAAAGAACTACAGCAAGGCAGTTCCTTACCTGATAAGGTTCTTGAAAAAGTTAAAAAAGCAGCCTTGATTACTGATTCTACTCCTATAGTAGGTGTAGGAAGAGGTGATGACTATGGGAAGGTTGTTAGGGAGGCTGTTGAAAATGCCGGGGAACTGAAAAATCTTATCAAGAAGGGTGATACCGTTCTTATAAAGCCAAACCTCATAAACGGATTTCCAGCAGGAAGTGCCATGTGTACCGACCATAGAATAATTCAGCAGATAGCAGATATTGCAAAAGAATATGGTGCCGAAAGGGTTATCGTTGCAGAAGCCTCAATGTCAGGTAATGTGTTTAAGGCTGCAGAGTATGATAAAATAACCGGTGTAGAACTTATAGACATGAACCAGTATGATAAGGCTGACTGCTACGAAATAAAGCCGGAAAAGAGTCTTACCGGTAAAGCTTTATTTATTCCAAAGATATATATGGATGCAGATGTGGTTATATGCGCAGCAAAGCTTAAAACCCACTTTCAGCCTGATGCTGTGGTGTCACTAAGTCTTAAAAACTCCTTTGGTGTACCTTCAAACAAAATATATAATAATATAGGCTATAAAAATATCCTTCATGCCATAGGCGATCTTAAGGATGTAATAGTAGATATTAACAGGATAAGAAAACCTGACTTTGTTGTTATAGACGGAATTGTAGCCGGTGAGGGCAATGGTCCTTTGAATAATACTCCTGTTAATGCAAATACTGTTTTTGCGGGAAGCGACCCTGTAGCTGTTGACACGGCTGCACTTACTTTTATGGGGTTTACCGTTGAGGAGGTACCTCATGTCAAGCTGGCAGGGGAGGAAGGACTGGGTATTTCGGATATTGCCAAAATAAAGGTTCAAGGTGCGGTCCTTGATGAAATAAAGATGAAGTTTAAAAAGCCATAGGGGAAAGTATGTGAGGTAAGATGGCCATTCTCTCTGAACTAAATGATTTAATTTATTATATTGTAGTGCAGTTCAGGCTGATATTTCCCTACTGGATTGCAGGCTTAATTGCAGGGTCTGTTATTTCGGTTTTTGCATCGTACAAAATCAGAAACCTTGTGTTAAGAGTAAATACTGGTAAGTACTGGGTTCTTGCAGGGTTATTGGCTGCATTATTGGGTGCAGCTTCACCCATATGCATGTATGGTACTGTGCCGCTAATAGCGACTCTGGGAAGAAAGGGTGTATCCCAGCACCTGCTTGTATCATTTATGGTTACTTCAATACTCATAAACCCTAACCTGTTCATATTAAGTTTTGCGCTGGGTACACCATTGGCACTTGTAAGAATGCTTGTGTGTATTATTGCCGGAATTCTTGCCGGGGTGATTGTAAGGATATTTTTTAAGAATAGAGCAGTATTTGGCTTAGACGGCTTTGAGGATAGAAAGAAGTGCAGCACCGGGGGGAATAGAGCTAAGGTATTCCTTGGTGATTTAAACAGGGCAATTACCAAAACTGCGCCTTACTTTCTGGCAGGAATACTCCTGACGGCCCTTTTCGAAATGTATTTTCCAAAGGATATATTTATTGATATTTTTGATAACAATAGAGGGCTTGGTGTTCTATTGGCTTCCTCTTTTGGTGTGCCTGTATATATTTGCGGTGGGGGGACTGTTCCACTTTTAAAAGCCTGGATTAGTGCGGGTATGAGCCCTGGATCGGCTATAGCTTTCATAATAAGCGGCCCGGCAACTAAATTGACAAACCTTGGTGCAGTTAAGATAATATTAGGTGTACGGAATTTTGTGTTTTATATTCTCTTTAACATAGCATTTTCGGTAACAGCAGGTTTTAGTGTTGATGCAGTGTACAGTTTCCTAAAATAGAGAGGAGAGGCGATTCATGAGCAGGGTAGCTTTAGTCAGGTGTGAAGATTATGAGGTTGAAAAAGTCAGAAAAGCTGTTAGAGAAGCATTGGATCACATAGGAGGCATTTCTGCCTTTGTAAAACCCGGTGACAAGGTACTTCTTAAGGTTAACCTATTAATGAGAAGAAAGCCTGAAAAGGTTACAACTACGCATCCTTCTCTTGCACAGGCCCTTGCAGAACTGGTAATTGAAGCTGGAGGAAAACCCATAATAGGGGACAGTCCTGGCGGGTACCACTTTTATAATAAAAAGGTACTGGAAGCTGTTTATGAGACCTGTGGTATGAAGGAGGCGGCGCAAAAAAGCGGGGCTGATCTTAATTATGATACCGAAATGCTTGATGTTCCTTATCATGAAGGCAGGATAATGAAAACAATTAAGACAATAAAGCCGGTAGTTGAGGCGGATAAGATTATAAACATTCCCAAAATAAAGACCCATATGATGACAGTATACAGCGGAGCTGTGAAGAATATGTTTGGGATTATACCGGGAAGCTACAAGAGTGAGTATCATCTCCGGTTTGAAGACACAGGGGATTTTTCGGATCTTTTGATAGATATATGTGGATTTAGCAAGCCGGTATTGACTGTAATGGATGCTGTGACCGGGATGGAGGGATATGGTCCAACAGCCGGTAATCCAAGAAAGGTTGGCCTTGTAATCGCAGGTACAAATCCCTACGAACTTGATGTTGTGGCATCAAATATAATCGGCCTTGAGCCTGATCAGGTTCCTACAATAGGAAAATCCAGGGATAGGGGCCTTGTCAGTGGAAATATAAAGGATATTGAGATTGTAGGTGAAAAACTGCAGGAAGTTTATGTGAAAGATTTTAAAAAGCCCACTTTGAAGGTTGCTTTCAATTATTATAATGTCCTGCTTCCCAAGTTCATAACAAAGCGGCTCGACAGGATAATAAAGCCCACACCTGGTTTTAACTATGAAACATGCAAGGGCTGTGCAGTGTGTGAGAAAAGCTGCCCTCCAAAAGCCATAAAGATGAAGGATGGGAAACCTTGCATTGATCTTAATAAGTGCATACGGTGTTTTTGCTGTCATGAACTGTGCAGTTTCGAGGCCATTGATATAAAAAGGCCCTGGTTCATAAAGCTTCTGCTTAGGTAGGATCAATCTAAAATTATCATATAGTAATCCATCTAAGACTTAAAAGTCCTTGAGCATGTTTAATACATTCAAGGACCTTTTGTCTTCGTAGAACCACTATCATTAATTTCTATGTGTTGGTATAATAATGAACGTTTTACGGTACGATTAGTATCTTAATGTGGGGTCACCTAAAAGAACCCCTTTAGGTATTCCGTCTCCGCCTTCTTCCAGCAATCTTTTAAAGTAATCCCTGAATGCAATACCTACAGGAACTTTGTTCATTATATCCTCATAATACTTGCTGTCTCCAAAAAAGCCCCAATATCCGGTAGTTCCAGATACGTTGTAAATATGATCATTATCAAACAGAAAGGTTGCTCCGAGATTTGGGGAGGTATAATTACATGCTCCGCACCCAAAAATATTTAAATAGTGAACGTTTGGATTAATGGTTTTTAGTGTCTGCAAAGTGAAGTAGGATTCTCCCAACTGCAGAGAATAGTTATTGGCATGTGAAGCTATTGTAGCAAAGTAATAGCCCTTCTCCAACTCCTCGCACAATTTATCTGCATTAACTAATGCCGGCTCTGCAAAAATGTGGATTTCAGGCAGCGTCGATTTGAAGTAATCCGCCACAATGCTGCTTCCTTGCCAGTCACTGTCGAGGAACACCAATGCCCTTTGTCTTTGCTCAAAAGATAGATTGCTCCCTGCAGTCCTGAATTTATGGACTTTATCCAGATAACTTGAGACCTTCATGGCTTCTTCATAAATGGACTTAGAAACACTTCCAGCTGAAATCCTGCCATAGAAAAGTTCCGGCCCAAAGTTTTTTCCCAAATATTCTCCAGAGCGTGAATATGTCTGGTAAACACCATCCGAATCAATATCAAACCAGTCATTCGTATCTGTATAAAACAAATCTGAAGGAAGCTTCTCGATATCTTCTTTTGGGTCATACTTCCAGTATACTGTCGGGATTGATGGAGCAGAACCTATGAAGACAAAGCCCTTATACCCATCCATATAATAGTTTTTTATGATTTCCTTAAGTTTTTGTCCATCGGGTGTGATATAGTCGGCACCCTCATCACTAACATCATTTACCTTGATTACTGTTCCAGCCCAGCCTTCCTTCGATATATCATCAAGGTAGGTATTTAGTGAGTTTGTAATAAGTCCTGTCTTGTATAAGGGGCTGCTTACTATAATAAGAAATTTATTTTTTTGAGGTACAATATCGTCTGATGAAGGCTCAATTCCCCATGCCAGCTTCCCCGATATATATACAGTGACCTTGGTCCAGTCAATATAACTGTTTGACAAATTATTAAAAGAATAATCCTCGGATTGATTATAATTAGACCAATCAGCTTTGGCAATCCTTGTATGGATTTCAGCATTTGCACCGGGAGCCAGAACTCCTGCACCATCAAGAAAACTCATTTCAAGATAGCATTTTGATCCGTTCAAGTTTAAAAAAGTTTTAAAAAAGTTACCTTTTACATTTGAATTTCCAACGCTTGCCCAATCGCAATAAAAGTTTTGTTCTTTATCGATGTCAAAAGAATAGTAGTATCTTATTTTAACATTCGACATATTCAATGGCATTGTTCCGGTATTCACAATCATAAACCTTGGATTAATGGAGTTGGTAATTAGTGCCTTTGTAGTATTGAATAATTGAATTTTTACTGTGTTTGTTTGCATTATGGTACTCCCCCTGGAATTAATTTTATAGTGTTAATCGGTTTATACTGTAAGTAAACTCTATCGTTTGATTTATCAAGAACGTCAAAGCTTTTTTGATGAAAGAACTAAGAGTTTTATTTTTAAAGCCGGCCGGCTGTCTTTAGATTTTATTATATAGTGGACATTTATCCTTTTTATAGTGTCAAAAGTAACATTTTTACAGTGCTAACAGTAACGTTTTTACAGTGACAATAGTCACATACTGGTGAATATGACTAGCTATTTTTTCTAAAATTATTTACAAAATTTTATAAATATGATAATGTATTAAGTGTACTATACGTAGTAGTACACTTAATACATTATGAAAGAGTATTTTGATATGATAACTATTGATGCAAGAAGCAGTAAACCTATATTTGAGCAGATTGTAGACGGTATAAAAGAGAATATAGTAAAAGGTATACTGACTCCAGGACAGAAAATACCATCGATTAGAGAGATGTCCAGGCTGCTTACCGTTAATCCCAATACCGTAAGCAAAGCTTTTGCAGAGCTTGAGCGTCAGAGGGTCATTGAAACAATAGCAGGCAGGGGGACTTTCGTGTCATCCGGCTATAAACCAAGGATAGACGAGGATAGGCTCCATAAGATAAAGAGTTCTTTAAAGGACATAGTGGTTGAAGCACATTATATAGGGCTTGATAAGGAAGGAATTATTAATATCATTAAACAAATATACAGTGACATTGAGGGGAAGTGAAGGCATTGATTGAGGTTTGTGAGGTTCATAAAAGCATTGAGCAAAACAAGATACTGAATTCAATTAACTTAAATGTTAAGAAAGGCAGTATTTTCGGACTGATAGGGCCAAATGGTGCAGGCAAGACATCTCTAATAAAGATACTTACCGGTATATGGGAGCCGGATGAAGGGTTGGTAAGGTTTAAAGGATCTGATGTATTTGAAAATGTCAGGATAAAAGAAAGTATAGGTTATGTACCTGACCTCTGTCATTACTATGATTCCTTTAGAGTAAAGGAGATAATAAGGTTTTACAAGCTGGCCTATAAAAGGTTTAGTGAAGAAAGATTCCAGGAGCTTAACAAGCTTTTTCAGGTTTCGACAAATAAAAGGATAAGCGGCCTTTCAAAAGGAACAAAAGCCAAGCTTATGTTTATGCTAAGCCTGAGTATTATGCCGGAATACCTTATTCTGGATGAGCCTACATCAGGGCTTGACCCCATCGCAAAGAGAAGATTTATGGAGACTTTGCTTGACGAAGTCTCGGAGCGGGGGACTACAGTGTTGATCTCTACGCATAACCTGGCTGATGTGGAGCAGATATGCGACAGTATAGCTGTCATAAGCTCCGGAGGTATAAAGTTTCATGGGACGGTAGATGAAATCAAGCATAAGGTAAGGAAGCTTCAGGTGGTGTTTAAGGACTGTATACCTAAAGGTTTAGCAGATATGGAAGATATATTGAGTGTAAAAACATAGGAAGTGTATACCATATTGTGACAAAAAACTATTCCCGTGAGCTGGGGGAGAAAATCAAGGCTTGTGGAGCATCTTTGGTAGAAGAAATCAGTTTGAATCTTGAAGAAATTTTTATTTATTCATTTGGGGGTGAAGGGGTTTATGCTGAACTTACCCAGTAAGGCATTGATTTATAGGGATTGGAAGTATTCCAAATGGTTTATTCTGTTGTTATTTCTTGAGTTATTCATTTTTTGTATACCCGGTTTAGTGTTTCAAAGAGAGTTTGGTGAGCCTTCAATAGACATGATCTATCATAACGGTTTGAATGTTTTATTCTATACATCTGTTACACTGGCGCTTATGTCAGTTGTTCTGTTTAATTATGACAGGAGACTGTCAAGTTATACTCTGGCAGCTAGTATGCCCTTTAAAAGGAGTGAGATTATAACCAGCAAATGGCTGGTGGGATTTTATAATATAGCAATATCATATTTTTCTATTTATGTATTGATGAATGTCATGCTGATTCTAAACTTCTGCTGGAAGAGATATTTCTTTGATATAACAAGATGGACCCTTGTCAGCATGCTGATGTCCTTTTGTATTCTGGGGTTTATATTAATGGCTCAATCCTTGAACGGTTCAGCCATATTCGGGGTCTTTATGACTGCACTCTTTGCATTTTTGCCGGCATCATTGATTTTCATATTGTATAGGATTTTTTACGGACACTACAGCCAATATATTATTCCAGGATTTCTTAAACCCATAAAAGAAAGCGGCATTATTTTAAATATTTTTGAAGGTGCTTTGTTCCTTTTGGGTACAGATCTTATGAACCAGTCTGTTTTTCATTCTCTTATGCAAAGCAATTTGGGCTTTATTATAAAGGGCTTGGTATTTATCGGTTTGACAATTATTTTTTACATACTCTCACTTGGAATATTTAAGAAAAACAAGTTTGAGATGAGCGGCTACATTACGGCACTAGGAAATATGGGAAAGATATATAAGCTGTCAATGGCGTATTCTTTATGTCTTTTCATGTTTGTTGCTTATTGCTTTTCTATAAACGGAGGATATATTTTTAATCCCGACCTGGTGATTTTCTTTTGTGTAATACTGCCGGTTCCATTTTATTTTATTATGGATAAGGTAATCAAACTATACAACAAACGGTTTCAGTAATTTGGCGGATTAAGGAGAGTGGTAGGCTTGAAAAAATTTACGCTTGCAGTTTTAATAGTAAGCTTGTTTGCTGTCATATCAGCTGTAATATATACAAACTTTTTAACGGGTCTAATAGACTCTGCCAGGGCTGGTAATGTAAAAAGGCTGGAAGTTCAGCTTTCCCGGAATAAAGTTAAGGAAAAGACTTACAAGGCATTAAACCAAGCAATAGCGTATAACCGGGCTAAAGCTGTTAAGGTAATACTTAATCATATTGAAAATCCCGATTACACGGCTAATAGCTATAGCCCTTTAGTGAATGCAGCAAGGCAAGGTAATAGAGAGATAGTCAAGATGCTTATAGATAAAGGGGCAAAAGTCTATGTTAGTGACAATTCTCCAGGCAGTCCGCTTTATCATGCAGTTATGTATGGAAGAAGAGATGTTGTTAAGCTCTTGCTTGATAATGGAGCAGACCCCAATCTAAATGAGATTCCTATTATTTTGGGGATTCCACAGTATGAAGATAATTTAGCTGAAATAGCCAGACTGCTGGTTTTAAAGGGGGCAGACCCTAAAGGTAATTTGGGTAAAAACGCTGTTGAAATTGCCGTACTAAAAAAAGATTACGAGCTTCTTGATATGCTCATTGAAAAAGGTGCAGGTGTGCACTTATCTGCTTCACTGGATGAAGCAGCGAGTAATAACGACAGGCAGATGGTTGAATACCTAATAAAAAGTGGTGCTGAACTTAAGGGTGAGGGTGGAAATGCTGCATTTACCCATGCTTATTTTAGAAACAATATTGATATGATGAGGTATATAATCGAAAAGGGGGTACCTGTCAGAAATCAAAAAGGGTATTCAATTTTAATGACAGCAGTCTTTCACGGGAGAATAGACGCTGCAAAGGTGCTGCTTGAAAATGGTGTAGATGTAAACGCAGGGTATAAGGAAGGTAAAAGCTCTCCATTGTTTCAGGCTATTAATAACTGTGATGTAGAGATGGTTAGACTTTTACTTGATTACGGGGCATTAACAAAGGTAAAAGATCAAGCTGGTCAGAATGTTTTTGAGGCTTTAAGTTTAGCCAGAAGTAATAGAATCAGTTGGTATGATATAGGTCATAAAAGGGATTTTGACAGAATCCTTGAAATGCTAAAGAAGGCTGATAAATAGTTTAACTATAAATTTTATTCGCAAAGGACAGGTTGATTTCCTCCATTAACCTGTCTTTTTTGCAGTAAGGCATCATGTAAAAGTGGAGGTTTATACGAGAATCTGCTATTATAATACACATTTTAATAATAAGAGATACACTATAAGTAAAAAAGTAAAAAACTATCAAATTAAATATTGACTCTAACCTAACGGTAGGGTTTAGAATAGGTTTGAAAGGAGGTTATACCTTGAAAATAAGAGAATTTGCTCAAAGATCGGGAGTAACTGTAAGAACACTTCTTCATTACGACAAGCTTGGGCTTTTGAAACCGTCACAAAGGACCGATGCCGGCTACAGGGTTTATTGTGACGATGACTTTCTAAAGCTGCAGCAGATACTTACCTTAAAGTTCATAGGGTTATCTCTTACAGAGATAAGGGAGCTTTTAGATAAAAAAACGACCGATATATTAGGGCTTATTAATCTTCAGAAAAAAGCTTTAAAGGAAAAGAAGAAGTACATTGAGACGGTTATAAATACTCTTGAAATGGCCGAGATCCAAATACAGGTAAAAGGATTCTTGGATGTTGAGCAGCTACTGGATATTATCAAGGTAACTTGTTCTATGGAAAAGAGAATAGATTTTATTCAACAGTATTTTTCCAATGATCAGTTAAAAGAAGTTGCAAGCAGGTTATATGGCAATAAAACAAAAGAAGAAATGGAATTAAAAGTAAAAGAGGGTATAGAGCTTTACAATGAAATAAAGGCATCATTGCATTTAGATCCTGCTTCACCAAAAGCGCAGGAACTTGCAAGGCGTTGGAAAGCAGATATGGATGAATTCGCCCAAGGTGATCCTGAAGTTGTTAAAAACCTTACTGCTATGTATAAAAGCTTGGAGAAAGCACCAAAAGAAGTTACAGGTGACTGGAGTCCGCAAATTTTTGAGTTCATCAATAGAGCCTTGGAGATGTACAACAACAAAGAATAGAGCAGTGCTAAAAAGAGAATTCAAGTTGTATTCCGACACAATACAATTTAGATGGTAAGCCATGTAATTTTGAAGCTATTTTTGAAAAACCTGCTTAAGTGTAAATGGTTGTTATCTTAATAGATGACCATAAGGTATCAAGGATTGCATATGATTATCTAACTGTATGATAATCGTTTGTAAAACTAATCAAATTTGACTTCAGAAAGGGACAGGTTGATTTTCCTCACGGCCTGTCCTTTTTTGGTTATATTCATCACCTTTCAGAGTTCAACCCAAGTACAGATATATGTGAATTTTTGTTGTTTTAGGTATATGTATAATGTAAAATAATATTCAGGACCAGTTTTTGTGACCTGTATAAATACATATTTTTAAGAAAGTTCATTCAGGAAAAAATACTAAAAGGTACTATATTAAATGAACTTCAAAAAGGACTTAACATTTTATGACTGCACAAATATCGGATAACATTTTATATTCAAATAATGAGTACTCTATTGCAGCTATAGAGAAAGAATGGCCATTTGATCCCCAAAATTATGGGTTTCAGCCAAAACCAACCCATACAGCATGTTATCGTGGTTATTATTGTGAGTATTCAATTTTGGGAGAACACCTTGTTTTATCGAAATTAAGAATTGGACTAGATGAATCAAAAAAACCCACTTTTATAGGAGTAGAAGCACAGAAAAGTAAGTATTTTAAGTTTGATGGCTTTTGGGAATACTCTGATGTGAACTTGCCAATTGAGTACACAGGTGGTATTGTTATAGGCCGAGACTTTTTGCAGGAGTTTTATATCCATATGGGATTCCACCGACCTCATTGCTATAGATATGTTCTGGAACTATTAATTAGCAAAGGTAAACTTGTTGAATTTATTGATCATAGCAAGCGTATGGAAGAGGTTCGGGAAATGGTAAGAATGAAAAAACAATCAAATGATAAATTGAGTTTAAGTGATAAAGAAATTAAGCAATTTATTGAAGAATCCTTCTCACTTTCATATAAAAAGAAATGGTATTAGATTAGTAGGCTCTAGGCAGACATTCGGACTACATAATTTATAGAGGAGAAGCATCATGAATTATTATATAATTACAGGTTCTTCCAGGGGACTGGGTGAAGCAATAGCAAGAAATCTGATTTCAAAGGAAAGCTGCTTGTTTTGTATTTCGAGAAAACGAAATGAAGAACTCATTAAGCAAGCAGTAGAGAAATGCTGCTCTATCGACTATTTCGAAAAGGATTTTACTGAACCGCAAAGCATTAAAGATCTGATGGACGATATTTTTAGCAAAATTGACAGCTCTAAAGCAGAGCGTATTTATCTTTTTAATAATGCAGGGGTGTTAAATCCTATAAAGCCGGTGGAAAAATGTATCACTGAAGAAATAATTGATAATGCCAATGTAAACTTAATTGCACCAATAATTTTGACTTCTGGTTTTATAAGAAATGTGAAAAACTATTTATGCGATAAGAAGATAATAAACATTTCTTCGGGGGCTGCAAGAAACCCATATTACGGCTGGAGCTGCTATTGCAGTTCAAAAGCAGGGTTAGATATGTTTACAAGGACTGTTGGTATTGAACAAACTTCTGGCAAAAATCCGACGTTAATAGTTTCTGTTGCGCCGGGAATAGTTGATACTGATATGCAAAAGACAATTAGAGAATGCAAGGTAGAGGACTTTGAACAAATCGAGAAATTTATTAGGTATAAGAAGGAAGGGAAGCTGCAGAGCCCTGAAGTTGTGGCACAAAAGATTATTGAAATGGCAAAATCAAGAGAGTTAAGTCAAGGCAGAATATATGATATAAGAGACTTCATGTAAGGTAAGATTCCAGCAGCTTTGACTAATAAACCCACTGAGGATTTAAAAACTTCAATACATTTTTGGCAATTACTAAATGGCCTTTATCATTTGGATGTATTCCGTCACTTAACCAAAGTTCACCGTTCTGTTCATTTTCTGCCAGCAATGAACCCATAACAGGGACATTACACTCCTGTCCTACCTCTTCATAGATATTTGCAAACCTTTTTGCATATTCCCTGTCTGCAGCAGATATGTTTAACGGAATTTCCATAGCCATAAGGGCAACTTCGATATCTTTCTCCTGTATTCTTCTTACTATATCTATCAGATTTTCTTTTATACTACCGATGTCCTTCTTTTGAAAAGCATCGTTGGCTCCAATCTCAAGAAATACCATATGCACGTCATTGGTGAGAAGACTGTCCAAACGATATAAAACACCGCCTGTAGTATCCCCGCTCACTCCACTATTAACAGCACGAAGAGAAATATTGTTTTCATCCCAGTATTTCTGAATAACAGACGGAAAAGCTAAATCCCTGTCAAGACCATATCCTGCAGTTATTGAATCCCCAAGAAAGACCACAACATTCCGGTCTCCTTTTACTCCGGACTTGGGTAGTATGGCACTTTCCTCATCTTTTGTGGGCCATACTATATAAAACGTTACTAAAACCAATGAAATTACCAATACTGCAAATAAAACCTTTTTCATTTAAGTTCACTTTACCCCTTTTCTCCCGGTTTCTTCTGTCAAGATTCAGCATCCAAATAGACCGTAACATTGAAAGAATAGAATCTGACTTTAGTATAGTTTAACATTTGAACATTTACCTGACAACGGTCATTACTACTAAAAGTACAAATATTAGAACTATAAGGGTTATTGATATTGATTTTTGGAATTGGATCAGGTGAGAACTTTGGTGTAATGATTTGAAGGAAGCTCCGGTACATGCTTGCATAATGCTAAATAAACAATAAATTTTTCCATAAAACTATTGACAATTCTGCAGGATTGAAATAAAATGATTTCAAAATTAAATATTTTACGATTCCTAGTTTGAATCAGCTTAGAGCGTAGGTGCTGCACGGTAGTTATTTTAACGTTATGACTGCCGGGTCAGCACTTTTTTATTTGCTCAAAAATGGGGGGAGGGTACGGAACAATAAAAATAACCTGACAAAGATAAATAAAATAAAAAATAAAAGAAAGGTGTGTAAGTGAAATGGGTAAAGCTTCTGGAAAAATGAAAAAATACAATCTTGTTGTGTTGGTAATGGTTTTCTTAATGGTAACGGTACTGTTCTCCGGGTGTAACTCACCAGCAAAGGATACAGTATCAGGTGATTCCTCGGGTACAGGTGACAGTGATACCATAAAGGTAGGTATTTTGCACTCTTTAAGCGGCACTATGGCAATCAGTGAGGTCTCTGTAAAAGATGCTGAAATGATGGCCATTGAAGAAATAAATGCTGCGGGAGGCATCCTGGGTAAGAAGATAGAACCGGTCATAGAGGATGGTGCATCCGATTGGCCGAAGTTTGCAGAGAAGGCGAAGAAATTGCTTCAGAAAGATAAGGTTGCCACTATTTTCGGCTGCTGGACCTCTGCCAGCAGAAAGGCTGTACTTCCCGTGGTAGAAGAGAATAAGGGTCTTCTTTGGTACCCGGTACAATACGAGGGTATGGAGGCTTCACCTTACATATTTTATACAGGAGCAGCGCCAAACCAGCAGATTGTTCCTGCTGTGGAGTGGCTTCTTAAAAACAGGGGTAAGAAATTTTTCCTCCTGGGTTCGGATTATGTTTTCCCAAGGACAGCCAACAAGATAATCAAGGCACAGCTTGATGCCATGGGAGGAGATCTTATCAGTGAGGAGTATACTCCACTGGGACATACAGACTATAGTACTATAATCAATAAAATCAAATCATCAAAGCCGGAAGTTGTCTTTAATACTCTTAACGGCGACAGCAATGTGGCATTTTTCAAACAGTTAAAGGATGCAGGAATTACTTCAGATGACATAACCACATTATCGGTTAGTGTGGCTGAAGAAGAAATCCGTGGTATTGGCGGTGAAAACATAAAAGGGCATCTGGTTTCATGGAACTATTACCAGACCACCGACACACCTGAAAATAAAGAATTTGTCAAAAAATTCAAAGCTAAATACGGTGAGAATCGTGTAACTGGTGATCCTATTGAGGCTGCATACTTCCAGGTATATCTTTGGGCGGAAGCCGTTAAGAAGGCGGGCTCCACAGATGTAGAGAAAGTTAAGGAAGCAGCAAAGGGACTGGAGTTTAATGCACCTGAAGGTCTGGTTAGAATTGAGGGTGAAAACCAGCACGTTTGGAAAACTGTAAGAATAGGTGAAGTAATGGAGAACGGCTTGATTAATGAAATATGGAGTACTGGGGAGCCTGTACGCCCCGATCCTTTCCTAAAGACATATGACTGGGCTAAAGGCTTGAGCAACTAGAAATGAAAGTAGGTAGCAGATATGAATACTTATATTACACAGATTTTTAATGGTGTAAGCGTCAGTTCAATACTTCTTCTTGCAGCTCTCGGGCTTGCCATAACCTTTGGTCTCATGAAGATCATTAATATGGCTCATGGAGAGTTTATAATGATAGGCGCTTATATAACATATCTTGTTCAGAATTTATTCTTAAATTTTTTTGATAAGGGGCTATTTGATCTTTACTTTATTATAGCAATACCTGCTGCATTTATTGCAGCAGGTATATTCGGGCTTATTCTTGAAGGAACGGTAGTGAGGTTTCTCTATGGCAGGCCTTTGGATAGTCTTCTTGCCACGTGGGGAGTAAGTCTCATTCTTCAGCAGCTGGCAAGGACTATTTTCGGTGCACCCAATGTGGATGTAAAAAGCCCAGGCTGGCTTGATGGCGGCCTGGTGCTGGGAGATGGCCTGCAGCTGCCTTATAAACGTCTTTTTATAATAGTTCTTGTTATATGTTGTATAGCTGGAGTTTATTTTTTCCTTTATAAGACAAAGGGAGGAAGAAAAATACGGGCAGTTATGCAAAACAGGGATATGGCGGCAAGTCTGGGTATTGCTACAAGAAAGGTTGATGCCTATACCTTTGCACTAGGGTCGGGATTGGCAGGCGTAGCAGGATGTGCCTTGACATTGTTGGGGTCAATAGGACCTTCCCTGGGAACATACTATATTGTCGATACTTTTATGGTTGTTGTACTGGGTGGTGTAGGAAGGCTGCTGGGAACTGCTGCAGGTGCAATATCCATCGGCACCGCAAATACTACCCTTGAGTTTGTTACAAACACATCTCTTGGAAAGGTTTTGGTATTTCTGCTGGTAATTCTTTTCCTTCAGTGGAAGCCGAAAGGTTTGTTTACAATAAGCAGCCGTGCATTGGATGAGCAGGGCTGACAGGAAGGTGGAAAAAGATGCTTTTATTAAGGAATAGACCCTATTCAAAAGAGAAAATCGTTTTTACAGTATTGGTATGTATTCTTGCACTTGCACCCTTATTCTTGTCGGAGTTTAGGACCAACCTTTTAGGTAAGTTTCTTGCTTATGCCATACTGGCGCTGGGGTTGGACCTAATATGGGGGTACACCGGTATTCTAAGCCTTGGACACGGTGTATATTTTGGATTGGGCGCATATTGTATGGCTATGTATCTAAAGCTTGAGGCATCCGGGGGCAAGCTGCCCGATTTTATGTCATGGAGCGGTCTTGACAGCCTGCCATGGTTTTGGAAGCCCTTTTCATACGCTCCGGCAGCTGTTCTTATGTCCATACTTATTCCCATGCTTCTGGCATTTGTTATAGGATATCTTACTTTTAAGAACCGGATACGGGGGGTATATTTTTCAATACTTTCACAGGCCCTTTCAATAATTTTCGTAGTGCTTTTTGTAGGGCAGCAGGCTTATACGGGAGGAACCAACGGTATAACAAATTATAGTACGATTTTTGGACTTTCCTTATCCAGCACATCTACGAAAATTATGTTGTATTATGCAGCTCTTGCTCTGCTGATCCTATCCTTTATACTGTGCAGTTTTATAGTAAGCAGGCGTATAGGCAAAATTCTCATTGCAGTAAGAGACGGGGAAAACAGGGTAAGATTCTCGGGATACAATCCAACGGTATTTAAGGTATTTGTCTATTGTATTTCGGCAGGGCTTGCAGGAATCGCAGGTACAATTTACGTGCCGCAGGTAGGGATTATATCACCGGCGGAAATGGGGATAATACCGTCAATAGAGATGGTTATTTGGGTAGCTATAGGAGGAAGAGGCTCACTTATAGGAGCTGTAATCGGGGCAGTTCTGGTTAACTCTTTAAAGAGTGGTGTCAGTGAAAGCTTCCCTGATATGTGGTCCTATTTTATCGGGGTGGCATTTGTTTTGACAGTTCTCATTATGCCTTCCGGTATTGTAGGGTTGGTAAAACGTACCTGGAATAAGCTGAAGGTCAGCACTTTGAAGATTAAAAGTGTGCTGGTTCTAAACA
This sequence comes from Bacillota bacterium, assembly GCA_049325575.1. Lineage (GTDB taxonomy): Bacteria > Bacillota > Clostridia > Acetivibrionales > Acetivibrionaceae > JBMOLK01. The sequence goes on along the minus strand of JBMOLK010000282.1, from coordinate 16,897 downwards.
ATAAGCTTTAAAGGGGTGAAAAAGCATGAATAAGGTAATTCTAAGCCTTGAAGATATAACTGTTAGCTTTGATGGATTTAAGGCTATTCAGGGAGTTAGTTCAAAAATTGAACAAGGAGAGCTGCGGTTTTTCATTGGCCCTAACGGCGCAGGCAAAACAACTCTTTTGGATGTAATATGCGGTAAGGTGAAACCGGTAACCGGAAGGGTAGTCTTTAAGCAGAAGGAAGATGTCTTAAAGAAGAAAGAGCATGAAATAGTTGAGATGGGTATAGGGAGAAAATTTCAGGTCCCTTCAGTATTTGCAAGCCTGACAGTGTTTGAAAATATGGAGCTCTCCATAAAGAACAGCAGGACACTTTTATCATCCATTTTTTCACCGTTGACTTCCATGCAAAGGCAAAAAATTGACGAGACACTGGAAACCATGGGTCTGATAAATAAAAAGCAGAGTACTGCAAGAACTTTGTCCCATGGTGAAAAGCAGTGGCTTGAAATAGGGATGCTGCTTTTGCAGGAGCCGGACCTCTTACTGCTGGATGAGCCTGTTGCAGGTATGGGAAAAGCTGAAACTGAAAAGACCGGCAATTTACTTAAGGATATAGCAAGATTTTGTTCGGTAATCGTTGTAGAGCATGATATGGAGTTTGTCAGAAACTTTGCCAGTAGGGTTACTGTTCTTCACGAGGGACGTATTCTGTGCGAGGGCACTATGGATCAGATAAGAAAAGACCAGAGGGTAATTGATGTTTACCTTGGAAGGGGTGAGAAAAGTGCTTGAAATCAGGAATCTGGATGCTTATTATGGTGAAAGTATAATACTTAGAAATGTCAGGATGAAAGTAGATGAAGGGCAGGTCGTGTGCCTTCTGGGAAGGAATGGTGTGGGAAAATCCACCCTTTTAAAGAGTGTTATGGGGCTGGTTCATACCCCTTGCGGTAGTGTGAATTTTGACGGACAGGATATCATAAAAAAGCCTACCTATTACAGGGCAAGAAAGGGCATAGGATATGTTCCGCAGGGGAGGGATATTTTTCCCCAGCTAACAGTCTATGAAAATCTTTTGCTTGGTATGGAGGTATGTGGGGGAAAGGGAAAAATAGAAGACAGAATATTTGATTTATTTCCCGTGTTAAAGACCATGCTAAAAAGAAAAGGTGGAGATTTAAGCGGTGGACAGCAGCAGCAGCTTGCAATAGCACGGGCGCTGGTGTCAAACCCCAAGCTGCTGGTTCTGGATGAACCTACTGAAGGTATACAGCCCTCTATTATACAGGACATTGCAAGGGTTGCTAAACAGTTAAAAGCCCAGGGTGGTATATCAATACTGATTGTTGAGCAGTATCTTGAGTTTGTAATGGACGTATCCGACTACTATTATGTCATGGAAAAAGGGTCTATAGTTATGGAAGGGTTAACAAAAGATATAAACCAGGAGGCTGTTCAGAAGAGGATAGCAGTGTAATCCGCGATTTTAGCTCTGATTAAGGAAATAAAGTCTTATACCTTTTTGGGTGTAAGATTTTTTTTATATGGTCGATCTTTGAAGAAAGCCTGCTGTAAGTGCTGCAAAGGATAGGGGTTAGATTGGAATAAAGGCAGTAAAAAACCAAGAAATCACGAGATAATATAAGAAGATTATTCTAAATAAGGTACAACCAAACCAATTGAAGATAGAAAAAACATATAGAACATAGTATTATAATAAAGGAACATATGTTCGGGATTTGGGGGATTATAATTATCATTAGTTTTACAGAAGTTTTAGAGATATGATGAAATCAATATTTCAACCATAAAGAGAAGGAGGATCGTTGATGGGGAAGGGAGATATATTGGATGAATATCCTTACATCCTAAAGACTCTTAGAGAATTAAACGGTGAACTGAATCAAATAATTAAAAGCAAGGAACTCATGGAGGATACTCTCAAGTATAGCAGAAAAGCAGATGTAAATATTAGCAGCCACTCATTGGATCCCACTTTGAAAGCGGTTGAAAGGGTTCTGGACAAGTATGAAAATAACATTTCATACATAGCCGGAAGAATAGACATACTTAAGGAACGCAAAAAGAAGCTGGATAAGACCCTTTAATGATTTTTTACTACATTAAGGACCCAGGTTAAAAAGCTCCCTAACCTCGGTCCTTAAGTTCTGTCTGTGATATGGTTAGATACAAAAGCATAAATGCAATTAAAGGAATGAAGACTTTCATAAAACAAATAAATATCCGGGCTTCTTTAATATTTATATTGACAATTTGCAGGAATGATAATATAATGAATTCAAATACAATTGAATATGTGGATATTTGATTCCAGGCTGAATCAGATTTCCTTATGCGGAGGCGCTATGATCGTTTTGATTTATAGTGCTTTTTTATTTGCAGCCTAGATTGTTAGGAAGTTGGTGATTTCATGCATCTTACCCCGAGAGAGACAGAAAAACTGATGGTCCATTTTGCCGGAAAGCTTGCAAAAGAGAGAAAAGACAGGGGATTAAAGCTAAATTATCCTGAAGCCATAGCGCTAATCAGTTCAGAGCTTATGGAAGCTGCAAGAGACGGCAAGGGTGTGACGGAGATAATGCAGATGGGAGCAAGGATTTTGACCGAAGAGGATGTTATGGAGGGTGTCGCCCAGATGATACACGAAGTTCAGATAGAAGCGACTTTTCCAGACGGAACCAAGCTGGTTACCGTACATAACCCTATAAGATAAGGGAGGTGGAGCTGTGATACCGGGAGAGTATATTATAGGAAATACCGAGATTATATGTAATAAAGGAAAAAAGGTAGTGTGTCTGAAGGTTTCCAATACCGGGGACCGGCCTATACAGGTAGGTTCACACTTTCATTTTTTTGAGGTAAATAAATATCTGGAGTTTGAAAGGGAAAAGGCGTTTGGCATGAGGCTTGACATCCCGTCAGGTACGGCTGCCAGGTTTGAACCTGGGGAGGAAAAGAAAGTGGAGCTTGTAGAATTAAGCGGAGCCAGGGTTGTTTACGGCCTTAACGCACTTACATGCGGTGATATAAGAGAGAAATCCGTAAGGGATGCCGGTATAAAAAGAGCAAAAGAGCTTGGGTTTAAGGGGGTGATGCAGGATGAGCCATAGAATATCCGGCAAGGCTTATGCAGATATGTTTGGTCCCACCACCGGGGATAAGGTCCGGCTTGCTGATACAGACCTTATAATTGAAGTGGAAAAAGACTTTACGATATATGGTGATGAATGCAAGTTCGGTGGAGGCAAGTCAATAAGGGACGGAATGGGTCAGTCACCATCCGCAGCAAGGGAGGACGGGTGTTTGGATCTGGTTATTACAAACGCTCTGGTAATCGATTACTGGGGAATAGTCAAAGGAGATATAGGTATCCGTGACGGCAAAATAGTGGGGATAGGAAAGTCCGGTAATCCAGGTATAATGGAAGGGGTAGACCCAAGTCTTGTTATAGGAGCTTCTACCGAGGTCATTGCCGGAGAAGGGTTAATTGCAACAGCGGGAGGAATAGATTCCCATATCCATTTTATAAGCCCCCAGCAGATTGAGACCGCTTTATACAGCGGTATAACCACCATGCTGGGAGGTGGAACCGGTCCTGCTGACGGTACAAATGCCACCACCTGTACACCCGGCAGATGGAACATGAGCAGAATGCTTGAAGCGGCAGAAGCCTTTCCAATGAATTTAGGCTTTTTGGGAAAGGGTAACGCATCCTTTGAGAAACCCTTAATTGAGCAAATAGAAGCAGGGGCTATCGGCTTAAAGCTACACGAGGATTGGGGTACAACCCCTATGGCTATAGATACATGCCTTAGAGTTGCCGACATGTATGATGTGCAGGTTGCTATCCATACGGATACCCTTAACGAGGCAGGGTTTGTGGAGGATACCATAAGAGCCATAAACGGAAGAACCATACACACCTATCATACTGAAGGTGCCGGCGGCGGTCATGCTCCGGATATTATCAAGATTGCTTCGTTCCAAAACATTCTGCCCTCGTCCACAAACCCTACAAGGCCCTTCACAGTTAATACAATTGACGAGCATCTGGATATGCTGATGGTATGTCACCATCTGGACAGCAGAATACCCGAGGATGTTGCATTTGCCGACTCAAGGATAAGACCGGAGACTATAGCTGCGGAAGATATACTCCATGATATGGGGGTCTTTAGCATGATGAGCTCCGATTCCCAGGCTATGGGAAGAGTGGGGGAGGTCATTATAAGGACCTGGCAGACGGCCGACAAGATGAAGAAACAAAGAGGAGCCCTAAAAGGCGACAGCGCCAATGATAACTTCAGAGTAAAAAGGTATATAGCCAAATATACCATTAATCCTGCAATCACCCATGGCATATCAAAATATGTGGGCTCAATAGAAAAAGGCAAGCTTGCGGATATTGTATTGTGGAAACCGGCCATGTTCGGTGTAAAGCCTGAATTGATTATAAAGGGAGGCTTTATAGCAGCCGGCAGGATGGGAGATGCGAATGCATCAATTCCTACTCCGCAGCCTGTGCTTTACAGGAATATGTTTGGCGGATTCGGTAAGGCAAAGCATAAAACATGCATTACTTTTGTATCAAAAGAGTCTTTAAAAAATGATATAGCAGGGAGTTTAAAGTTAAACAAGCTTATATACCCCGTAGAGGGATGCAGGAATATCTCAAAGAAGGATATGCTGTTAAATGACGCTGCTCCCACTATAGAAGTAAATCCTGATACCTACGAGGTCAGGGTGGACGGAGAGCTTCTTACCTGTGAGCCTTTTAGTGAGCTTTCACTTGCACAAAGATATTTCCTGTTTTAATGGAGGGATGAAAATGATAGTAGAAAATATTCTTGGAAACATTAAACACTTTGACCTAAACGGAAGGCAGATTGACTATGTGGGCATAGAATGGTACGAAGTCAATAAAAGAATTTTGAAAAAGAGGAGCGAAGCAGGCGAAGAAGTGGGCATAAGGCTCAAAGAGGGTTTGACATTAAGAGATGGGGATATACTATGGGCCGATAACGGAAGGATAATAGCCGTAGACATTTGCGAGTGCGATGCCATTTGTGTCATCCCCAGGGATATGGAGGAAATGGGTAAGGTCTGCTATGAAATAGGCAACAGGCATATTCCGCTGTTTCTAAACGGTGTTGAGGTGGTTATTCCCTTTGACCAGCCAATATTTGACCTTTTGCAAAAGAGCGGACTTAGACCGGTAAAGGTCAGAAGGAAGCTTAAAAATATCCTAAGGTGCAAAGGTCATGAGCATTAATGGAAAACCCAAAAACGGAAAAATGGGATTGACCCTGCTTCAAATAACCGATTCACTGTTTCCTATTGGAGGCTTTACGCAGTCAAACGGGCTTGAGACCTATGTGCAAAGGGGGATTGTAAGGGATACAGCCACAGCGGGAGGATACCTTAGGAATACGATACTCTATAATGTTGCGCATAATGAGGGGCTCTGTCTTAGGCTGGCATGGGAATACGCAGCTGATAAAAGTCTTGAAAGACTTATTGCTCTTGATGAACTGGTGTCTGCCCTAAAAGTACCAATGGAAATTAGGCAGGGAAGCAACAGGCTTTGTACAAGGTTTATAAAAGTAGTATGTAAAATGGAAACTGACGAGATGACTATGGAGTATGAACGGCTTATTAAATTGGGGATATGTTCAGGGCATTACAGTATAGCCTTTGGTATGTTTGGTTATGCTGCAGGAATACCGAAAAGGGAGGCCCTAACTGCATTTCTATATAGTACTGCATCTGCTGTAGTGAATAATTGTGCAAAGCTCATTCCCCTAAGACAGATAGATGGACAGCTGATACTGTATAATTCACAGGATATAATATTGGAAGCGGTAGACAGAATAGAAAAGCTGTCCATGGAAGATCTGGGAATGTGCTGCGTGGGAGCTGAAATAAGGAGTATGCAGCATGAACAGCTTTACTCACGCCTTTATATGTCTTAACTATATATTCTGGAGGTTAAATTCATGAGCTATGTAAAAATAGGTGTAGGAGGGCCTGTAGGCTCCGGTAAAACTGCATTGATAGAAAGACTGACAAGAGAGATGGCGGGTGATTACAGTATAGGGGTTGTCACCAACGATATATACACAAAAGAGGATGCAGAGTTTTTGGTAAAAAACAGTGTTCTGCCTCCTGAAAGAATAGTGGGTGTAGAGACAGGAGGCTGCCCTCATACAGCTATCCGCGAGGATGCCTCCATGAACCTTGAGGCTGTAGAAGAAATGGTAAGCAAATTTTCCGATATGGAAATTGTTTTTATTGAAAGCGGAGGGGATAATCTTTCTGCTACCTTTAGTCCCGATCTTGCCGATGTAACCATATATGTTATTGATGTTGCTGAGGGTGACAAAATTCCCAGAAAAGGGGGACCAGGCATAACACGTTCAGATCTTTTGGTAATAAACAAAATTGATCTAGCGCCTTATGTGGGGGCAAACCTTGAGGTTATGAAAAGGGATTCCATAAGGATGAGGGGAGATAAACCATTTATCTTTACGAATTTAAACACAAAAGAGGGTTTGGATGGTGTAATAAACTGGATAAAAAGCAGCGTACTGTTTGAGGATATGTGATGATATGGATAACAGGTTTGGAAGGCAAAGTGTTCTGATACTGGAAACTGAATTAAAGGAGGGTAAAACAAAGCTAAAGGACAGCTTTTTTACTTCTCCTTTTAAAATTGCAAAACCATTTTACAATGTCCCAGGTAATATAATAGGTTTATGCATTATGAATGCTTCAGCAGGTATTCTGGAGGGGGATGCTTATAAAATTGAAGTGACTCTTGGTGAGAATTCACAGGTTGAGTTGACTACCCAATCCTATACAAAAATACATAAAATGAATAGCGGATGTGCAGAGCAAAATATCAGTATAAATCTTAAAAAGGGGGCATTACTTAAATTTATGCCTCAACCTACAATTCCTTTTGCGGGTTCAAGATTTCTAAGTAAAGCAAGAATAAATCTGGCAGAGGAGTCCATGCTGCTTTTTTCGGATGTTCTATCCTGTGGGCGGCTTAAAATGGGCGAGCAGTTTGGTTTTGATATATATAAATCCCGAACAGAGGTATTATATAAAGAAAAAATTATATTTGCTGATAATATGATGCTGGAACCGGGGCGGCAGGATATAAACGGAACAGGTTTCTATGAAGGCTACACCCATCAGGCCACAATCATGATATTTGGAGACAGGATCAAAGATGCTTTTTATGATGACCTAAATTGCATTCTATCAAAATACAGCGCTGAAATTGAATATGGGATTACAAGAACCTTTAAGCACGGAATTCTGATAAGGGCATTGGGGCATCAGGCGGAAATACTAAGGGATATTCAAATTGAAATAGGTAAATATATGCACTAGCCACCTTAAATAGCAAGAGTTATATATAAAAAGCGCCCATAGACTAATATATTTCTATACATGAAGTTTTGAATAATGTTATACTAGAGATAACGAATTATAAAGATAAACATAAGATTCGCTCAGCTAATTTGTAACAAATGGCTGGCTCATCAAGTTTATCTACTTTTATAGTTGGATCTCTATAGACATAGCAAACTGTAAAAATAAACATATGATTATAGGAATCATCAATAAAAACGTTATGGAGTTGGTATAAGGTGAAAGCAATTATCTTTGATATGGATGGCTTAATGATTGATACGGAGCGTGTATATTTTGAAATTCAGAGGAAAATGGCCAGGGATTTTGGAAGGGAATTAAAGGATGAGACCTTATGGAAGATGATGGGGAGAAAGCCTATGGAGAGTATGAGCATTTTTGCAGAGGTTCTGGATATTGATAAATCTCCCCAGGAACTTCTGAATATAAGGGATGGACTATTTGAAGAGAGGATTAAAAATGATCTGGTTCCTATGCCCGGTCTTTTTGAAATATTGGATGAGTTTAGAGGCAGGATGAAGCTGGCAATAGCAACTGGTTCTCCAAACAGGCTGGTTAAGATGATTACCAGTAAGCTTAATATTGGAAGCTATTTTGATGTCTTACAGGCTTCCGATGAGATTGTAAACGGAAAACCCGATCCGGAAATTTATTTAAAGACTGTAGAAAAGCTGGGATTTTCCCCGGGAGAGTGTATAGTACTGGAAGACTCCAGTAATGGGGCACTGGCTGGCAAAAGAGCAGGTTGTTATACAATTGCTATTCCATCGGAATATACCTGTAAGCAGGATTTTAGTTTTACTGACTATACTGCCCGTGATCTAAATGATGCAAGAGAACATATAATCAGGCTGGAAAGATAGAACAAGATCCGTATATAAAGTATAATAAGGGTTAGCAAACGAGCCTGTTGTACAGACTGTTGAAAGGGGAGTCAAGAGTGTTGGATGAAAACACAGGGCATGATTTGAATATGACAGAGGTCTATCCTCAAAAGAAAAAAGTCAATATCGGTCTAATTATTGCTCTCTGCCTGCTAGGGGGCATGGTGTTTATAGGTGTAGTATCTGCAGTCATATTAAGCTCACTAGGTTCGATTATTGATGAAGCAAGACTAAACTCCGGTCAGGTTGAGCCGGACAAATTATTTAAAAGCTTTGACGGTAAGTACTCAATACGTGCCACCGATTATTGGAAATATGCAGATAAATCAACCGATAATGAAGCAAGTCTGGCTATTAAAAGCAGGAACGGCAAAAGGTACTTAACTGTTATAGAAAGCTCTAAGAGCGAATTACCGGTTTTGTCTTTAGACCAGTATGCTTCGCTTGTAATTAACGGTCTAAAACAAAATGGAGTTGAGGTTGATGACAGCGGTATAACTGATTCTCATGCCAATGGGTATACTTCAAGGCAGTTTGAGTTTACAAATGATATAGATGATTTGAAAATAAGGTATTTAGGTATAACCATAGATACTCCGCAAAAGTTCTATTGGCTATCCTTCTGGACCGAGGATAAGGAGTTTGATACATACAGGCAGGAGTTTATCAATATATCAAGTACCTTTGAGCTAGTGGAGTAGCAATGCCAAATTTAAATACATTACTTTACAAAGGAAAAGCTAAGAAGATGAAAGATGGAAAATTCAAAGGTTTCATGCTTGTCAGTGATATGGATGGGACCTTACTGAACAGTAAATTTGAAGTAAGTGAAGAAAACATAAAAGCAATAGAGTATTTTGTTGACAATGGGGGCTTTTTTACCATTGCAACAGGCAGGATGGAATTTGCCGTAAAGAGTTACTTGGAATCTGTACCCGTAAATGCTCCTACCGTACTATATAATGGAGCCCTTATTTATGATTTTAAGACAGGGGAAGCACTCTGGAACAGACCACTTGAAGGAAATATCAGCGGTGTATTAAAAGACCTTCTGCATGCCTTTCCTTACCTTGGCATTGAGGTGTTTCATGGAGGAAATGTGTATTTTCTAAGGGAGAATGAGGAAACAGAGAAGCATCGGGTAAAGGAAGGCTTTACTCCTATAATCGCTCCAGTAGAAGAGATACCCGAACCATGGTATAAGGTGATACTAACCACAAGGCCGAATAGACTTCCTGAAGTTAGACAGTTTTTGGATGGAAGAGATATAACATTCCGAATGGTTTATTCGGAGCCACAGTTCCTGGAACTGCTAAACAAGAGGGCATCTAAAGGGGAAGCTTTGTGTGAACTCACCAAAATGCTGGGGATATCCATGGATCATGTCATATCTATAGGTGACAACCACAATGATATTGAAATGATAAAGGTTTCTGGCACCGGCTTTGCAGTCGGGAATGCACACCCTGATCTAAAAAGCTGTGCGGACCACAGCTGTGTACACCATGACCATCATGCCGCAGCTTATGTTGTGGGCTGGCTTGAGCGTAACCTGGCCCGCTATGAATAAAGATCCTGGGGGATCAAAACATGCTTACAAAAGCTGGCATAAAAAACATATTGCTATACGTATAATTGGAAATAAAGATATATGTATAAGAAAGAATGGCCATTGGCCATTCTTTATGTCAGCATTATGCTTGCGGCTGTATAATTCCACCAAGATTACCGAGCAGACTGGTCAGTACCTGCAGCAGTTGATTTACCTGATCACCTGTCAACCCATCCTGTGAAGTCAACCTTATACAAGGCAGCTCAAGCTGAAGGGTAAGACCGAGAAGTACTATTGTTACTGGACAAGGGATAGAAATACAAAGTATTTCATTGCCCTGGCAGCAACCTTCTGGACATCCGTTTGGCATATTGTTCACTCCTTACGTTGGTTGCTTATAATCTATATTATGTAAACTAAAATGGTATTGTTACAGATTTATAAAATATTCTCACTCATCATCAGCAAAAAAACATCATATCTTCATGGTAGGTAGGATATTTAAAGTTATGGAGTCGGCATAGTATAGGTAAATAATGCTCCAAGGAGTTATTATACTAACACGGTTTATTGGTTAAGTAACTGATATTGGGGAATAAGTCGTCTAATTCCTCTCTGCTGTCAATCCGCTTGGATAATGTATTGATAACTTCAGAGCACTCTTCTAACGCATTCTCATAGATTTCGTCAACACTTAAGGTATAGTTTTCATCCCTGTCATCCAGGTGATGCCATACTCTTTTTTTCCTGTTGAGCCAGTCTATAGTATCATCTTCACTTTTGGTGTATAGAGGCTTTGCGGGTTTTATCTTAAGCAGCTTTAAAATTGTACCTTTGACTCGCAGTGGATCATAAAGGAGTCTGAAGCCTTTCCTCATATCGGCAGCTGACTTTTTGATATCTTTATCCGGGACATATATATCAAAAAGTTCCTTTAGTGCATATCTGTAAAAGTCTAAAACAATGAGAGGTATATTGTTTGGATTAAAGAGCAGGTACAGCTTTGTTTTATATGCTTTCTCATTCCTTTTCTCTCTGGTATATATAATATCTATATTTGTCTCTATATCCTGATGTGAGACCTTTACCTTAGATCCGTCTTTTCTGTATATCTTGTTTTCGGTAAAGTAACATACATACGGGTGGATGTTTTTATCAAGATAAAAATGACATATATAACCGGTTATATATGAAAGAAGATCATATTTGTCTTTTTCACCCGGGGCTTTTAAGGCATATTCTATACCCATCTTCAGAAACGACCCTGTTTTGTAATTGTGGATAAGAGTACCGATTTTGGTTATATCTTTAGAATTTTGCCAGGGTAGAAAGTTAAAGTAATAAAAGATATCAGGTCCTTGTGAACCCAAAATATACAAATCCATCCTCTTCCATATTTCTTCCCTGAGCTTTTTATCATTTACCCTGTTTAATACTTCCTCTGAAAAAATCGTATGGGTTAAGAAATCAGCCACTAAAAATCACCCCTTACTTCTAAGATACCCTTTTTTTCATCAATGTAAATATTAGAATTCATATTTTCGGAATATTTTTTAAAATTGTTTAGTATTCTAAGGGCATCGGGAGTTTCAGGAATGGTTGGCTGGCACTCAACAATCCTTATAGGAAGTGCTTTCAGGCTTTTTATAGATCTATTGGATATGCCAAGCTTTAATATTATAGTCTCATCTGTACCTTTTGGCTCTTGTTTATCGAATATGAAATTCCCAAGACTATAGAATATTGTCTTGTTCTTATACAGCTCCACCCCTTGAAGGACATGGGGGTGGTGACCTATAACAATGTCTGCTCCGCTGTCAATAGATAAATGAGCAACATTCTTCTGGTTTTCACCGGGGTAGTTATCGAATTCCCTACCCCAGTGAAAGGAAACTATTAGAATATCGCAATTAGCTTTTGCATTCTTGACTTCTTCCGAAAGCTTCGTTATATCTACCTGCGCTACATCAGGCCTATCAGGTAGGTAAAAGTAACCTTCAGCAGGGAAAGAAGAGAAGCTTAAAAAGCCGAAAACTGTATTTGATATTGACATGTATACCGGCTTGCGGGCATCTTCTCTGTCTTTTCCTGCACCAACTGTTTTAATATTTTCTTTGTTAAGTAGTTCTATTGTATCCTCAAGTCCTTCTCTTCCATAGTCCATCGTATGATTGTTTGCAAGGTTTAATATATCAAAGCCGCTGTTCTTAAGCGCATATGCATTTGAAGCATCAGCCCTGAATATGTATTTTGGACTTTTAAATACAGGCGACCCTCCGGAAGTTATAGGGCATTCAAGATTGCCAAAGGTAATATCACCATCTATCAAAGTATCTCTTATTTTTGTGTAGGGATAATCGTAACCGTATTGATTCAATTTATCCTCTACACCCCTGCTTAGGAGGATATCTCCTACAATATGTACTTTTACTTCCTTTTCTCTGATAATAGATACAGCAAATACCAAAGTAAGTGTTGTAATTAAAAATAAAGCTGGCAATAGTTTTTTCATTATCTAACATCCTGAACTGTAAGGTTCTGCTGGAACAGGGATTTCCTCCTTTGAACCATTGATGAATGAATCGGTCCAGTCAGGGGACCCTGGCTGCCTGCCTTCCTTAAACATCTTTTGCCATTCTTCATCCGTTAATCTCGTATCACTTAAGAACTCGTAGTAGCTAAAGACGGCACCTCTTGTGAGATAGATTTTCCCTGCTATAGGCACAGCAACAAATATCTCAGCTGCAGGTCCTACACCCACTTCAAGGTAAGATGATGAAGTGGTATGTACATCTGCAATAACTGCCATATTTCTATCAGTTTCCGATGTAATCTCAAACCATCGGCTGCCGCCGTCAGCAAAGGAACTGGTCATATATTCGAGGGTTCCTCCATACACTAAGAGTTGATAATACTCTTCCTGGGTTAATTCCTCGTTCCTAAGCTCCTTAATGGAACAGTTTATAAGAAATTGAAGCAGTTCCTCAAAGCTTTCCATTTTTGATTTAAGTTCATCAGGGAGAATATTTCTTTCTGTCAGGTTTACTCTAGAGTATTTAGTAAGCCAAAGTAGCTTTTCATAAACTTCAATATTTGGTTCTACATAGCCTTTTATAACAGGAGGTTCTTCGCCGCCCCCGCATTCTGCTCCACTCTGCTTTCCATATAGAATGGTATTGTGCCTAAGTTCGGCCCAGCTTCCCAGGGCTGTACTAAGAGATTTATCCTCCCAGGCAATATTGGTCATGAAAGAAGGGTATCCTTCTCCAAAACGGTTAAGAAGGCCCTTGAGAGTCCAAAGCCATCCGTAGTACATGTTGGAACGCCATGTTCCATCTGATAATTCGGCAAATTGACTCTTTAAGGCAGCAAATTTGCCCTCATATTCATCCCACAACTCATTTTCCTTGTACGTATTAATAAGAAGGTCAGAAGCCCTTTGGGAGCCCAGGACTCCCATTACATCAAGCCCTTTTGGTACGGGCCTTTTGAACGGTTCCACAAGGGTTTGAAGAATCTCGGAGTCGGGTATGTATCTTTGGCCCATGAATCTGAACTGCTTATTGACGGGAGTATCCCTTGAAGCCCATTTTGCCTTTATTCTTGGTTCTGGGAGTTTCCTGGCTTCATTAGTCAGCTTATCAATATTCTCCTTGCTAAGAAGGTTTTCCAAATCCGGCTTGCTGCCGTAAACATTTATAAGAAGGCTCTTATAGTGATACAGGTTAAGATCATCTGTACTTCCTACATAGAAGACAGTTGGATCATAAATTGTTTCCCAAAGATCAACATCAGACACGCCGTTAAGGTCAGAAAATAGGGAATATGTGATAAGTAATGCCTGGACAGATTTTTCTTTATCAATCTCTTTATTTTCATCATCCCTAAACAGAGGGAATGGGATGAGCCCGTACCACATCATGGCTTTAAAATATTTTTTAAACTCGTCATTTCTTGTATAATGGCCCCTTGGTTTGAATTGACTGTAATCAACATCAAAGTCAAATAAAGGGGATTTCTGTTTTCCAGCGGCATCTTCAATGAGTGACATTTCCTTATCTATATAGTTTTTTGCCTTATCCGGTATGCTAGAAGGCAAATCTTTTTCCAGAGCTTTTTGAGCTACAGCGAAGTAAATTATGTTTTTTAGCGCAGCGTTTTTAACTTCAGGATTTTCAATTTCATTATACAGCAGTACAGACTTGGCAAGCATATTGCTCGTTAACTTTTGAAGAGGCTCCATGAGCTTCTCATATTCCAATGTTCTTAGTGAATAGTCAAAGAAAATATGGTAAACCTGAAGAACAGAGTCGGTAGTAATAAAGCTTGGAGCTTTCAAATACTCGTTTTTCTCGTAGATATAAAAGAGCTGTTCTTCATTTGTTGGCATAACCACAAATCCGTTTTTTGAAAGCATTTTCTTTTGCTGGGGTGTAAATTCTCCAAACTGGTTTAAATTCACGATGTTGGATAAATCACTTTTAACACTATAGGGCTTTACCCTCTTCTCAAATTTTGTTGGGGCCCACTCCACCTGGGTGATTTTTCTCTCTTTTTCATCGGTAAATAAGGGATTGAAGGCACTTTTACCATCATCAACGCTTTCGGAGACATCCACAGCATTACCTGTAGGTAAACCTGTAGAGGCTGGTGAACCGGTAGCTTCGGGAGGACTATTTTTGCTGCCGGAATTTGAGCACCCTGATGTGTTCAATAATGTAGTACATAATAGCAGGGTACAAATGATAACATAAATCAGTTTTTTGCGCGCCATTTTAATTACCTTCCTTCTAACCTATAATAAATTTATAAATCCAGGAATATTGTCTATTCCCTTGTCAACAGCTTTCCATCTTTGTAGTAAAAGATACTAGGTGTCCAACTGCTGTTTTCCTTAGTTTTTGCAAAGATTTCATAATCCTCCTTTCCCATAGAAGATCCTCTTACAATATTCAAAATATTATTAAAACTCCTGCTTTCACCGGTTTTTTCAAAGCCAAAACCTTTCCATGAATATGATGTCAATACTTTTTCACCTGATACAAGGTGTTCTATGGATACCAATTCATCTTTTCCATCAAGGTCCAAATCGGAAAAAACATAGTCATCAAAAGGCCTTGACAGTCTTGAGCCTCTCCACTTGGGGAATATACCCCCATTTTTCCAAACGTACAAGAAAGGTCTTTTGGCCATCACCGGGTGGAAGTGAGAGGTCTTAAATACCCCTATTGATATTTCAATGCTGCCGTCTCCATCCACATCTGACGTTTGGACTTTCCATGGATTTAGACCCTTGCATGAAAACCTGTATATTTCTTTAAAGGGTTTGTTATCTTCAATACTACTGTTATATAAGGGAGAAATGAATGAGAATACTACAAGATCGTCTCCATATTCTTTGGACTCTTTTGCACAAAGAAGTATTAATTCGTCCCTGCCGTCGTGATCCAAATCAGCAGTGCAGCTGCTGATTGCCAGCTCCTTTTCTAATCTGTGTTCCGATAAAACCTTTCTTTCCTTTAAATAAACATAGACACTTTTATTTTGCACGGATAAAGTGTATATGTTATTTTGGTCTTTAAGCAATAGAGAAGGGCTGGCAAAGCCTTCGGAGCTTATGTACCTGCAAAAAGGTCTTAAAGATATAAGGAGCATCAATATAACAAAAAAAACACAAAGTAAAATTCTCTTGACTCTATACAAACTTGATTTCTCCTGTAATTAAATTTAAAAAATTGAAAGTAATCTATTAACTACTAAATTATATTACTGTTGTAAAAAATTATCAATACTTAATACTTGTGGAACACTTTACCTAAATACATCGTCTAATCAAAAAAACATCTAAAAATGGAGGAATATATATGAAAAGAAAAGTTATGGTGAAAAAGTTAAAAACATTTTTATCTTGTTTTATTATTGCTGCTTTTATTGCAGCAATACTTTCAGCGTGCCAAAGTATGTCAGACCAACAGGCTGATAAGAGCTATAGTGCACCGAAGACTGGTGAAGAAGACCCGGGTACAAATGCAGAATATGAGTATTCAAAGAGAGCACCTGACGAAAGTATAATTGCTCAAAGCGATTCAGATATTCAGATACAGTTTTCAGAGGAGATAGGAGGGGCAAACTACAAAGACACATACTCTAAGGATGCAAGTGTTCACTCTATGAAGAAAATTGAAAATTACCCTGTAGAGGATTTTAATACTGAAAGTTACAATGCTATTTATGAGAACAAGTTTCTTGATACCTTAAACAGCCCCTTGTCAACCTTTTCTATTGATGTGGATACAGCCTCATACAGCAATATAAGACGCTTCTTAAATTCATCGAGGAAACCACCTGCAGATGCTGTAAGGATAGAAGAGATGATTAATTATTTTACATATGATTATCCAAAGCCACAAAACGAAGATCCATTCAGCATAACAACAGAGATTGCAAAATGTCCGTGGAATCCTAAAAACAACTTGATGCTTGTCGGACTCCAGGCAGAGAAGCTTCAGACGGAAGACATGCCTCCAAACAATCTGGTATTTTTACTGGATGTATCAGGATCGATGGATGAACCCAACAAGCTTCCGCTATTAAAATCGGCATTTAAACTTCTGGTTAATAAGCTTAGGGATCAGGATAGAGTATCAATTGTAGTTTATGCAGGGGCAGCGGGTCTTGTTCTGGATTCTACACCGGGAAGCGAGAAGGACAAGATTCTTGATGCTCTGTCAAATCTGGAAGCAGGTGGATCAACTGCTGGTGCAGAAGGTATAAATATGGCTTATAGAGTAGCTGAAGAGAACTTCATACCTTCAGGCAATAACCGTGTTATACTGGCTACGGATGGTGATTTTAACGTAGGCGTAAGCAGTGATGCGGAGCTTGTAAGGCTTATTGAAAAGAAAAGAAATGACGGTATATTCCTTACAGTATTAGGTTTTGGCATGGGAAACTACAAGGATTCCAAGATGGAAGGACTTGCAGATAAAGGTAATGGGAATTATGCAT
>JBMOLK010000281.1:0-5259 GCA_049325575.1 Bacillota bacterium | reverse complement strand
CTTTTAAACAATGTATAGTCGGTAGAGTCTACACTGCCGTCTCTGTTTACATCAGCATTGGAAAGATTTGTTCCTGTAAGCAGAGTTATACGGAGTAAATGTCTTCTTAATAATTGATAGTCTGTCGAGTCGACACTTCCATCAGCATTTAAATCACCCAGACTTCCCGAACCGCTTTCTGCCTCAAATTTAAACCAGTCAATATTAACAGCACCTTTAAATACCAGGTACAAGTCATTTTCCCCTGTAACTTTACTAATGCTGCAGGTTTGCTCCTGATATGTATTCCAGTCCCCTGTTGATTCCACCGGCAATGTACCTATGAGGGTACCGGTTGGACTGTTTAATCGCAGTTCAATATTGGTAGTACCGGCGTTTGCAACCATTGCTTTAAACGAAGTTGCTCCATTTCCGAAGTCTATATTGTTATATACCACATAATTACCGTTTTCAATATAACCCAAACCGCTTCCGCCATTTGGCGTACCACCTATTATTTCAATGGTCGAAGAACTAAGACTGTTATATTTCTCTGCTTCAATTTGTGTAAAGGCCGACCGCGGGACGGCACTGAACTTCCACCAGTTCAGATTAAACAGGTAACTGCTGCCGCCTGTGAATTTTAAATAAAGATCATGAACTCCGTCTGCCCCGCTTACCTTGCACGTTGCATTAGCCCACGTCTGCCAACCTCCAGTCGCCGTAACAGGACAGGTCCCTATTAAAGGACCGGTAATACTATCAAGCCTGATTTCAATATTACCTCCGCTTGCGGCGCTGGCTACTCTAGCCTGAAAATTTGCTGCACCGGTGCTAAAATCTATATTCTTGTAAACAGCATAATCCCCATTTTCGATATACCCGACATCCTCCCCACCTTCAGTACAGCTTTCTGTCTGGATTCCCAACTGGGTATTGTAACTTTCCGCTTCTATCTGTGTAAAGGCCGATCTCGGTCCAGGGGTCGCGGTAGGAGTAGGTTCAACCGGGCCGTCGCCTTTATAATTTCTGATGAGCCCTAAATCCCATATAATCTGTTGGTATTCACCGGCTAAACTGGTCGTTCCCTGGATAAGGAAATCAACCTTATTAATATCATTTATTTCCAGTTTCTGATTGTAGCCCGCACGTATGAGTTCACCGTGGGAAACGTTGGTGGTCCACCTGTCACCGTTATATGAAAGATTACCGCGCCATGCCCATTTTTCGGCGACCTGAGTCCATGGTCCTCCAGCACTTGATGATTGCCATAACTCATAATACCTACCATCTTTCATATCTTCGATAAGTAAATAATATTTACCGTCGGCAAGGGATTTATAGACCTCTGCACCTTCAAAAACGCCGGACATAGCCACCGTAGGTGCACTCCATCCTTTCGGGAAGTTTGCAAGAGAAGTCTTACGCATATAGAGCCTGCCTGAACCATCACTCGGTGTATTGTACATATAGGCATATTGATCGTCACAAATAATGAAATAATCCCACCCCATGTTACCTGATATTCCGAAGGACTGCGGTCCATTCCATGAATTTGGGTCAGCTATATTTGTTGTTGTTGAATAGGCAGCCCCAAATGTACCATCCTGGTAAACTAGATACCATAATTTCTGAGGCTCAAAATAAAATACTTCCGGTGCACAGAAATAGGCCTCGCTGATTTTACTCATGAATGTACGGGGTGCATCTTTTAGTCCTTCAATCGTGCTGGCGGACGTATAAAGCATCTGCCAACCGCCGCTTTGATTTGCACCGGTATAAAAGACGTGGTATTTATCGCCGTAGTAAACGATGGTTGGGTCTTTTGCCCCATAATAATCGTACGGAGGCAGTTGACGGTGGAAAATTACCGGGTTATCTACATACCATATCGGATTTGGGTTCGGCGTAGAACCTGATGGTGGTGTGTTAGTAGGTGTGGGAGTCGGATTTGGATTTGAAAAATTGGCTAAATATTGTTTTAACCATGTCATTGCAGGGCGCTCAGTTCCGTTTGAATTCACCAGATGTGTATTATCCATCCATGTCTGTCCCTGAATATATCCCCACAAGGTTATACCTTTAACGTATGGGCTTTCATATAAAATAGGGAATTTTTCTCTATATCTGGCAAGTTGCGTATTGTCATCGCCTGTAATATCAAGCTCCGATACATATATCGGTAGTCCTGTTGCACCCAATATGTCCAAAACTTGCCTCATTGTACTTACCGAAACAGTATCCATATTGAACGCATGACATTGTATTCCTATTCCATCTATCAAGCCTCTGCTTTTTAGGATATTAATAATCTCGACATATCTCCTTGCTGCATTAGGATCCCCTATAATTCCGTAATCATTTATATGCAGTTTCGCGTTGGGGAAAACTCTTCTTGCCTGCTCAAATGACCAGACAACCCAGTCCCAGCCTGTCGCCCCACTTCCCCCTATTGCATTTCTATAAGATGGAGGTGCATGTAAAGGTTCATTTACAACATCAATATAGTCCGTACCTGGATATTTCTGACCGGCAGCTTCGATCCACTCCAGTACTTCTGCTTTTTGTTCGGCTGCTGGAAGATCTTTTACCCATGAAGGTTCCTGACTTCCCCATACGAGAGTATGAAACTTAAATGGTATTCCATTAGATTTGGCGTAATTGTAGATTAAGTCTGCATTACCCCAATTCATTCTGTCACGGGTTCCCTCAACACTGCCCCACTTAGTTGCATTCTCTGGCGTTACCTGGTTCCAGTAAGTTGCATAATTTTGCGGTACGCTGCCGGCAATAATATTTCCTACAAACTTGCCGCTTGTTACCATTGCAGCTTCTGAAGTTCCAATCGGCACAGTCGTCAATATGATGCACATAAGCATTGCTGCACATAATACAACTGTAATAAATTTTTTTGTTCTTGAAACAGACATACACATTTTCCTCCTCATAAATTAAATAATAAATTATTATATAAAGCTATACCCCTTAAAATCAGCAGGTTACAGCTTATAATCACTTACCACAAAATTACAGTTCATTATAGTTACTTAAGTTGAAATTAAAAAACTGATAGTAATTAATAGCTCACTAAATAATCATTAATAACTTCTTTCATAGTACTTATTCGGATCCTACAACTTTTTTAAGTTCGGAATTTGATTTAATAAATAAAAGAACTCCAGAAGGTTAAATGACCAACTGGAGTTTTCTATAGAATATATTTCAGTTTTTCTTTAGATAATTGTATGTATGGGTATTTAAAGCAAAATCATATTTCCAAATGAGTACCATACTTTATCCAGGGAAAGAAGTTATAATACGTAGTATATATCTTTTCAACAACGTATAGTCGGTAGAGTCTACACTGCCGTCACTGTTCACATCAGCATTGGAAAGATTTGTTCCTGTAAGCAAAGTAATACGGAGTAAGTGTCTTCTTAATAATTGATAGTCTGTCGAGTCGATATTTCCATCACTATTTAAATCTCCCAGCCTTCCAGAACTACTTCCTTCAACAAATGTAAACCAGTCAGTATTTACACCACCTGAAAAAACAAGATACAAGTCATTTAGTCCTGTGACCATGTTAATGTTACACGCTTGCTCCTGGTATACATTCCAACCACCTGTTGGCGCCACTGACAATGTACCTATAAGGGTACCCGTCGGACTATTTAATCGTAGTTCAACATTGGTAGCAGTAGTAGTTGCAACAAAAGCCTTGAATGAGGTTGCACCGTTTCCAAAGTTAACCTTTTTATACGCAAGATAGTCGCCACTGCCAATATATCCAATACCACTTCCGCCGTTTGCACCTATCTTTTTTATTGTAGAAGATTGGATTTCATTAAATTCCTCTGCTTCCAATGTTGAAAAAGCACTTCTTTCAGTCACCGGTACTGGAGAAGGTATCGGTGGAGATGTAGGTGAAGGTGAATTTGTAGGCGTAGGTATAAATGTTGGCAGGGGTTGGTCTCCCAATTGACCGACAAAGGTGGTAACACTCTGAGCAGGAAGCTGAGCTGTAAAGGAGCCATTAGATACGGTAACGCTCGAATTGGTTGCTAAATTTTGGCTGCCGGTAGTTACATAACTAGCCACACTTGAGGTTGATCCGTTCTGTAAATTAAATGTCTGAGTTACTGCTGAATTACCTTTGTTAATTGCAA
The DNA here is from genome assembly GCA_049325575.1 of Bacillota bacterium. Lineage (GTDB taxonomy): Bacteria > Bacillota > Clostridia > Acetivibrionales > Acetivibrionaceae > JBMOLK01. Next base: position 1,111 of record JBMOLK010000281.1, on the reverse strand, counting down.
CAATAACAACTTTGTTATCACCTTTATAGGCAGATACATAAACGTTTGTATTTGGATTTTTTGTTGCATCAACCCTGTAATATCCAGGGCGAATATATTTGGAGTAATGAGCCATCATATAACCACGCTTGCTTATATTACCGTCCTCTTTCATAGGACCGTATGATCTTCTTATGTACCACCATACATATGCTTGAAAATCTGCCTCTACCATAGAATTGTGCATATGATATGCAATATCCAATGCCTCTGGCCAGCGATCTGCGGAGTTAGCTTCACTATTTGGAACGTATACTTCTGTCATCCACAGTTCTTTTCCCGCTCCTTTTTGTTTGAAAAGAGGATACGGAAAATCCCTAACCTGAGTTCCATACAGGTGGGCACCAAGGATATCCATATTGGAGAGAGCCTGCGGATCGTTCAAAATAGGGTCTGATATATCTTTGCGATATTGAAATGACTCAGGTGCCATTACCCTGCAATTAATTGATCCGGCATTTTCTTTCATAAAACGGAGTATTTCCTGAGGAGTCCACCACGTCCAACCATGTGCATAATCAGGCTCATTTTGGACAGAAATAGCATACAGACTCACACCATTATTCTTCATGTATGTAACGAAATCATTAAGATGCTGCGCATATTCATCGTACATATCGTATCTAAGTCGTTTCTGATTTGGCTCACCATTACGAGTGAAGGTCTCAACCATTGAACTTGGAGGATTCCATGGCGAAGCAAAAACTATTGCTCCTTTTTCAACCGCTTTTTGTGCAGTTGCTAGTTCTTTGGACCAATTATCTCTATTCTCATCTACATGGATTCTTAAAATAGAAAAACCCAACTGTCCTGGTCCGTTACCAAAAGCTGTTTCTCTTTGAGCAGGTGTCAAATCTGCAATCCAGGTCGGAAAGTTTATTCCTCCAAAACCCCTAATCAATTGTCTTTGTGCCGATAAATTCACTGTTACATCACTTGCTGCCTCCGCCGTTTGTCAAGACAGTTGTCGTGTAACTTTTTCACATACGAGTTGAATGATTTATATTCCAATTTAAATAATCAGACCTCTAATTAAACGAAATAATCATTTCGGTTGCCAAGAACTTGAGTC
>JBMOLK010000280.1:0-42952 GCA_049325575.1 Bacillota bacterium | reverse complement strand
GCCGCCGGGAAGGAACCTATACAGTTCTGATTTATATCATCTGGTGGAAGGGATACCGGGAATTGACCATGTTGCCCATATAGAACTGGATGCACCTGCCCTTAAGCCATACCAGTTATTTAGACTTAAAGAACTGAAGATTGAGGTGGAATGATGAATAACCAAGAAAACAGCAGATATGTGCAATACCTCCCCAGGGTTTATCATAAGGGTAGTCAGGAATCTGATAAAGAGTTTTTTCTGGGGCGTTTCTTAAAAGCCTTTGAGCAGGTACTGTCAGGGGAAGCCGGTGACAAGGGAGAGGAAGCTTTGGGAATAGAAGCTTTACTAAACAGGTTTCATCAGTATTTCGACCCCCTGCTAACACCGGCCCAATTCCTTCCATGGCTTGCAGGCTGGGTAGGTCTTGATCTGGAAGACGGCATAGAGTTTTATGGTGATGAAGACTATATAGAGAAGGGTAATACTCCTACCCAAATTCTACCCCTGGACGAAGGGCGCAGCTCAATAAACCGCGATATGATAGGAAGAATAGTGCAGCTGTATAAAAAGCGGGGCACATTGGAAGGGCTCAAGGAATGTTTGCAAATATATGCAGGCGAAGAGTCCACAATTTCTATTAATGAGTTTGAAGAGCCTGTCCGGCTTGGAGAAGCTGAACGTATAGGGATAAACACTATGGTGGGGTATGCAAAACCGTCCTATTTTTCAGTTCATGCACTTATTCCGGCCCACAGCAGGAGTATATTGCAAAACAAGGTTCGCATATTGAGGGAGGTTATTCAAGAGGAGAAACCTTTTTATACCAACTTCATTTTAAACATAGAGGTTCCTTCAATGCTTGTAGGTGTATATTCCCGGTTAGGCAGGGAAACACTCCTCGGAGGCATGAGACAGGAGTAGAAGTTACCTCTAGCAATTATTATTTGAATTTCCGGAGGAAGCGATAATGGGAAAAGAATTTAAAAGAATGCGTTATTTTGACGGGCTCTTTTTAAAAGCAGAGGATTATAATCTGGATCAGGAGTTTAACTTAAGGCTCCAACGGCTTCACAACCGCTATCTTCATACATGGGGGATTGTATGCGGCCTTGAAGTAGAGCCGGTAGCAGGCGAACACATGAAAGTTACTGTTTCAGAAGGGCTGGCGTTAAACAGGACAATAGTAAAGGGTGAGAGTATCAGCCAGGAAATATTGATTTATGACGGGCATCCTCACAATCCTGTGGATTTGTCAGAGTATAACGCAAATGAAAACATTTATATTATGGTAAGCTACGAGGAAACTACAGCAGACAGGGATGCGGAAAAGGGTCAGGGAGAGGAGATACATATCTGGGAGATGGGTAGAATCAGCCATAGTACCCAGAAGCCTACTGATCGCAAATATATAATCCTGGCCAGGGTGGTTCCCAAAAGGGTAGGAAATGAAACTATTATTGACAGTACCTGTATTTTTGACACAGACTCTGACCAAAAGAGGACACCTTTAAGGATATATGCCGGTGCTGCAGGCAGGAAAATTGTAGCAGAAAAATTCATTGTCAGGGCTAAGAGCGGAGATAAGCTTGAAGATATGGATATCAGTGAAGACAAACTGGAAAGTATGCCTTCCATGTACACCTTGCAGGAAGGAAAGGTACTGGAGGTCAATGCTCCCAATGCCAACTTTACAGGCTCGGTTGATATAAGGGGCGACCTGGTTGTCTATGGTGAGCTTACCATGAAATCCAGCTCTACCCAAAACGAGCTTTTGGTAGCAAACAGCTTTGTACAGGTTAACAGCCCTAACGGAGAAGATGAGTGGAAATCTCAGGACGGAGGGCTTGAAGTGTTTCGCGGAGGACCCGGTGTAGCACCTGATGCCCGTATTGTATGGTCAGAATCTGAAGACTGCTGGAAAGTAGGCGAAGGTAATGACCTTTGGAGAATTGCATACGGACCCAAGTGGGAACGCTTGATTAAAAACGATTTTGCAGATGAGCTGCACATGCACTCCCAACTGTCTTCTCCAAAAGGGGCGTCAATAAGCTTTAACAATATGGGAAGCCTGTTTGTAAATAGTGAACTGGTCATAAAGGATGAGAAAACAATATGGTTAAAGGCCAGGGATAAAGACTCCTTCGATTCTACCCATGGTATAGGATGGTTTGGCGAGGGAAAACCCTTTGCAAACGTAAAAGTAGACGGTCCTGTTGTTTTTGGAAACAGTGGGGGTATGCTGGGGACAAAAAGCTTTGATGGAAAAGGTTTTGTACAAAAATCCGTACTTTCCTGGAACAATCAGGGGAATGTAGGAATCGGTACGGTTAATCCGGCATCCGACAAGCTGGATGTATCCGGAAGCCTTCGAGTGCTAAGCGGATCAAACCCTATAAGGTTTACCTCAGTGTGGACTGCATTTCCTGACTCTACCATCAACCAGGCGGAAATATGCAATGACACCACCTACCATAAGACGTTAATGATAGTAGGTAACCAGTCGGCAGGACAGGGCAGGAAGGTTTCCATATGGGACCGTCTGGATGTCAACGGATTTTTATATGTTAATGGAAGCATGCAGCTTTCCCAGGCTTTGATTCCCAGTGCAGGGAATGAGAACAATGGCATAATATTCCCGAATGATCCGGGAGGCGGCTTAGGGGATGGGGCCAGGATAAAGTATTACCCAAGAAAAGGTGAGTCCTGTACCCTTGAAATTAGGACATCCAATGATCCGGATGACAATATTTCCTTGATTGCATCGGGTAATGTGGGAATCGGAACACTAAATCCCAATGAAAAGCTTGATGTAACCGGTTGGACACGCCTTTTAAGCGAGACAAACCCCATACGCTTTACATCTAGATGGACAGGTTTCCCGGATGCAACTTTAAATCAAGCTGAAATATGTAATGATACTACCAACTATAAAGCATTAATGATTGTTGGTAACAGGTCTGCAAATCAAGGAAGAAAGGTTGCTATCTGGGATAGACTGGATGTTAACGGTTTTCTCCAGGTTAACGGTAATGCCCAGATTACAGGAGATCTTCAGATAAACGGTACTATTAAAACTGCAGTTTTAAAGTTTGACGGTCAGTTTAACAAGCTTGATGTTGCAAATTATTTCAATGCAACAGTAAGATGCGCTGATTTTTGCATCGGTTATTCCGGGCGCCGCGGAAGCCCCGGTAGGGCTCTTGTTGATTATGGCAACTGCCTGGTTATAAACTTTGGTCAGGATTGGCCGTATACATTGGTTCACGGTAATTTGCATGTATCAAATGCCATCACCCCAAGTGCAGGAAGAGGCCATAACGGTATTATATTCCCCAGTGACCCTGGTGGAGGAAGGTGGGATTCTGCCTGGATAAAGTATTATCCTTACAGCGGTGAAAACTGCGTATTGGATATCGGTGTATCCAACGACTGGGGCGATCGTATAAACATACACGCAAGCGGTGGAGTATATGTTCATGGTGACTGGTACTATTGGTCATCACGAGAATATAAGGAGAATATTTCAGATCTTTCCACAAAAGAGGCCAAGCAATTGCTGGATGCCCTAAACCCGGTTTCATTTAAATACAAGGATAGTACAAGGGCAAGCTCTATGGGCTTTATTGCAGAAGAAGTTCCAAATCATGTTGCAGACCCCGAGCATAGAGCCATATGTCCTATGGATATCATTGCGGTTTTGACAAGTGTAGTAAAGGACCAGCAGAAGGCCATAACAAGACTGCAAAAGCAAATAGCATCAATAGCTGGTACAGGAAAATAAAAATATTGGAGGTAGAAGCCATGAGAGAAAAATTGGAAGGACGTATCAATCAACTTAAGGCAGAACTGGAATCAGGGCAAAAACTAATGGAGGAACTGGATACAAAACGCACCAGCCTGGGATATACCGTATTACGTATAAGCGGAGCAATACAGGTACTTGAGGAATTATTGGCAAAAGAAGACTAGGCGGCTTCCAAAGCCTAAAACGAAAATTACCTGCGCTGCATTAAAAAGTACTTGTGCCTTGTAATAGATTAATTTCTACGCATACGAGTTACAAACAGATGAAGTGCATTTTTAACACTATGAATGATTTGAAACTAGTAGTGTTAAAAAGCACTAGCATTTAGAGTCGGGAGGAGTGGGAAAGTGTCAAACGAAATTAAGCGAATGAATTATTTCAATGGGCTTTTGTTAAAAGAAGAAGATCTTATTTTGGATCAGGATTATAACATACGTATGCACAGGCTTCATAACCGCCATTTACATGGGTGGGGAATCCTGGACGGTCTTGAGGTTGAAGCTGTGCTGCACACTGCCCAGATAAAAGTTTCCCAGGGTTTGGCGTTAAACAGGATACACGATAAAAAAACCAATACAGAGCTAAGCCAGGAAATATTTATCTGTGATGAACATCCTGATAATCCGGTGGATCTATCAATCTATAGTCCAAATGACAATATCTACATTACGGTGAGCTATGAAGAAGTACTTACAGATGTAGACCGTAAAAAAGGCGGAGAGCAAAAAATCCATATATGGGAACGAGCTAAAATAGGGCATAAAGCCTCAAAGCCTGAAGATCCAAAAAAGGAAATTATTCTGGCCCGTGTAACAATCAAGAGTGATGAAGCGGGCAACAAAACCATAGACGGAATATACGATAAGGATGTTGACGGGACAGAGCTTAGAACCTATTCAAGCAGTGATACCATGGAGGCCAGGAAGATATCCATAGGACCAAAAGGAAGGACTAATCTTCCTTATCTTAGCGGGCCCAGCGATGACCAGCCGGAAGATGGAGACAGGCTTTATATACATTCACAGTCAACTGAATTTACCGGTTCTATAGAGAGCGGCCCGATAAAAACAAACGGAAACGTTGATATTAACGGGGCTTTGACTGTTACGGCAAGCAACAAGCAGGCTTTAAAAGTAAATAATACTGGAGATATAGATATTTCAAGTGCTGTAACAGTAAGAGGTCCTCTCTCCTTAAAGGGCGGTATTGACGTAAGCGGAGGGTCGGTAACTCTTGATACAGCACAGGTAGTAGTTACCGGTAACACGGTAACCATAAATAAGGCTGAATCCGCCAATGATATCAGTGGTCTTGAAGTGCACCGGGGTGATCTGCCCAGTGCGAAACTCATCTGGGATGAGACCAGTGGGGTATGGAAAATAGGGACGGAGGATAGAAGCAATTCATCTGAAAACGGAATGTACGAAATTGCCTATGGGGACTCCTGGGAAAACATGCGTAACGGTTCTAATGCAGATGATATGCATATTCATAGTCAAATTTGCGCAAAAGACAAAAGCCCAGTATTGAGTGTTAATGAATCCGGAGACATAAGCATTGAAAAGTCGTTGACTGTGTCAGGAAGCATTGTATCTAAAAATGGTGGTCTTGAAGTATACCGGGGAGAGACACTGGACAATGCCCGAATTACCTGGAATGAGAGCATAGGGAAATGGCAGATAGGTACGGGAGCTGAGTTGTCGGTTATTCCTGACGGAAAAGCCTGGGAAGATTTGACTAGCGGTACCAAGAACGCAGACTCCCTTCACACTCACAGCCAATTTCACAACGAGGATAAGAGTAAAATGGCTATGGAAATATGCGGTAATGGAGATGTGAACATTCCGCATAACCTCATAGTTGGTGACACACTTACAGTAAACAAGCTGTTAGTAAATGAAGCAGAAACCGTTATTACAAAAATAGAACAGGTGGTAACTGATAGTGTCATAATTGTCAACAAAAGTGAGAATGATAATTCCACGAAAACCGAAGGTGGGCTGGAGGTTTATCGTGGGGTTGATAAGCCCAATGCACGCATAATATGGGATGATACCGTTAGAAAATGGAAGATAGGTGTAGAAGGAGCCATGGAGGATATTCCGTATGGAAGTAAGTGGGACAGCCTGGCGGATGGTTCCTTTGTGGATGACATACATAAGCACAGTATGCTTTGTACTAAAAACGGAGGTATTGCCTTCCTGGCAGATGAGCAGGGAAATGTTGAAGCTGCCGGTAATGCAGGGGTCAAGGGAGAATTGGAAGTAGACAGGAATGCAAAAATTAATGGAGAGTTGAAAGTAGGTGGTTCCATAACTGTTGAGGGTAACCTGACGGTAAAGGGTACTACTACAACCGTTAACAGAGAAGAACTGGTGGTCAAAAATAATATTATTGAACTAAATAAATATGATGGTGAACGTTCCGATATATCCGAAAGCGGTATTGAGATATATAGAGGAACGGTAAACCCTAATGCCAGGATTGTGTGGGATGAGGAAGATGATAAGTGGAAGATAGGTGTAGGAGATCAACTATCCGATATTGCATACGGTCCTAATTGGCAAGCTTTAACTGCAGGCGGACAATCAGATGCAGATGGACTTCACAGGCATGGCACGCTGTGCAATGAAGATGGAGATGCAGTTGTAAGTATAAATTCAAGCGGATATGTTGAGGTCGAAGAGGATGCCAATGTAAAGGGAACATTGATAGTGGATAATGGCGCTGAAATAACCGGAGGGCTGATAGTTGACGGTTCTGCAGTTATTGAAGGTAACCTGACTGTAAATGGTACTACTAAAACTATAAATAAAGAAGATCTGGTCATAACAAACAATATTATCGAACTTAACAAGTTTGAGGGAGAAAGCTCTGGTGTAAATGAGAGCGGTATTGAAATATACCGGGGTGAATCCATACCTAAAGCCAGGATTATATGGGATGAGACAAAAAGAAAGTGGAGGCTGGGGGTTGGGGCACAGCTTGAAAATATTGCGTATGGCAGTTCATGGGATAAGCTGACACAACAATCCAATGCAGATTCCCTGCACTTTCACAGTCAGATTTACAGTTTAAAAGGTGATATTCTGGTTTTGAGCGCCAGTGCCTCGGGAAATGTTGATATTCATCATGGACTGACAGTTGGTGATGACCTTACGGTATCCGGTAATCTGGATGTACGTGGAGATAAGGCTGTCATCAACACTGAACAGCTAAAAATCAAGAGTAACATTATCACTGTTAATGAACAGGACCAGGATGCGGATTTGAAAACAGAGGGCGGGCTTGAAGTATACAGGGGAAGTCAAGTACCAAAGGCACAGATCATATGGGACGAAACCAAAGCCTGCTGGAAAGTTGGAACTTCCAGTAAAGATCCGGCATTAACCATAGATGAGAGTGGAAATGTAAATGCTCAAGGAAGTATGAAGGCTTCCAAAGTAGATATACAAGGCTCTCTTAAGGCTGCTAATGCAAGCATCAGTGGATCATTGATAGTAGGAAGCGGAATGGAAGTACAAAGGGGCCAGGAGGATAACGCTCAAATCAAATGGGATGGAGACCGGTGGAAGATTGGAACAGTAAATAACAAGGTCATGAGCATTACATCAAGTGGAAAAATCGGAATTGGTACTGATAATCCCGGTGAAGTACTGGATGTAAGAGGCAATGCGGATATTAGCAGAAATGCAGTTATCAGAGGAAATGCAGATATCAAAGCGGATGCAATTGTTAATGGTACGTTAACGGCAGGAAATGCCGCCATTACCAATAGCCTTAATGTTAATGGCAGCTTGATCTTAAAAAGCGGTTTGGAAGTTTTACGTGAAGGACCATCCAATGCAAAGATTATATGGGATGAGAGCAGGCAAAAATGGCTTTTTGGAGTTGGCAGCGACTTACAGGAAATTATGCTTAACAAGCATTCACACACCAAGCTTTATAACGAAGACGAAAATATTGTTGCATTATGCGTAGATAAGGACGGAAATGTAGGTATAGGTACTACAGCTCCATTAGCCAAGTTGGATGTTAAGGTAGCACCTGATAATACAGCATTAAGCGTAGACAAAGATGGAAATGTGGGTATAGGAACTGCAGTTCCTGCCTCAAAGCTTGATGTAAAGGGAAATGCATCTATAAGCGGTACCATAAATGCTGTGAACGCCGATATCAGTGGAACAATAAAGGCAAACGCTGCAGAGTTCAAGGGCGGCATTAAAGCGGAGAATGCCACCATTGCCAAAGACTTGACAGTAGAAGGAAATCTGACTGTAAACGGCAGTGTTGTCACTGTAAACGCTGAAACACTGGAAGTTGAAGATGCAATTATAAGAGTAAACAAGTATGAAGCCAGGGAAACTCCATTGAATATAAATGGAGGACTTGAAGTGTTCCGCGGAGGTAAGGCGCCTAATGCCCAGATTATTTGGGATGAAGAAAAAGGAAAGTGGAAAGCAGGAACTTACGATGGTCTTAACTCTTTAGCTTATGAGGACCACACCCACAAGGATCTTTGGTTAAACGGCAATGCTGTACTTAGTGCGGGTGAAAATGGTAATATAGGTATAGGAACTGATACCCCCGGCAAAAAACTTGACGTTCGCGGAGATGCAGTGATAAGCGGAGACTTTGGTGCATCAAATGCTGTAATAAACAGTAGTTTAAGTACGGTTAATGCTGTAGTTAGCGGTACCCTGAGTACGGTTGATGCTGCAGTAAGCGGCAGTTTAAATGCGGCTAATGCCGTAGTTAACAGCAGCTTTAGCACGGCTGATGCTGTAATCAGCGGAAGTTTAAGTGCAGCAAATGCTGCAATCAGCGGGGATTTAGGTGCAACAAATGCTGCAATCAGCGGGGATTTAAGTGCAGCAAATGCTTCGATCAGTGGAAGTTTAAGTGCAGTTAACACATCGATAACCGGCAATCTCTTCGTAAGTAATGGTATGGATATTTTAAGAGATACCCAACCAAATGCAAGAATTGTTTGGGATGAAGATAAAGACAACTGGAAAGCTGGAATAGAAGGCAGTTTGAAAGAGATTTGCTACATAGATCACATTCATCGTGAACTTTATTCAGACAATGACACTATCGCTTTGACAGTGGGCGGAAATGGCAATATAGGTATAGGAACCAATACCCCAGGCAAAAAGCTTGACGTAGAGGGAGACGCAGCAATTAGTGGAGAATTTAGTGCATCAAAGGCTGTAGTAAACAGTACTTTGAGTACGGTTGATGCAGATGTCAGCGGCAGCTTAAGTGCGGCAAATGCATCAATCAGTGGAGATCTGGGTGTGTTAAATGCTGCTGTAAGAGGAAGTTTAAGTGCGGCAAATGTATCAGTCAGCGGTGATTTGAGTGCTGCAAATGCTGCTATCAGTAATAGCCTAAGTGCAGTGAACGCTTCAATTAGCGGAAATCTCTTTGTAGGTAGCGGTATGGATATTTTGAGAGGCACCGAACCAAATGCCAGAATTGTTTGGGATGATGAAAATGGCAGTTGGAAAGCAGGAACTGAGGGCAGCCTTAGTGATATCGCTTTAGTAGGCCGTCATAATCATGATAAACTATTTACACCGGATGGTAACACGGATGTGATAACAGTTGCTGCAAATGGGAATGTGGGTATAGGTAAAGCTCCTGATGAAGAATACAAAGTGGATGTAGAAGGGAATATCAGGGCTGTAAGCATCAGTCAGACTTCATCACGGGCTTACAAGGAGAATATATCAAAGCTTCCGGTTAAAACAGCATTAACACTTTTAAATAAGCTGAACCCTGTTTCATATGACTATAAAGCTGATAGCTCAAAGAAGCATAATATTGGTTTTATTGCTGAAGAGGTTCCCGATGTATTTACAACATCAGACAGAAACTCCGTATCCCTGATGGACATAATAGGCGTACTGACTGCTGTAGTAAAAAACCAGCAGAAAGAGACAAAGAGCTTACAAAAGCAGCTGACAACACTGCAAAATCAAATTGCATTACTTATGGGTGCTTAAATAATAAATTTGGGAGGGTTAAATATGAAAGAAAAATTGGAAGAACGTTTAAAAGAGCTGAGAGCCGAATTTGAGGCTGGACAAAAGATGCTGGCTGAGCTTGATATGAAACGCAGCAATTTAGAAAGTACCTTGGTACGAATAAGCGGGGCTATCCAGGTTATTGAGGAACTCACGGCTCAAACGGATGACACGCCCAAGGAAAGTGAGTAAAGATATTTAACGTAGCGGACATAGGTGGTTAAGGATAGTATATTTTAGATTAAGGAGGGAGACGAAAGCTCTCTCCTTAATTTGATATCATAGAAAAATAAATTAACTGGTTCTTTTGATTCTCTTCGGTTCCAGCTGATGTTTGTAAAGTAAGTACTTTAAAGCATTGGCTGTTATCTCTGCCATTTTGTAAACCAACCCTAGACTGGTATTCTGCAGCATAAATGTAGAAGGCATAATTCCTCCTAAAGTTACAACTCCTGCTATGGAGATATCGCCTACAGGTGGAAGGTTCTTGCCAACGCCGATACCGGGCTTTATAGGTTCATTGCTCAGCACAATTTGGCCTATGTGCTCAAGTCTTCCTATGGAAGCATCAACAGCAATAACAAGTGTAGTTGAGGTATCAATTTTATTCATAGTTTCACTAAGGTTTAATGCATGTACAGGGTCTAGTATTGTTCCATATACATCAAAATCATAGATTGAACATTTAGATAACATATATCCTACCAGTGGTCCGAAGCTGTCTCCGGTAGAACGGTCAGTTCCTATCCCCACAATGGCAATCCTGCTGTATTGTTTTTCCTGATTTGAGGCTAAAATGTGTAGTTCCTGGTTTAGCTTAAATTGACATGAGCTTTCCTTGGTATTAAAATACTTTTTTTCCTCTAACACTTTCATATTACTTTACTCCCTTAAAAACATTTAATAATATTAAAAAAACTACAGCAGTTAAGCAACTGTTGTAGTTCGCCGGCTTATATATCTCCCGAGCTTATAAACATACTGTAAAGAAATTTACATAAAAATAGCATATTAAACAAGCCTACAGGAAAAATAATTGGTCAGGATATAAAAACAGAGAGGAAAGATAAAGTGTACATTAACTCTATTAAAACACAACAATACTTACATATCAAAAAAACTCTTGCCATATCTTATAACTATATTTCTTGCCGGTTTCCAATTTCTTTTCTTTCTTAAATCCTGTTATACAACAAAGCTTAAATAGTTTTTAAATTATATATAATAATTAAAGTATATATCTTATCACCTGCAATGTCAATTCCCATTAATAAAGCGGGATAAACCTGGTGCCTTTCTCATGGCAGAAGTTATAGATTATCTGTTGATTTGCAAAATATAATTGCTTATCTGCAATTCAAATTAACATAACGCTTTAATAAAATATAATTGAAAGTATTTATTATGGAGGTAAAATAAATGAGTAAAACAATTGTATTTATACTAGCTGCTATCACTGCTATAGCGGTATTTGCAGGAGGCTTATATGCTTTCACAAGTATTAAACAGGGCTCTAATAAATCCGTGTCATATGAGAATATGCTAAAAGGTGTCGAGCACTATGTAAATTCTACTGTAAAAATCAACAAGAGTAAGGTGATATATATTGATCCATATCTTATTAAAGGTGAGCCCGTGGATGCAGACATAGTATTTGTGACCCACACCCACTTTGATCACTTTTCAATTCAAGATATTAAAAAAGTTATGAAAGAAGATGCAACTCTTGTAGTTACTACAGACGGTGTTAAAGCAGCAAAGAAGGCAGGAATAAAAGATATAGTTGAAGTTGAGCCGATGAAAGAATACAAAGCAAAAGGAATCGAATTTGAGACTGTTCCGGCATACAATACTTCCCACTCGAAAAGTAAAAAATGGGTAGGATACATAATAAAGGTTGATAACATTAGATATTATGCAGCAGGCGACACGGATAATATTCCGGAGATGAGTACTATTAAATGTGATGTTGCTTTTCTTCCCGTAGGCGGGAATTATACAATGTCAGCTAAGGATGCTCTAGATGCGGTAAATATAATAAAACCTTTTATTGCAGTACCTGTACATTTTGGCGAAGTTGCAGGAACATATAAAGATGCTGAGGAGTTTGTAAATGGTCTGGGTGAAGATATTAGAGGCGCTTTGCTGCAAAAGCAGTAAACCTATAACCACCGTATCTTCTTATAGGGTTGCTGAATGGACTTATAGCTGATAAAATTAAAGTATATAGTCTGATAATATAGAGATCGAACTGTATAAGTAGATAAACTTGATGAGCCCGCCATTTGTATCAAATTAGCGGAGCGAATTATATGTTTATCTATACAGTTCGTTACCTCTAGTATGAAGAAGGAGTATATCTTTTTAAAATGGAAAATAACTTTGATCCGGAATCACGTGTTCCATTGATTTGTAATGAGAATGAGACTTTTCCCAAAGGTTGTAGATTCGAAGAATGTTTTCGCCTTATTATTATAGAAAACGGCACTATGTTGTTAAGAAACGGACAGCATAGAAAGATAATAACTGCGCCTACTGTATTATGCTTAAACGAGAAAGAATATCCGGTTATTGAGGAAAATTCCAATTTGAAAGCAAAATCTGTCTACTTTAAACCAAGTTTTATTAACAGTAACTTTACTTTCGATAATATAAGGGATTGGGGAAATTCATTTACCTTATCAGATATAAGAGACAGAAATTGGCTGATCTGTTTTTTGGAAAGAAAAGAGACTTTTGATGGTATTATGAATGTTGGATATTTAGTAATAAAACAGATAAACTGGCTTTTTACCTCATTAGAACGTGAGATGAGAGAGAAGAGAGATGGCTGGTGGCCTTGCCGCAGCCGATCTTTCTTTTTAGAAATACTGTTTATTCTGGAGAGGGCTTTTTTTACACAGCAATCTCTTGATAAAGCTGTATTAAACGGCATTTCTGAAGACATAAGCAAAGTAGTGTTTTATCTGCATACGCACTATCAGCAGAAGATAACTATATCAAAACTGGTTGAAGAATTTCATATAAACAGGACAACTCTAAATGATAGATTCAGCAAGGAAGTTGGATATCCTGTTATGACCTATCTGATTAAGCATAGAATTAATCTTGCGTCACTACTGCTTAGGGACACATTAGTTCCGGTTTCAGAAATAATGGAAAGAGTAGGTTTTAAAGATTCGGCTCATTTTGTTAGAATGTTTAAAAAATACCTGGGCTGTTCTCCTTTAGAGTATCGCAAGAATAATTGCTTAATGTAAAGGTAAGCTATGCTAGCACTATCCAAGTCTTCTAAGATGAGCATAAAAATGAAAGTTGGTTAATGAGTAATTTCAAAATAACTTTTGAGTAAAAATATAATACCAATAACCATTATTGTATTTAAGGTGATTAGAGATAACGAACTGTAAAGATAAACATATAATTCGCTCCGCTAATTTGATACAAATGGCGGGCTCATCAAGTTTATCTACTTATACAGTTCGATCTCTATAGAATAGTAGTGTCTTAGAGTATGGTTGTGTGAACAAATACAAATATGCAAGTAATTATATAAAAAGCTTCAAATATATTGATTTTATTTGTCATTTGCTTTATAATGAAGTTGATGAAACCTTAATAAATGTATTTTCTTTTGGTGCTGTGCCAGGTATTTATGCCATGAGGTATTAATATTGCAGGCATCATTCTCGATGGCGAGACTATAACACGTGAAATTGATTAGTGTTATGGTTTGGTCATTTTTTATTTTTACGATCTAACTGTGGCGGAGGTGGCGGTAAATGGATTTTGATTTTTCTCCCTTGTGGATCTCGTTTAAAACAGCGTCAACATCTACGGTTGTTACATTTTTTCTGGGAATTGGGGCAGCCAGGATTATAAGTGAGTATAAAGGAAGGTTCAAAAGTGTAATTGATGGGATTTTGACGCTTCCATTGGTTTTGCCGCCAACAGTTGTAGGCTTTTTCCTGCTTTTACTGTTTGGAAGGCATGGCCCTGTAGGGAAGCTTTTATACTTAATGGGCAGCACAGTGATATTTTCCTGGCCAGCTACAGTGATAGCAGCTACAGTTGTTGCTTTTCCGCTGATGTATAAGACTGCAAGAGGGGCATTTGAACAGATTGATTCCAATATAATAAATGCTGCAAGGACGCTCGGAGTTTCAGAGTGGAGGATATTTTGGAAAATAACAGTGCCTCTTGCCTGGCCTGGAATTGCTGCCGGAACAGTACTGGCATTTGCAAGAGCGCTGGGGGAGTTTGGTGCCACACTTATGGTGGCCGGTAATATTCCAGGTAGGACGCAAACTATCCCTGTTGCCATATTTTTTACTGCGGAAGGTGGTGAGATGTCAAAAGCATTGTTATGGGTGCTTCTTATTATTACAATATCTCTTACTGTAATGATGGCAATGAACTATTGGACTGACTGCCAGCGCAAGATGATGCCGGCACCGGGGAGGATGTAGTATGGAACTTTATGTAGATATCAAAAAGAAATTTCCAGGATTCAGACTGGAGGTAAGTTTTGAAATTGGAGCTGATACTGTAGGATTTTTAGGTGCATCCGGGTCCGGTAAGAGTATGACTTTACGTTGTATTGCAGGTCTCGATACCCCGGATACCGGGATAATTGTATTAAACAATCGGGTACTGTTTGATTCTAAAAAGGGAATAAATCTTCCCAGCCGTATAAGAAATATAGGGCTACTTTTTCAAAGTTATGCGCTGTTTCCTCATATGACTGTTGAGGAAAACATAGGATTTGCACTTTCTAAGCTTGGAAGGGAAGAAAAACATGCGAAGATTACTGAGATGATAGAATTGGTAAAGCTAAGAGGGCTTGAAAAAAGGTATCCGCATCAGCTGTCCGGAGGGCAGCAGCAGAGGGTGGCGCTTTCAAGAGCTTTAGCTATAGACCCTGCGGTACTTCTTTTAGATGAACCCTTTTCGGCTCTTGATGATCATCTGCGAAGCCAGATGCTAAGGCAGTTCGATGAAACACTATCTCACTACCCGGGTATTACAATGTTTGTTACTCATAACATGGAGGAAGCTTACAGGATATGCACCAAGTTAATAGTTTTATCCGATGGAAAAAAGGTAGCAGACGGGAGAATGGAAGAAGTCTTTAAAAATCCTCCTTCAGTTGAAGCTGCCAGGATCACGGGATGTAAAAATATTTGTGGTGCCAGGGAAGTTTCACCGTATGAGACGGAAGCACTTGATTGGAGTGTTAAACTGCAAGTTGGCGAGAGAATTACAAGTATAATTGGTGGTATCGGAATAAGGTCGCAGGATATACGTTTGGCCAAGGGGGAGGATATGAGGAATGTTTTAGACTGCTGGCCGGTATTTACAAGTGAGGCACCTTTTGGAATGACTGTGTATTTACGTATAGGAAAGCCTGTTTTAGGTCATGAGCATTACCATTTGCAGTGGGAAGTATCAAAGGATATGTGGCGTGAGCTAATGGATAAGGCACTTCCGTGGAGAATACAGCTGCCGCCTGAAAAGTTAATTGTATTTGGCAACTAAAAAAACTCAGTATTAAGTAACCATAGATGATGTTACAAAAAAGTTCAGGACTGAGTAAATAAAGTTGCAATAATAGCGGGCAAAACTTGCAAAATTTCAGTGAGAGGTATAAGACTTATATTTGATATTAAACACAGTATGCATAATAATGCTGTACGATAATAAAGAAAAGGGTATTATGGTGGCAATGGGATAGTAAAGTTTAAGATAATGACGGATGGTAAAGTATGAATGTCATTTCGTAAAAAACTATTGATTTTTATATAACTGCGTGGTATAGTTTTGGAGTAAGATGACAGGATTCTGATTATCGAGTACCTGATAGTGGTGAGAAGATCATATAATAAAATAGGATAATCAAAATTGGAGGACCGGTCAAAAGGTTATATTAACCAGTTGCAGTGTAAGCCGTATTTACTTTCTCATCAGAGATGTAGATATTGGCTTTTGTTATGTAACATATGAAGTTTGTTATGAATAAAGTTTTTAGATAGGGAGATTGAAATGACAGAGATAAAACATAAGATATTACAGCCTCCTGCAAAATTAGGAATTATAGGCGGAGGACAGCTTGGGAAAATGATAACTGTTGAGGCTAAAAGAATGGGGTATCATGTAACAATACTGGACCCAACTCCATCCTCGCCTGCCGGACAGGTAGCAGATGAGCAAATAACAGCTTCGTTTATGGACAGGGACGCCGTTAAAAAGCTTGCTGAAAACTGTGATGTCATAACCTATGAGTTTGAACATATAGACGCTGATATGTTGATTGACCTTGAGGCGCAGGGGTATAGTATTTATCCCTCAGGCAGATCCTTAAAGAACATACAGGATAAGTATGTACAAAAAGTAATGCTCAATAATGCCGGAGTGCCTGTACCAGAGTTTTTAAGAATAGATAGCAAGCAGGATGTATTAAAATGCATTGATACTATTGGTTTGCCCTTTGTACTAAAAACCTGTTCAGGTGGTTATGACGGCAAAGGGAATTTTATTGTAAAAACCAAAGAAGAAGCAGACCAGGCAGTGGAAGAATTCAAAGGGCATAAAGTGATGGCAGAGAGATTTATTAAATTCGAACGGGAGCTATCTATTATTGTTGCAAGAGATTTCAAAAACAATTATACTTTCTACCCTATAGTTGAAAACATACATGAAAACAGTATACTACGTATAACCAGAGCACCTTCAAACATAGATGATGTAATTGCTCAAAAGGTAAGGGATACTGCTAAAAAGGTTATGCAGATTCTTGATGACTACGGTGTATTTTGTATAGAAATGTTCCTTACTCAAAATGGAGAGGTTTATATTAATGAAATAGCTCCACGACCTCATAATTCCGGTCATTATACCATTGAAGCCTGTGTTACCTCTCAGTTTGAGCAGCTGGTGAGGATAATAACAGGAATGCCTTTAGGCTCTACAAAACAGCGTTCCCCGTGTGTTATGGTAAATATACTGGGAAGCGATGCTGTCGAAGGGCAATATGGCTTTGAGGGAATAGAAGATGTGCTTGGTGAAGAAGATACTCACCTTCACTTATATTGCAAGAAGTATACCAAGAAGATGAAAAAAATAGGACACATAACTGTTCTGGATGAATTGGTTAATGCTGCAGAAGAAAAGGCACTAAGAGTGCTGGAGAAGATTATAATAAAACCTTTGTAAGGAGATGAGGATATGGTGGAATTAAACAAGCCCTGTATGGAGAAACTAAAGGTAGGAATAATAATGGGAAGCGATTCCGACCTGCATGTTATGATTAAGGCTGCAAAGGTACTAAAAGATCTGGAAATTGAATATGAATTAAATGTAGTATCAGCTCACAGGACACCTGATAAAATGTATAATTATGCTAAGACAGCAGAGGAGAGAGGCATTTCGGTTATAATAGCAGGAGCTGGAGGATCTGCTCACCTTCCAGGTATGGTTGCGTCGCTGACAAGTATTCCTGTTATAGGGGTTCCTGTTAAGTCAAAAAGCTTAGGCGGTATGGACTCTTTGCTTTCAATAGTCCAGATGCCTAAAGGTATTCCCGTGGCTACAGTTTCAATAAACGGTGGTGCTGCTGCCGGATTGCTTGCCGCTAGAATGCTTGGAGCAGCAAATTCTGAAGTACGACAGAGAATAGTTAATTATACGAAGAAAACAGAGACAGAGTGCGAAACAGATTTACAATCCAGTTAGTTAGTGTTTATGAGGGGGTATAGGATTGGGAAAAAGTAAGTTGCGTAAAGATTTGCTAAATAATGATTTAATATCTTATAATCCAAAACAATGGAGCATCAATCTGCCCTTTAAGGATTACAGTTTTAGAATAGAAGATATAGTTCCTGCATTGTCTGGTGCCATAGGTAAGATTTCACTTGTTGCAGCATTTGCCGTGGCATGGGCTGCTGGTTTTAGTATTGCGGACCCTTCATTTGTAACCGAGAATGTGAGGCTTGAGATTGTATTTGCCAGCATTCTTACAATATTATTCTGTGCTGTTTTAAATCCATATGCAGGTCCGCCCGGAACTCTTGCACCCTTAATTCCCATAATTCCTGCAATGATATTATCAGGAGTGCATCCTTTGCCATTAAGCATTCTTATTGGACTAATGGGAATTATAATATCTGCCTTTAAGTACTTTAGCGCGGTGGTAGAAATCAATGGGGCAGGTACAAAGGGAGGGATTATCCTTCTGTTTGGTTTTTTAGGGATTAGCAGTTCTTTTGAAAATTTAAGAAACTGGACCCAGGAAAGTAATTCACCAGAGTTGTTTGTTTTACTTTTAATGACTGGTCTTGTTATATACATTCTACTCAATAAGTTAAGGCTAAAATGGCTGATAATACCGACTTGTGCCATAGCAGCCATAGTAATTTCTTCACTTTTTGGAGTATTTCCGACTTTAAAAACCGGCATAGGACTCCCGATAATAAATCCAAGTGTTTGGTGGAATGAAAAGTGGGGCATTGGCTGGGGATTGAATATCGAAAACTTTATCAAGGCTTTACCTTTTGCCTTGCTTGCGGTTGTTATGTGGCCGATAGATGCGCTGGCCATTAAAACCATACAGGAAAGCAACTATCCGAAAGAAGCTAAAAAAGCTGTTTTTGATATGAATTCAACCTACATTATCGTATCTATAAGAAATATTATAGGTACATTACTTGGGGGCGGCCAGATAGCTGCAATTTGGAGAAGTTTTATGATTCCCCTCGGCATAGTAAAAAGACCTATCGGAGCAAGTGCTTTTGTATTGGGAATAATTGGGGTAGGTTTTGGCATTTTGGGATTTCCGATAGATATTGCTGTATTTCCGCCTCTGCTCTGGTTGGTTTTGATATTCGGTATATATATCCCTCTTCTGGAAGTGGGATTATCCACCATAAAAACTGCTGCATCAGCTCAAATAGCTGCTGTATGTTTAATTGCAGGTATTGCAGTAAATCCTGTGTTGGGATGGATAACATCCGTTTTGGTTGAGAATTTTAAGATAATAAAGGACTCTGAAAGCGATAGAATTGTAACCTCAAAAGACCGGATTATAACAATAGTCCTGATTATTGTTATTGTTATCGCGTATTTATCTACATATGTTCTGTAAGAAGGTGGCGTAAGTGTTAGAAAGGCTGTTGGCAAGAGGAATAGAATTTGTATTAACTGATAAGGTAAAAATCTTTAGCGGCAAGGAGCATGTTTATGACTAAAGGTCAGGTTGAAGCAAAAATCAGTGAAGCAGCGAGCAAATTTGAAATTGAATATATGGGGCGTGGACCCAAACAAATCAGGACAATCATTATACAAGATTTGATTGTTATTCGTCTTAAAGGCTTTTTAAGCCAATCTGAACAAAAGCTGGCTGAAAATAGTCAAGGGGTAGAGCTTGTGAAGAAAGTAAGGACCACTTTGTTTGAAGACGCTCGGGATTATCTGGAAAGTCTCATTAAACAGGTTGTTGAAGTAAACATTGTAAGTACACACTCTGATGTTAGTACAAAAACAGGTGAAAAAATTATTGTAATTACTGTTGATGAAAATCTGGAAGAGAGGCTAAAGGATAGGGAGTAAACATCAAAACTAAAAAAAATTATATTGCATTAGTTATATTTTTATAGTATAATACATTTTGATATTAGTTTTAAAGTTAATAATTTGTTTATTGGAAGACAGGACGAAGGGTTTCTAACCAATCGAATCGTAAGCCAATATTTGATGACTTGAAGGAGTCATTAAATATTGGCTTTTTGTTTTATTGTGGAGTCGCAAATGGATCATTGGTTTTGGAGGTGGAGTTGGTCTCTATTGTTTACTTAATTAATTGCAGCTGCAAGAAAAAATCCATAGCTAGTTTTAGGAGGATGAGAGGAGCATGTTGAGTGAGAAGGTTTGCTTTTCCAATCGTATCACAGTAGATGACAGGGAGTACTGTGAGAGTATATCACAGCTGTTTAACAGTAAAAGTCTTTATATCCTTCTCGAAAGGTTTAGCAATACTATTATCAAGGAAAGTAAAGAGTACGATGAATTTTTAAACAGGTATTTTAATGATGAAGGATATATTGATATATGGCGTATACCTTATCTACTGCTGGACCTGATTAATGGTAATTTCGATTCTCATACCGCATTATTAAATGATGAAGCCTTCGTACAAAAGTTTATGGGCTTTATTGGTGAGTTTTATAATTACAGCATGAAGAATAGCAACCTGTTATTGATTGAAAGCAATAATTTTACCGATTTTAAAAGCAATATGTTTCATATGAGAAAAAACCAGTGTCTTTATAATCTTATAACTGAAACCTATTGCAAAGTATATGAGAAGATTAATAACTATAAAGAAGTCAAAAGAGGAGTTGTGTAAAATGAGAGATGATATGAAAAGGTTTGTATTTCCGAAAGAATTGTCTGATGTTTTAAATGAGGTCGAAGATGTGGTTATAGTTGAGCAGCGTCAGGAACTGCTGGATATGGCCTTAGGAAATGGGGAAAAAGACTTCTATGAAATTACCTACGATGTACCTGGCTTGGGTGAAATTACTGAAGCTACTGTAGCTAGATGTAAAAATGGTGCAGTTGTCAACTATACTGAAGCTTATATGCGTAGAAGAGATCCTGACTGTATGGTTATAGCAGACAAGGGTGAGACAGATAAACCAAGATTTAGCGATGTATATAAAAAAGATTTTCAAGACCTAAGAAATGATACATTTGAATGGCTTAAAACTCAAAAGCTTTTATTACTGCCCTTTATGGCAGGAGGAATGGAACTGGGATATCCCGCATTACTTGTAGCGCCACAGAATGCAGCATTTTTCGCTGGTGGATTGGCTGACCTGCAGGGTTTTATTCCAAAAAGTAAAATACCCGAAGGCTTCAAGCCCAGGGCAATAATATATCTTGCACCGCCTTTCAGACACACCCATTTTGACGGAAAGCAGATTGTGGTCCACAACAGATTTAACGATTTGCATGAACTGTTCTCATACAACCTGTATCCGGGGCCTAGTGCCAAAAAGGGTATTTACGGTGTACTTCTTAATATCGGAGAGCAGGAAGGATGGGTTACCGTTCATGGCTCCACAGTCAAGGTCATAACACCTTATGATAATGAAATTGTTATCATGCACGAAGGCGCAAGCGGCGGCGGCAAAAGTGAAATGATTGAATATATACACAAGGAAATGGACGGAAGAGTTCTGATTGGTAAAAACCTTGAAACCAATGAAAAGCTGTATTTGGAACTAAAAGAAGCCTGTGAGCTTAAGCCTGTGACAGACGATATGGCTCTATGTCATCCAAGCCTGCAAAATGACAGTAAGAAGCTAAGAGTAATCGATGCAGAACAGGGATGGTTCCTTAGAATAAATCATATAAACAAATATGGTACAGACCCACAGCATGAAAAGTTATGCATACATCCAAAAGAACCGCTTATTTTCTTAAACCTGCAAGGTGTACCCGGATCTACCTGCCTTATTTGGGAGCATACAATGGATGAGCCAGGTAAACCCTGCCCTAATCCGAGAGTAATCATGCCAAGAAGGTTGGTACCCAATGTTGTAGATGAGCCGGTTGAAATCGATATCAGAAGCTTCGGTATTCGTACTCCGCCCTGCACAAAGGAAAAACCGTCTTATGGTATTTTAGGTTGCTTCCACATACTTCCACCTAGCCTTGCCTGGCTCTGGAGATTGGTAGCTCCAAGAGGGCATGACAACCCCAGTATTACAGATACAGCGGGAATGACAAGTGAAGGTGTAGGATCCTACTGGCCCTTTGCAACGGGAAAACAGGTTGAACAGGCAAATCTGTTGTTAAAGCAGATTGTTGAGACTTCAAATACCAGATTCATACTGATACCAAACCAGCATGTAGGAGTATATAAGGTTGGATTTATGCCCCAGTGGATTGCCCGTGAATATCTTGCAAGGCGTGGTAGTGCAAGGTTTACACCAGAGCAGCTTGTAGAGTCAAAATGCCCTCTGTTGGGATATGCCCTTGAATCATTAAAGGTTGACGGTACATTTCTTCCAAAAGGGTTCTTGCAGGTTAACTACCAGCCGGAGGTAGGTAATGAAGGCTACGAGGCGGGTGCAAAAAAACTAAACGATTTCTTCAAAAGAGAATTGGAAAAGTTTGTTACACCTGAACTTGACGAGCTTGGCAGGAAAATCATTGAATGCTGCATGAGCAATGGAACACTTAATGATTATTTGGATCTGATGCCAATGAAGCTATAGTTTTATGAGGCGAGAGTCAGTATGGAAGGTGGGGGTTAAACTGGATCAATTAAGATATAGAGTGACAGTGGGGCCGGAGGGATATCTTCCTCCAGCTGCCGCTTCACGTGGAGTTGTTCTTCCTGAAAAGGGAGAAGCTTTGATAGAAGGCGGTATTGTATCCGAAGAGGAAGCAATGCTTGAAATTGTAAAGAAACTGCTAAATGCAAAGAATCCCGTGTTCTTCCCGGGACCTTTGCTGCTCTGGGATTGGAAAGAAGGTGTGAGGGAAAAGGCTAAAGAGGTCAGGGAGATGGCGGAGCTAATAGGAGCCAGAATTATTCCCATGCTGGATTACCGTCCTAAATATCCGATGATTAATCCTGAAATAGAAATCAATCCAAATCATCCAAATCTAACAATATGGCACAACCAGATTGATGTTTGTGTTTTTGTGGGCGTGCACTGCCATTATGCAAATGTTGCACTAAAAATAATCAGAGGGGGCACAAATTGCTATACTATAGCGCTGTGTTCGGAGATGGGGCATGAAGATGCCATGATTTCTCTAAGGGATGTGGGTCTTGAAAAAATCAGAACCCTTAAAGAGATTGTAGCAAGACAAAAAAATCAAGGTTAGAGATAAGTTGCGGTAATATTTAAAAGTAGACGGAATTACCCAATTGGGTGAGTGAGATTCAGTAATGTTTAAGGCTGTCTTAGACGGCTAGAGGGGGAAACCATGCAAAGTGTAACGAATATCCGAATGTCAGGCCTTGGGGGACAGGGGGTTGTAACAGCGGCTCATATACTTGGGTCTGCGGCCACCTCGCAAGGTTTTGAGAGCACCGTAAATCCGTTTTTTGGGGCAGAAAAGCGCCTGGCGCCTGCGGAAAGCTATGTGAGAATTTCAAAAGAGCGTATTTATGAGAGGGGAGAAATTCTTTCACCCAGTATTATAATGATTTTTCACCCCCATGTAATTACAATGGGAAAATGTTATACCATGCCGTTTTTCGATGGTCTGCAAGAGAACGGGATCATTCTTATCAATTCCGATGATATAATAGAGTTTAAACAGGCAGACAGGGAGCGGCTTAAGAAGCTTAAGGCAGTGATATACTATCTTTCAGCAACAGAAATAGCATCTAAAGTAGGAGGCACAGAGCTTTCAACCAACATGGCTATGCTGGGAGGCTTACTTGGCATAACCTCGCTGGTGGACGATGAAAGCTTTGAGAAGGCTTTAACAGAGAGGTTTAGCACAGGTAAGTTTGTTGCCTCTGCAACCACTGCAGTACTTGATGATGCAGTAAAAGGAAAGTATACCCGTACAGCACAGCTTATTGAAAAGAATATGGAGGTTGTAAGGGCATCTTCCAAGTCTTTGAAGGAATACAAACTGAATTAGGGAGAGTTTTTATGTATACTGCTGCAAGAATTGAACAAGAGAAATGTACCGGATGCAAATTGTGTATATTTTGCTGTCCGGACCCCAACGTGCTTATGCTTAATGAAAATAAAAAGGTAACAGTAAATGAAGGCCGCTGTAAGGGCTGTGGGCTTTGTGCAGGGGCTTGTCCCAAAAAAGCTATTATAGTTAAAGAGGTTTGACAGTTATCTAAAAAGTTTAAGGAGAAATCTATGAATGAGTGAATATAGAAATTCTGTAAATGCGGAGTATCTATTGTTTGATGCTCCTAGAAAAGAAAGCTTCATCACAGGGAGTGAGGCTGTGGCAGAAGCCATTAAACGTGCAAATATTGATATGGCTATAGCATATCCCATAACCCCTCAAAGTGAAAGCATGCATCTTGTAGGCGATTTGTATGCAAAGGGTTATGTTAAGGATTTCTATCGCGCAGAGAATGAGTTTGCTGTTATGGCAGCTATCCATGGGGCATCCTTGGGAGGAGGAAGGGTTTTTACAGCAACAAGCGGTCCCGGGACACTTC
Source organism: Bacillota bacterium (assembly GCA_049325575.1). Lineage (GTDB taxonomy): Bacteria > Bacillota > Clostridia > Acetivibrionales > Acetivibrionaceae > JBMOLK01. The sequence goes on along the minus strand of JBMOLK010000280.1, from coordinate 18,921 downwards.
GAGCAATGGAAATGTTCCCTGTTTGGGCTGGTTCCCGCCAACCTATAGTGTGTGCATTTATGTGCAGGGGCGTGTCGCTTCCGCCTTCCATACAGCCGGAGAATATTGAGATGGCCATGCTGCTTGAAACAGGGATGATAATGCTTCACGCTGAAAACGGTCAGGATTTCTTTGATATGCTGCTAAAAGCCTATGTGATTGCAGAAAAGCCTGATGTTCATATCCCGGTAGGTGTTTTTGTTGATGGCTTTTTTGTGACTCATACCAGGGATAAAGTAATGCTGCCGCCGGATGAATTGATGCTTGAGAGTTATAATCCGCAATGTGCACCTGTTCCTGCTTTTGATATGGAAACCCCGCCAGTTCGTGTTACGCGGGACCCACTTCTTAATAAAAGCAATTTCATCAGTTATTCAGCAAATGCAAGCTGGCATCAGGAGGTGTTGGCGGCCTCTGAACGTGCCAGGAAACACCTTACTCGTTATCTTAACGGGCTTTTGGAGGTGGAGAACCCCCAGACAAAGTTGATGCTTGCAGCTTCAGGGACAGCAGTCTCACAGTGTAGAGAAGCCATAAGGCTTTTAAGTGACATGGGGATTGAAGCGGGTCTTATTAAAATAAAATCAATTCGTCCTTTTCCAGAGGATGAGATTAGAGAAGCTACTAAAAATGCGGAATTGATTTTTGTTCCGGAGTTCAATGCAGGAGGATGGTTGGCTAGAGAGATTAAAGCTGCTCTTGACCACAACAGCAGGGTAGTTGCCGGACCAAGGGTCTTTGGAGGGATGACTATGCCTCCTCAAGTGATAACAGATGTAGTGTTAGAAAGGCTTCAAGGCAAAGCTAAAGATGATTAATTTTCCTGATATCAGGATGGATAGAGGTGAACGATGAAAGCCAAATCTATAAAACCAGTAGATGTTTTTGAAGAATACTTGCCGGAAGAGTACCGGGATTTAGTGGAGTATGGTCCTTACAGCACGAATAAAGGTCTTTCAAATTTGGGAACCACCAAAGAACTCATTGAACAGCATCCGCACTGTGCCGGATGTGGAGTGGCATTAGGTATCAGGCTGGCTGTTGCATCCCTGCCTTCACCTGAAAACACCATAATTATCGGAACTCCAGGCTGTTCTTTCTTTGCTTTGGTACAAACGGCAGTCAATTACTCCAATACTGCTTTTGGAAATCAGAATGCTGTGGCTTCAGGGCTTAAAAGGATGCTTAATATTCGCTATCCTTCGCAAGACAAGGATGTAGTGGTTATGGTTGGCGATGGAGGTATAGCGGATATAGGCCTTGACATGACGCTTCAATCCTGGTTCAGGGGGGAAAGAATAACAACCATTATGCTTGACAATGAAGTATATGGGAACACCGGAGGTCAGGAGAGCGGCATGAGCAAGGAAGGACAGAAGCTGAATATGGCGCCCACAGGCAAGAAATTTCCCAAGATTCCGGTATATGATATGGCCAGGACAGCAGGGTGCGCTTATACGGCACGTGTTACCGTAGCCAGCCCTTTTAAGCTTGAAAAGGCAATAAGGAGAGCTATCCTTGTCTCAAGAGCGGTTGGTCCTACCTACGTGCAGATTTATACACCATGTCCTACGAATATGAAGTTTCCGTCCAATGAAACAATAAATGTTGCAAAGGGAGCAGAAAAGGACTACTACTCTTTTGATGAATACTTTTCAAAAGAGGCGGAGGAGTTTCTGAAAAGTCAAAATATTTAACACTTTATACTAAACATAACACTTAATGAAAATAAGAAAACACTCATAACGGAAATGTGAAGCAGTTTGCATTCCCATTATGAGTGTTTTTAAGTAAGCACTAAAATACTAATCCTGCACTGAATAAATAACCTCGTTTATTCTTTTAACCCACACTTTTCTATTATTAACAACAAATCTTTCTTTATTTCCATCACATGTTATAATATGTAAACCATTCGGTATAAGTCCTAAAGTTAATGCGGTTTCTACTTTAGAAATTTGTTTTAATGGAATTACTGTCTGATGATTCTGCATGTTAAAGGAGTGAGATTTGAAGATAAGTTCATCCGGAGTTAGGAAAAGCCATCCACCAACTCCTTCTGCTCCTTTAAAATGATTAGCTCCTCCATCCATAATAATACTCTTACCATTAGTAATTTCAAAACCTGTTTTTTTAAATTTCCTCTTTTGAATTAGCGCAAAAATACCAAGCAATAAACCAAATAATAAGCCTGATAAAACTCCTCCGAAAATACCTCCATATACTCCATTAGAAAAGCTATAAAATACTCCCATTATAACTCCAAATGGAACACCCGCCATAAGTAGTGTTTTTATAAATTCCTTCACTATTTTTCCCTCCCATCAAATACGATATATTCTAATAGTTTTGACTGGTATTCTTCGTCCATCCACTTAAATTTAAAACCCCTTTAGATTTATATACTTTTTTGTTTTTAACTTTCATTGATCTACTCATTATACAATACTGGGCTATAAATATAAATAACCCCATTTTGACATTCTGTAAGATTACGTCTAAATAATTATATGAATAGTATATGGCAAGTGAACCAAATATTTCTTTGGCACCCTTTATTCATCTGGTGCGAGAGAAGAGTGCTTTACAACACTTTATACTTAACATAACACCTAATGAAGTCAGAAAAGACTCATAACGGAGATGTGAAGTAGTTTACGTTTCTATTAACGAGTTTTTTTATTTATTATAAACTTCTTTGTGCCGGAATTTCTATTTGTTTTTACTTCAACTTCTATATGATCAGGGAAATCCACAGTCTTAACCTTTTCTCCGGTAAAGTAGTCTATAGGGACGTCTTTTGTATTATTTGCATAACTCATGGCGTAGAAATAGACTGCCAGTTCATTTTTTCTCTGTGCTGTAATTGACGCCACTCCTGCGAACATACCGTAGGTTATTGAATATAAAACCTCACCTACCGGATTTTTTGTAAGATAAAGAGGTATTTTGAGATTTTGCGTATCAATAGGTTCTTCATATGTAATTGAGCTATCATATGGCCGTTTAATCCTTTCAATCAATGCGTAATAAAATGCATCTAATTTTCTTAAGTACCTGTTCTTATCCATAAAAGGCCAGGCGTTCTTATAGTTTTCAGATAATTTTTTACGAAAAATATACTCATTTGATAAGGCGCTTTCAAATGACTGATCCAAAGAATTCATAAAACTTTCTCTCATGCTTGCAACCTTCGATAAATCCCCGCTTAAAAACATGCTTTGGTTATCATAATAATATTTGCCTAGATTACGGGCAATTGCCATAAAGGTCAGGGAATCAGTCAGGTTTGAGTTCTTAATTTTGCAAAAGTATGAAAGTTTATCCCACAATGAAACAAACTTTTCTGATGCATCGGTATATTTACCTTCTGCCTGAAGAATTCGAACCTCAAGTAATTCCATTTTGAATAGCGAAAACAACAACTGAAGCCTGTTCCTGTTGCTGCCTAATTCACCAGAAGATATCTCCTGATCCGTATAGGTGCCGTAAGGATTGGCAATACTGTTTGACTTTATAAACTCAGCTATTTTACGTCTGTCTTCACCGGTTTTATTTAATAGTTCAATAACCTTGGATTCATCGAACTTACTGTTATCATTTGCTGCATTAATCACATTTTTATCATCGGGACCAAGTTTTTTGTCAAAGTCTTCTAGCATCATGCAAAGCTGATTTCCCATATTAATTTCATGATCTGATACTATTATAGGCTTGATCTTTTCTTCAAACTTTCCTTCGGGTGGAAAAGCAATTACACATGTTAACAGAAAAAAAGCTAGAGCAAGGTAAACAACTGATGTCGATAACCCAATAAATACTTTTATAGCAGTTTTTTTAAGAAAGCGAACTTTTTTGTAAACAACGAACAAGAGAAGAAATAGAGCCGGAAAAACATATAGCCAATAAGGTTTTTCATTAATAAACGATGTGATATTTATAAATGTATAACATAAAAAGGTACTTAGAATAAAAGCTATAAACAGATTTATCCTCATTAATTTTCCCCCAGTACAAAATCTTTTTGAAATAGAATTTAAATTTCCTCTATTAAGTTTTCCTTTCAGCTTTCAAATGTGTTTCTAAAAAATCGATTACTGATTTTTGCTGCTTGTAAAATAGTAGTTTATTACTTATAGGGTATATAGCAAAACAAAATAGTGTCCATACTAAAACTGCAAAAAATATGATATTAATATATTACTCGACGTGGAATATGAAAAACTATAAGGTTTTGTATATGTACTTAAAATTGAAAAAATTTGTTCTTTAGAATAATTTGTTTCAAATATCATAATTGTATCCATACTCCATATAACGTAATAAAATAATTATACCAAAATTCATCCTATATTGCTGAAAATATTTAGGTATTAAGTAACTAATTGTGTACTTATCAAAAGAGTAGTCCTATATATGTGTAAGATTATGTAAAAGTCTATTGGAAAACTGACCTTGTCAGAAGTTTTGTTAGAAAAATAAAAAAGGATTCAAGAAAATCTCCCGATCTTCTCAAACCCTTTATTCATCTGGTGCGAGAGAAGGGATTTGAACCCTCACAACCTTGCGGCCACTAGAACCTGAATCTAGCGCGTCTGCCAGTTCCGCCACCCTCGCATTTTTTGGCGCAAAAAATATTATACTAGAAAAGTTAATACATTTCAAGTACCAATTTTTATAATTACATTATTTTTTCTAAAAAAAACTCTAGGCATTACAAAAAAAATATGATAATATTGTTGTGTATTAAAATTACAGTAAATTGTTCCAAAAAGATATTAAATAATTAATAAGTTCACAGGGGAGCTTTCACATCACTACAATAAATTCTTTTGGCTAATGATTATATAGCTTATTGTTTCAGGAAGACAGCTTGCATTAAAACAGACGAGAATGTTTAGATAAAGTATGTCTTTGGGGAGGGTCTTTTAATGAGAAGGGTAAGCCTTGTAAATGATAGGATACTAAATCGTATTACTGATATGTTGGAACAATGCTCGGAGCAGTTGGAGATTGAGATTACAAGTGTTGTATTATACGGATCAAGGGCAAGAGGTGATTTCACATCACAAAGCGATTACGAGTTCTTGATTCTGGTAGGTAATGATACGCCTCTTAATAAATTTATTCTGTTTAATGAAACATTAAAGCTGGAAGTCCTAAGGGAGAAGTTTTTAAATGTAAAGCTTCTTGCATACACACCGGAAATATTCGAGGAAATATTATATAAGGATAAAATGGTGGGAACATTCCTGTACATGATATGTAGAGATAATATCGTTCTTTATGACAGGTTTGGTACTTTTATGTCACTTAGAGACAAGCTTGTAAGGAATAAAATAAAAAGCGAAGAGGTATTTCTTGAACAGTGCGTGGAATTTGCCAAGCTGTTCGGGTCGGAAAAGTGGGAGCGTAAATGGGATAAAACATTAATGCAGTTTAAATATCAGAATAGACGAAGAAAAATATATTAATTTAGGTAATAATAAGTTAAAATATAATAATCTTATTTTTTTTTGCCATATAATATACTAAAGATAATAACGGGAGGAAGTAGATTGAACGCGAAGCTTCATGAATTTAAATCTAAAATAAAGAATAAAAAGGTTGCAGTTCTGGGAATAGGTATAAGTCATACTCCATTAATAAAGTATCTGTACAATTTGGGTGTAAATATTACGGCCTTTGATAAATCGGATGAAGAGAAACTAAAGCCGGTACTGGATGAATTTAAAGGAATGAATATAAAATATAGTCTGGGTGAGGACTATCTTAGCAGATTAAAAGGGTTTGATATGGTCTTTAGGACACCGGGAATGAGGTTTGATGTACCTGAAATACTGGCTGCCAAAGATGAGGGTGCAGAGATAACATCAGAGATGGAAGTATTCTTTGAATTGTGCTCTGCGCAGATTTTTGCCGTCACGGGAAGCGATGGAAAGACCACCACTACTACACTGATTTATAACATACTCAAAGAACAGGGATATAACTGCTGGCTTGGTGGGAATATCGGTATTCCTCTATTAAGTAAGATAGATGAAGTGAAGGAGACAGATAAAGTTGTTTTGGAGCTAAGCAGCTTCCAGCTCCATACTATGACCAGAAGTCCTCAAGTAGCAGTTGTTACAAATATCTCGCCTAATCACCTGGATGTTCATAAGTCCATGGATGAGTATATCTTTGCAAAGAAAAATATATTTATGCACCAGTCGGATAAGGATAAGCTGGTCATAAATTATGATAATGATATTACAAGAGACTTTATAAATGAGGCTAAAGGCAGTGTAGTATACTTTAGCAGGGTAAATGAGCTGGATAAGGGCTTCATGCTAAAGGATAACAAGCTTATCTGTAAAAATGACGAAGATGAGAAGGCAATTGTTAAAGCAGAAGATATAGTGATACCGGGAGTACATAATATAGAAAATTATCTTGCTGCTGCTGCTGCCGTAATAGACTATGTTGATATTGAAACCATCAATAAGGTTGCAACAAGTTTTAAGGGCGTTGAACACAGAATTGAATTGGTCCGGGAGATTGACGGCATAAAGTTTTACAACGATTCTATAGCAAGCAGTCCTACCAGGACAATCGCAGGGCTGAATTCTTTTAAACAAAAAGTAATTTTGATTGCAGGAGGGTATGACAAGAAAATACCTTACGATGTTATGGGAGAAGCTATTGTACAAAAGGTTAAATGTTTGGTTCTAATCGGCCAGACAGGGCCCAAGATTGAAAAGGCTCTAAAGGGTGAAATAGAGAGAACGGGAAAAGGCAAGGATATTCCGGTCTTTAGATGCAGTTCACTTGAAGAGGCAGTGGATAAGGCTTATAAGAGTGCATCTGGCGGTGACATTATAACCATGTCGCCGGCAAGTGCAAGTTTTGATATGTTTAAGAACTTTGAAGAAAGAGGCAGAAGATTTAAGGAAATAGTAAATTCAATCTAGTCATAATGACAATAGAGCATCAAACTTACCATATAAAAAAGATTAGAGCAATGTTCTAATCTTTTTTATATTTCATTTTTATGTAATTAAATTTTAAAAAACTGTAAAACTTCTGTCAAAAAAATATTGACTTACATAAGTAATTATACTATTATATAATTATACAAACGTCTAATTACATATAATAGGAGGTGGTGTATTGGATAGATTATTTAAGGCACTTTCTGATAAAACAAGACGGGATATATTATCAATACTAAAAAACAAAGATTTGTCAGCTGGAGAAATTGCTGAAAAGTTTGATATTTCTAAACCCTCTATTTCTCATCATTTGGATACATTAAAAGATGCAGGATTGGTTACATCAGAAAAAAAGGGCCAGTATATCATCTACTCGATTAACACTACTGTTTTTCAAGATGTTATTGGATGGTTATTAAGTTATATGGAAAGTGAAAAAAAGGAGGAAAATGGGCATGAAGATAAAAAGACTTGATTATATCAGTATCATAATCGTATTACTGAATTTTGTTGTAACAGCATTTATATACACTTTATTGCCTGAAAAAATTCCTATGCACTGGAATGCTGCCGGAGAAGTAGACAGGTTTGGAAACCGGGTTGATATTCTTTTCATGTCCCTCATTCCTGCATTTATGTATTTGATACTATTCCTTTTGTCCTTCCTTGATAAAAGGGTTATGAAAAGAATAAATGCTTATAAGGCTATATCAAGAGGTGTTATTGCATTGCTGCTTATCATTCAATACGCAGTTATAATGTATGCTTTTGGCTGGAATATAAATATGGGAAGCGTGTCTTCCATTGGCATGGGCATCTTGTTAATTGTTATAGGCAACTTTATGCCGCAGTTAAAGCAAAATACTGTTGCAGGAGTGAGATTGCCCTGGACATTAAAAGATGAGCAGACGTGGATAGTTACACATAGAGTTGGGGGATACAGTATGGTAATAACAGGACTAATTATAAGTTTAATGGGTTTTGTTGTTCCAAGCTACTACGCAATTCCTGTCTCCCTAATAGCTATTATAGTCTGGACAATAGGTTTATCAATATATTCATATGTATATTTCAAAAAAAGATGCAATGAAAAAAGCGGCATATAACCATCCTTTACAACAAAAAAAATCTATTGATCCCAACTCGGTGTTATAAGAAAAACAAAAAACCCTGTACATAACTGTACAAGGTTTTTTTGGTGGAGGGAGATGGATTCGAACCATCGAAGTCAGAGACAACAGATTTACAGTCTGCCCCCTTTGGCCACTCGGGAACCCCTCCATAATTTATGGTGCCCAGAGCCGGAATCGAACCAGCGACACGAGGATTTTCAGTCCTCTGCTCTACCGACTGAGCTATCTGGGCATATAAAATACTATGTAATTTTGGTGGGCCTTCAGGGACTCGAACCCCGGACCAACCGGTTATGAGCCGGTTGCTCTAACCAACTGAGCTAAAGGCCCGCTTTTGAAGCGACAATGAATAGTATAATAGAAAAAAATAGTTTCGTCAAGAGTATTTTTTGGAAAACTTTTTATTAATAAAACCCATTTATTTTGTTATAATTTATAAAGTATGGATTAAATCATAAATTGTTAACGGGGTGAATACATGGACTATATAAGTATACTCAAGGAAGTTAGTACATATCCCGGTGTTTCAGGCCAGGAGGAAAAGTTTTCGAACCATATTAAAGGTTTGTTTGAAAAATACTGTAGTCAGGTAGAAATTGATGAATTTTATAATGTTATAGGAATAAAAAAAGGGAGTTCCGGCACTAATAAAAAAATTATGGTTACAGCCCACCTTGATGAGATAGGTATGCTGGTAAAAAGCATTGATGAGAGAGGGTTTATAAAGTTTTCGAATATTGGCGGTATTGATAGTAAAATACTCCTGGCACAGGAAGTTATCATACATGGTAAAAAAGATATTATTGGGATTATAGGTGCCAAACCGCCGCATTTATTAAAGCCTGAAGAGGTTAGGAAAGCTGTTAAGATGGAAGAGCTGTCCATAGACACAGGGCTTTCGGCAGAAGAGATAAAAGATTATATTTCTATAGGTGATGTTATAACCTTTAAGGTGGAGCCATTTGTGCTGCAAAACAGCAGGTTTAGCTCCAAGTCTCTTGACAACCGGGCGGGTGTGGCAGCTTTAATTGATATTATGGAAAACCTTACTAAGATAACCCATGAGTATGATGTGTATTTTGTTGCAACTACCCAGGAGGAAGTAGGCTTGAGGGGAGCAAACATTGCTGCATACAATGTTAATCCCGACCTGGCCATTGTAATCGATACCTGCCATGGCGAGATACCCGAAGCACCCAAAGAATCGGTTTATCCACTGGGGAAAGGGCCGGCTATTGCTGTTGGACCAAACCTTCACACAAAATTTACTAAAAAGATCATTGATCTTGCCAAGGATGAAAACATTCCTTATCAGATTGATGTAGAGCCTGGAAACACAGGTACTGAAGCCTGGGCTATTCAGATATCAAGATCGGGTATACCTACACTTTTAGTTTCAATACCGCTAAAATACATGCATACCACTATAGAAACTATACATGTAAATGATATTAAATATACCGGAAGGCTGGTTTCAAGGTTCATTTCAATGATTGGGAAGGGAATGGAGGATGTATGGTGCTACTAAAAGAGTTGACGGAGTTAAACGGTGTATCGGGTAATGAAAATGAAGTAAGAGCTTTTATAAAAAAAGAAGCAGAAAAATATGCCGATGAGATTAGAGTAGATACAATGGGAAACCTGATCTGTTTTAAGAAGGGAAAATCTTCTCAATATAAGGTAATGCTGTCTGCCCATATGGATGAGGTAGGCTTTATGGTGACAGGATACGGAGAAGGCGGGGTTCTCAAATTTGCCACAGTTGGCGGTATTGACGACAGAATACTTTTGGGTAAGAGAGTATTGGTAGGGGAGAAGAAAATACCGGGGGTTATAGGCTCCAAACCCATTCATCTTCAGGAGATTGAAGAGAGGGGCAGTAATATTAAGCTTAGGAAAATGTATGTAGATATAGGAGCAGAGAAAAAAGATGAGGCGGAAAAGCTGGCCCCAATCGGTGAACACATAGCATTCCACAGTCTATATACCGAGCTTGGCAATGATATGGTAAAAGCAAAAGCCCTGGATGACCGTGTAGGATGTGCCATATTGCTTGATGCATTAAAGGAAAGCTATGCATTTGATTTGTATGCCTGTTTTACCGTTCAGGAGGAGGTTGGCCTTAGGGGGGCTGAGGTGGCAGCTTTTAGTATTAGTCCCGACCTTGCTGTTGTTGTAGAGGGAACAACCTGTTCTGATGTTCCTGGAGTTGAGAAGTATGAATATTCTACTGTGTTGGGAGAAGGGGCTGCCCTGACAATAATGGATAGAACCTCCTACTCTAATAAAAAGCTTGTAGAATATATTTATAATACAGCAAAAAACAATAATATACCTGTTCAATACAAACAAACAACTACAGGGGGAAATGATGCCGGAAGAATTCAACTGACAAAGGAAGGCGTAGTTGTGGCTTCAATATCCGTTCCTTGCAGATATATTCATTCGCCTGTGTCGGTTATGAGCAAGAAGGATTTTGAAAGCTGCCAAAAGCTTGTAAAGGCCTTGTTAAAAGAGTTTGACAGTGACCAGAAATTGATAGGCGGGTTTAAAGGGTAAAGAGGTAGAAATCGTATGGTTTAAACTATAGCAGCTAAAATTGGAGGAGTAATATATGTTTGACTTGATTAAAAAACTTTCAGGAAGCTTTGGGGTATCCGGAAACGAGGAGGAAATAAGGGAAGTTATAAAAGAGGAAATAAAGGGCAAGGTTGATGAAATAAGTGTTGATACATTAGGCAACCTTATTGCAGTTAAAAAGGGAAAAGGAAAGAAAATTATGGTTGCAGCCCATATGGATGAAATAGGGGTAATGGCTACATATATAGATGATAAGGGATTTATAAGGTTTTCAAATATTGGGGGGGTATCGCAGTTTAATTCGGTAGGTCAAAAGGTTAGATTTAGAAACGGGACTGTTGGAGTTGTATTTTATGAAGAGAAGCTTGAGGATATGAAGAATCTCAAGCTGTCAAAGATGTATATAGATATAGGAGCAAATAGTAAAGAGGAAGCTCAAAAGCTGGTTAAAATAGGGGATGTAGCATGCTTTGCTGGGGATGCAGTGAAGCAGGGGGATATGATTATTTCAAAAGCTCTTGATGACAGGAGTGGCTGTGCGGTTCTTGTACAGGCTATAAAGGATATGCCAAAGACCGAAAATGAAATATATTTTGTTTTTACAGTCCAGGAGGAGCTTGGGTTAAGAGGTGCCAAAACTGCTGCATATCAAATAAAACCCGATCTTGCGATTGCTGTTGATGTGACACTAACAGGGGACACACCCGAGTCCCACCCTATGGAGGTAAAGTGCGGTGCAGGTCCTGCCATAAAGATAAAAGACAGGTCAATTCTTTGCCATCCTTTAATAAAAAAGCTTTTAGAAGAGTCAGCAAAGAGAATAAACATACCTCACCAGTTTGAGGTACTTGAAGTAGGCGGAAGTGATCCGGGGGCAATCCATATTACTGCGGGAGGTATTCCATCGGGTGCAATATCCATTCCCTGCAGGTACCTTCATAGTCCTGTAGAGGCAGCAAGTTTATCTGATATTGAGAATGCAGTCAAACTGTTAATAGAGTCTATAAGGCAGTAAATGATTAAGTGCATAGTTGAAATGAATTAAGGGCTTTATAACCGGGTGGTCTAATTATATGACTTCCCGGTTTTAATTTTGCCTGATAAATATACTTGACAAAAAACAAACAAAACAATAAAATGTTTATACAATAACAGACAAATAATCAATATGTTTAGAAATTATCAAACTAAATAGAGAGGTGTTTATGAATGAACGATATTGAAATGCTGCATAATTCATCAATTGAGGATATGAAAAAAGGGTATATTGAGGGACCGGAGTATTATGAGTGCCTGCTTTGCGGTGAAAAAGTTGAAAAAGGCATTATATATCAGCATGAAGAGTTTTTTTGTGATGCAAAAAAACATATGAAAATTCATATTAAAAAGGCTCATCAATCGGTATTTGAGTATTTGATAGATCAAGATAAGAAAACCACGGGACTTTCAGACCATCAAAGCAGGATGATGAGGCTTTTTTATGAGGGTAAAAGCGATGCAGAGGTTCAAAAGGAGCTTGGGATTGGAAGCAGCTCTACTATAAGGAATCATCGTTTTGTCCTAAAGGAAAAAGAGCGGCAGGCAAAGGTGTTTATAGTATTGATGGAACTATTTAAGGAAAGAGATAAAAAATCAACCGGTTTGATTCCGCCGCACAAGACGGCCAGGATGGTGGATGACCGATATAATGTCACTATGGATGAATACGAGGAGATATTAAGAAAATACTTTCCCAAGGGGTTTGGTGGGCCACTTAAAACCTTTAGCATGAAGGAAAAGAGTAAAATAGTTGTACTAAGGCATATAGTAAAGAGGTTTGAAACGAACCGCATATATAGTGAGAAAGAAGTGAACGAAATAATAAAAAGCATATATGAGGATTTTGCTACAATTAGACGGTATTTGATTGAGTATGGCTTCCTGGATAGAACGCCAGACTGCAGTAAGTACTGGGTAAAAGGCGATTCCCCGGAAACGGAGGTAGAGAGTGTGGATCGAAAGAAAGAATTAAAACAGCAGTATAAGGAAATGAAAAAGGAAGCAGGAGTTTATCAGATCAGGAATACAGAGAATCAAAAGATTCTGGTAGCAGCTACCCCGGATTTAAAAACCATTAACGGTAAGCGTTTTGAGCTTTCCATGGGAGGACATAAAAACAAACAACTCCAGGAGGAGTGGAATAAGTACGGTGAGAAGGCTTTTGTATTCGAGGTATTGGAAGTACTGGATGAAAAGGAAGATGGTTTTTTTGACAAAAAGGAGGAGCTAAAGAAGCTGGAGGAAAAGTGGTGTGAGAAGCTTCAGCCATATGGATATAAAGGGTATAACAGAAAATAGCGGCTTGAATTTGATGGGATTGGAATGTTATTATATAAAATGAATTTGTTATACATGAATTTGTTATATATAAAACTAATTATCAAGACATTAAATGGAGGTAAAAATGCTTGTAAACACAGCAAGAAACTATTATCTTGGTAAAGAAGGATGTAAGAGGCTTAATTGTGCACAGGCGGTAATATGTGCGTTTAAGGAGAAATATAATCTGGACGAGGATATTGTAGGGTCTTTTGATGCTTATGGCGGAGGTAGGGCCCCGGAGGGAGTTTGCGGTGCTTATTATGCCGTAAAATATATCATGGAAAAGGGAATTATGGCTGGTAGGGTTAGTGAATTTGAGCAATATTTTATTGAACATGCCGGAGCAGTAAAGTGTATAGAAATTAAGTCGGCAAAAAAGCTATCATGCGTGGGCTGTGTTGAGAGAAGCTCTGAATTTTTGGCAAAAAACGAATAACTTCAATACTTGTAGAGCAGTTGTCGATACGGAAAAGCAAAACTTATTTCTTGAAAAGGAATTTTAAACTGGTTGGTTTGGAAAAGGAGGTTTGTATAAGCCTCCTTTTTCTATGTTTAATTACAAAGGCGGCTGCTTAAGGCCGCTCGCAAAAGAAGCTGATCCGCTAAAGCCATATCCCGCAAGGCTGGAGCAGCCTCCAAACGGCATCCAGTTAAACCCGGCCTTCTTGTGGGACTGCTCTTCTCTTTCATCTTTATTCTTAAGATGAGAATCAGGATTTTCAGTTAAATCATCCTTTTCAATTTTATCAGCTGCATTATCTGTAAGAGAGATGATCTCACCATTATTACGGGTTTCAATACCCGGGACGCTTAAACTTTCATTACAAAAACCGGATTCTGAAGAACCGCAGCTTACCCCCGTCCGCGTACCGCCAATGTTTCCAAGATCCCTCATTCCACTATTATCGCTTAAGAGATAATTAGGATAGAATTTTGCACACATAAAATCACTCCTTTGTATGGCTGCTTCTAATATATATTATGTTGACGCATGCATTAATGATACTGAATTAAGGAAGTATAAGGTAATTTTCTCAGTTGAAAATTATCATTTTATGTCCACTTTGTTAATTTTTTTACGGTTTTATGCTTTTATTTATATCCCCTTATTGTATTTACAAAATTATTCCTGTATTATTTAATTAATTTTCGTAAAAAAGGTGGAAACCGTATCAAAGTCTGATACGAAAAAGCCCACGGGATGTTGTGGGGCAGGGTGACAATCACGCCTCAAACATAGTATTGCGACAGGTTTAATATGTTTAAAGGAGTGATTTCATTGAAGCAAGCAGGTATGGAAGAGAAGATCGTCAACCGTTGGATACCTGTCATAGCGGGTATTGCTATCCAACTGTGTCTTGGTACCGTTTACATCTGGGGGGTATTTCAACCGGCTGTAGTTAAGCTTTTTAACTGGTCACAAGCCACAGCCGCATTAACTTTCTCCCTGGTACTGGGTATTTTTGTACTTGGAAGCACCATCGGAGGAATGATCCAGGATAAACTAAGTCCCAGACCCGTTATTATCGGTGGTGGTATTATTCTTGGAATAGGTGTTTTCCTGGCTTACTTTACGACGGCTGACCGTCCCTGGTGGTTATGGATAACCTATGGAGTAATAGGCGGCTTTGGTATGGGTACCACATATACCACAATTATCGCCTGCTGTCAAAAGTGGTTCCCGGACAGAAGAGGTCTTATAACAGGACTTATTGTGTCGGCTTTAGGATTTGGAGGAGTTATATTTACTCCTTTTGCACGTAATCTGATTTCTACTCGCGGAGTCCTTGAAACCTTTGTCTGGTTTGCAGTTATTTTTGCTGTGGTTTGTGTAGTTGGAGCCCAGTTTATCAAGAATCCTCCAGTGGGTTATAAACCTGCAGGATGGAATCCACCGGCTGTCACTGCTAAAGCTGCGGCACAGAGCTATACAACTGGAGAAATGCTTCGTACTCCACAGTTTTATATGGTAACTATAACCTTACTGCTGGCTACTGCAGCCGGCCTGATGGTTATTCCCTTTGCCAAGGTGCTGGGTATTCAGGGAGGTCTTTCTGATGCTGCGGCTACCAGCGGGGTTATGATTATTTCATTATTCAACTCCTTTGGTCGTTTGTTTTGGGGAGCAGCATCCGATAAGCTCGGAAGAAAAAACACTATCCTGTGTCTGCTCATTATAGCCGGTATAAGTATGCTGTTTTTAGCCAATGCACGGGAGTATACTATATTAGGTCTCATAGCAGTCATTGCCTTTATGTATGGAGGATATCTGGGAGTTTTCCCGGCTCTGACTGCCGACTTCTGGGGACTTAAGAGTATGGGTATGAACTATGGAGTGGTGCTGCTGGGGTTTGGTGTTTCAGCTGTAGCATCGTCATATATAGCAGGCTACTTAAAAGACCAGACCGGCGGATTTGGAGCATCTTTTATGATTGCGTCCATTGCCTCTTTTGTCGGCGCTGTATTGATTTTCTTCCTTAAAGCACCGGGTGTAAAGAAAAGCTTGCAAAATTAAAGTATAGAGTATACAAAAAACAGACAGTATGAGAAATTACTGCCTGTTTTTTGTATTCAAAGGCCTCTTGGTTGTTAGAAAGACTTCTAGGTCTGTCATTGATAGACTATTGCCAATATATACTGGGCCATATTTTTATTTACAATAACCCGGAAATTTATGATAATATTAATGTGTTGTCAATATAAAATAATGTGGAGCGGGGTATACATATGAAGAGCAAAAAAATGATTAAGTTGATTGTAAGTTTGTGTGTTTTGTCTTGCTTGAATTTTATTATGTACTCTAATGTAAGTGCACTCTCCAGGCAAATATTCATAACAGTTAAAATGAACGGTAACTATATTAAAACTGATGTCTCGCCATTTATAAAAGACAATAGAACATATGTTTCGGTACGCTTTGTTGCAGAAGCATTAGATGCCACAGTTGACTGGGTAGATGAGGAAAAGAAGGTTATAATATACGGAAGGACTAAATACATAGAGTTAACTGTTGGCAGTAAAGAGGTTATGGTAAATGGAGAGAAACAGATGATGGATGCTGCAGCCGAAATATCAAATGGTCGTACCATGGTACCTTTAAGATTTGTTTCTGAAAACCTTGATTGCAATGTAAAATGGGATAATCTAACATATACCGTATTAATTAATAAAGAAGGCGCCATAATACCCGAAGCCTATATTTACAATAGACCCTATACCGATGAAGATTTAATATGGCTTGCCAGGATAATCAATGTTGAAGGCGGTGGACAGTCTATTGATACAAAGGTTGCAATTGCAAATGTAGTTTTAAACAGAGTAAAGAGTCCAGAGTTTCCTGATACAGTACGTGATGTAATATTTGATAAAGAGTATTGTGTCCAATTTCCTCCGGCCCATAGAGAGGGCTTTAGTGAGATGGTGCCGCACCCAGAGTGTGTTATAGCTGCAAAAATGGCTTTGGAGGGTATCAACAATATTGATAAATGCCTGTATTTTAACAATGTTCCTTTTAAAAACAAAAGCAAGGATTTTTATAAAAAAATAGACGGTGAGTACTTCTACTATTAAGAAATATAAATGGACTGGAAGGTATTAAAACTCCTTTCTAAACAAATAATTAATATATAATGTTTTAAAGGAGATTACTATGGACGAAAAACAGGCATTTAGTAAGATAAATGAGCTTCTTGAAGTTACCGATTACCCCATAAGAATAACAAGTGTGGGAGATATAGAGGATTTTCTCCTTGACGATGCCAACAGAAGGTTTGAAGAATATGCTGTTATAGGCAGGATATATGACGACTTAAGGGGAAGACCGGAAATTGACAGATATAATGATGTATAGAACCGGAGCTGCTTGTAGTCAGGGCTGCAAATTGTGAATTTTAAGGCAGGTAAATGTATTTGGAAAGGTTAAAGAGCCTTTTAAGAAGATGGAAGGAAAGCGCTAAAAAACTGAAAACAGAAACCCTGGCTTTATATCTGGCTTACAAAAGGCCTGATGTACCATGGTATGCAAAGCTTTTCATTATTGTTGTAGTGGGCTATGCACTAAGTCCCGTAGACTTGATTCCGGATTTTATACCAGTTTTAGGGTACCTGGACGATCTTGTTCTAATACCTTTAGGTATTAAGCTTGCGATAAATATGATTCCCGGGGAAGTAATGACAGAATGCAGGCAAGAGGCTAAAGAAGCTTTTAGTGGTAACAGGCCTGAAAGCCGGGCGGCCGGGATAGTAATAATACTTTTATGGATAGCTGTTATCCTGTTTATAGTTTTTAAATATATAGTTTAATAATGCCTTTGTAAAAAGTGTGTTACCTGCAAATAATCTAAAGTTTTATGGTTAAACTATTAAATAGTATTTACAGCATTTATGAGAGGTATAAAGCTTTGGATAATTTACAGTATGAAAAGAAGACAGATTTTTTAAAGGAGAAATTTGATCCTCGAGCAATTCCAGAGATTGAAGTTATAGAAATTGAGTTATTCAATGTACTATCAGACAGCAAAGGTGTAGTGCGGGATATGTGCAGTCAGATTCTCAACGCGGGTGGCAAAAGGATACGACCCTTATTGGTCTTATACAGCGGTTTGGTTTTTTCGCCTGTTTCCTCTGAATTGATAAATGCAGCTGTTGCTTCAGAATTGATACACATGGCTTCACTGGTCCATGACGATATTATAGACAATTCATCCCTTAGAAGGAGCAAACCCTCTATTAACAGCTCCTGGGGTAATCATTTTGCAGTACTTTGCGGCGATTACCTTTTCGCAAAGGCCTTTGGTGTATTATCAAAAAACAGGTTAATAGGAAGTATGGACCTTATGGTAGAGGCTATAGAAAACATGTGTGAGGGCGAGATATTACAAGCACACAATAAATTCAATTTCGGTACGGATTTGGATATGTACTATAGTTGTATTTCCAGGAAAACCGCTATATTTTTAGAATGCTGCTGCAAATCCGGGGCCCTGGTATCAGGAGCCAGCGAGAATCAGCTTGATGCAATTGGAAAATACGGACTTAATATGGGGCTTGCCTTTCAGATAATAGATGATATACTTGATATCTGCGGAAATACGAAGGTTACCGGAAAGCCCAATTTTGAAGATTTACGGCAGGGGAATATAACATTACCTCTAATAATGCTTTTAAAAGATGAAAATTATGCTGAATTTATAAAGGAGATAGTTCATAGCAGAAGCTTTTCCGATCATACTCTAAAAGAATTAACCAAAATACTGGAGAATACCGGTATAATAAGCAGGTGCTATGAGACAGCATTAATGCATATTGAGAAGGCCATAGAGTCTTTAATGAATCTTCCAAAGTCAGAATACACATATCGGCTTAATAACCTGGCCAATATGCTTATGATGAGGGCAAATTAATAGTACCCGGTCAATTTGGCAAGGTATGCTTTTTACAATATTCCTGATGACCTTAGTATCCTGCATAGCCTGTAATAGGTTCCTGTGTCCTTTCCGCCCCTTTTTAATATGTTACAGGTTGTTTGCCTGTTATAATCTTGCAAGGCCTTTTGGTCTGACAAATACATGGCAAGAAGCCCTTTTACCACTGTGGAATGAAAAAGCGGATAGCGAAGATCCGAACACATTTTAAGTGACTTTTCCACAAAATATATGATTCTCTCCTTGCAGACTGTCATATTCTCATAATAGTATGTAAAGTTTAAATCGTCTGTTTCCATATCTTCCAAATAGTCAATATAATAGTCCAGCAGTATATGAAGTCCGCAGATCCAGGGGAAATAAACCCTGTCTATTAATTGGACCTCTTCATCACTTAGGGAAGGATCACAT
>JBMOLK010000279.1:0-5274 GCA_049325575.1 Bacillota bacterium | reverse complement strand
ACGAAAAAACAAAAGAGTGATGTTTTGACCAATATAAAAGCGGGTAATGTTGATATAGTAATAGGAACCCATGCACTTATAGAGGATGGGGTCAGGTTTTTTAATCTTGGGCTTGTTATAACAGATGAGCAGCATCGCTTTGGTGTAAGGCAAAGAGCCATAATTTCCAATAAGGGGGACAATCCTGATGTGCTTGTTATGACAGCTACCCCCATACCCAGGACTTTGGCTCTTATACTGTACGGGGACCTGGATATATCTATAATAGACGAACTTCCTCCAGGAAGGAAGCCTATAGAGACTTATGCTGTTGATAACGGTATGAGAGAGAGGATAAATGCATTTATAAGAAAGAAAGTATCGGAAGGCCGACAGGCTTATATAGTTTGTCCCCTGGTAGAAGAGTCTGATACGGTGGATGCAAAGTCTGCGCTGGAGCTTGCAGAAAAGATAGCAAAAGAGGATTTTAAGGATCTAAGTGTTGGTTTGGTTCATGGAAAAATGAATCCACGTGATAAAGAATATATAATGGAACAGTTTGTCAAAGGAGATATTGATATTCTGGTCTCCACCACTGTTATTGAAGTTGGGGTAAATGTTCCCAATGCCACAGTAATGGTTATTGAAAATGCCGAAAGGTTTGGCCTGGCACAGCTTCATCAATTAAGAGGGCGAGTCGGGAGGGGAGAGCACCAATCTTACTGTATTTTGTACAATGAAGGCAAAAGCAAGGTGTCAAAAGAAAGAATGAAGGTAATGCAAAAGACAAATGACGGCTTTATTATTTCTGAAAAAGATTTGGAGCTTAGAGGGCCGGGAGAGTTTTTTGGAACAAGACAGCACGGAATACCTGATCTTAAAATAGCAAACCTTTATAGAGATATGGATGTTTTAAAGAAGGCACAAGAGGCTGCAATAGAGACTTTAAAGACAGATAGGAATCTCGTAATGGAAGAAAACCTAAAGTTAAAGGAAAAAATTGCCGAAAAGTTTAAGGAAAAATTAAAGGACCTAAGCTTGAATTAAAAGTCGGATTGTGGTTGACAATTATATATGATAATATAAAATATCATTATAACAATGTATAACGAAAATTGGAGGAGTATGTCATTTTAAGGGTAATATCAGGGACTGCTAAGGGCCATAAGTTAAGAACTTTAAAAGGAAGCTCTACAAGGCCTACTTCCGATAGGGTTAAAGAATCTCTTTTTAATATTATAGGCAGTAGAGTATTTGAGAAGGATGTACTTGATATATATGCAGGTACAGGTAACCTTGGAATTGAGGCATTAAGCAGGGGAGCAGCTTCTGCGGTGTTTATTGATAAGAGCCATGAGTGTGCATCAATAATAAAAGAAAATCTTGCTCACACAAAGCTTATAGAAAAGGCTTCTGTTATAACGGGTGATGTTTTTTCTACCCTGAATAAAATTTCAAAAGATGACAAAAAATTTGATATAATATTTCTTGATCCACCATATAATAAAAATCTTGTTGAAGATACGTTAAAGTGTATAATGGAAAATGATATAATAGGGGTTGGTGGTCTGGTTATAGCAGAACATGATGTTGATGATGAAGTGCCGGAGGAGGCAGCAGGGCTAAAAAGATTCAGACAGCAAAAGTATGGTGATACGATTATATCATTCTATGAGGTTTAGAGTGGCATCATATACCGGTTAGGTAATTTATATGATTGTACACTTAATTTAATAAGGTAAGAAGGTATGAAAAGTGAAAATATATGTATATCCTGGGAGCTTTGACCCGGTTACAAACGGCCATTTGGATATAATACGAAGAGCATCCAAGCTTTGCGACAAATTGATAGTTGCGGTTTTGGTTAACAGTAGTAAGAACCCGGTTTTTTCATTGGAGGAGAGGGTAGACTTGCTAAAATGTGCCATAAACGACTTACATAACGTAGAAATTGAGAACTTTACCGGTTTATTAATAGATTTTATGAAAAGAAAAAGTGCATCGGTAATTGTAAAAGGGTTAAGGGCTGTATCGGATTTTGAATATGAGCTCCAGATGGCTTTACTTAATAAGAACCTTGATCCTGATATTGAGACGTTATTTATGATGACAAATATAAACTATTCGTTTTTAAGTTCAAGTTCAGTAAAGGAACTGGCCAGAAATAACGGAAACATTGACGGACTTGTTCCTGACTGCATAAAAGAAAAGATATTGTCAAAGTTTGCAAAGTGAAGGCTCAAAGTGATTAATTCTAAGATTATAGAGACAGAAGCATTACAAAAGTAAAAAGCCTGGGAGGGAGATAAATGGAAATACTTTCGATTTTAGAGACACTTGAAGATGTTATTGAAAAGAGTGTAAGTGTACCATTTTCAGGCAAGTGTATGGTAGATAAGGAAGAAGTACTTGAGATTATTAAAGAAATAAGACTGAAATTACCTGATGATATCAAGCAGGCAAAGTGGGTGAAGGAGGAAAGACAGAGAATACTCCTTGAGGCACAGAAGGAAGCCAATAACATAATAAAGGATGCGGAAAACAAGATTTCATCCCTTATAGATGAACATGAAATTACCAAAAAGGCGTATGAACAATCCAATGAGATTGTTACCAATGCTCAAAAAAATGCACGTGAAATAAGGCTTGGAACAAGGGAGTATGCTGACAGTATATTAAACAAGGTTGAAGAGATACTTCAGGATACCATTGAGGTTATAAGGACAAACAGGGAAGAATTAAAATAAATGTAAAAGGGAATGACTCTAGAGCATTTTTGAGTTGTTCCTTTTTAAGGTGTAGAGAAGTAGCGAAAGTACGATAAAAATTAAGAGGATAAAAAGTGAAATAAATATATTCTGGCAAGAAACCAAAAAGTGATTATACCATTTGGATTCCATGCTGTTATTTAGGATATTAAAAACACTCTGGGCTTTTAGTGAATCCATGCCTGTTATCCTGACAGCTATCAATATGTAAAAAGCTGAAAAAATTCCTTGAAGCATTTTTCCGAAAAGGTAAGGTTTTATGCTTATATCAGTCTTACTGATAATACTGTAGACCTGTAAGTGTACAGAGAGTCCGGCCCACCCTAAAATTAAGCTTACGGCTGCAAGCTGTTGAACAAAAGGTGCACCTTCTACATTGCTTGCCATACTAGTCCCTGTAGTAATTTCAAAAAAGCCGCTGACAACAGCAGTTACTATGTCTTTATTTATACCTGCAGGACTTAGGAAAAATGATAATAAATGTGACAGATAAGATATAAAGCCTATTTCAAGCAGGACGTTTATAATAACTGAAAATAGGATGATGAACCCTCCAATTGCAAGCATTACATTAATGGAATTACTTATGGCTTCTCCCAAAATTTCACCAAGATTTAGTTTTTGATTTCTTTTACCATGTATAAGTACTTTTTTGAACCTTTCAACATGCCTTGAATCATATTTTAATTCTTTTGATTTTTTATCCCTGCCGTGGAATCTGAACAGTATACCTACAGTTATGCTTGCAAATATGTGGCAGGTCAGAAGAAGCAGCCCAAGACTTTGAATTTTAAACATACCTACAGCCACAGCACCCACTATAAAGAGGGGACCGGAGTTGTTTGTAAATGAGAGAAGTCTTTCGGATTCCACCTTGCTAAGAAGCTTTTCTTCACGCATGCTTGCTGTGAGCTTTGCCCCCACAGGATAACCGCTGGTTATTCCCATAGCAAAAGGAAAAGAGCCGCAGCCCGGTACATTAAACAATGGACGCATAATGGGCTCTAAAAGTATGCCTACAGATTTGATAAAGCCTGTTTTATTTAGTATTTCAGAGGCTACAAAAAACGGGAACAGTGACGGGAAAACAACATTAAGCCACAGGGTTAAACCGTTTGATGCTGATTTGACAGCAGTATTTGAAAAGGTAATGAGCAAAAGTATAAATGAAATACTTGCTAATGGAAGTATTAGAGATCTTAAATAAATAACTCTACTGGATTTCAGGTTATAAAAAACAACAAGGAGTATAAAGGTTAATAGTGCAGGGATGTAAAGATTCATATTTCACCTGTTTCAACAAGCTTCTTTTAAGATTTTATTTTGTTTATTGTGAAATATGCATCTATCTTTCTATTCAGAGTCAATTAGTTCTTGGATAAGAGATGCGCCAAATGGTAGTTAACGCCATAGCATAGTTTTATATGCCAGCCGTTGTTGCAGCTGATGTTTCTTGCAAGAAGTGTTTGCGACCCCTTGGCGTCATCCCTGTATGAAACCTGAAAATTAGTTTATGGTTCATTTGTATTTGCCTGTGATAACTTTGAATATTCTTTCATAGATCTTTCAATATCTTCTACTGTCCAGAAACAAGGCTTTTGGCCTGATATCAGCCTTGATCTGCGGCATCCCCCCATGCAAATGGGCAGTAGTTTACATTCTGTACATTCTTTAATAATTTCATTTCCTTCTTCAAATATTGTATTTTTCCATAACTTAGCGTTTGAGTTAAAATTAATATCTCCTTCAGGAGTTATTTCACCTACACTGTCTTTTTTATCAATCATAAGGGTATCACATGAGAATATTGCTCCATCAGCACCTATAATATATGCATTTGCCCTTATGCTGGGACACCATGAGTAAGTAGGTTTGGGGAGTGGGTCGGTAACTTTTGATAATTTAGTGTTCTCAGTATTTATGCTCATCGACTTGAATGTTAGCTCATTTTGAATGTGAAGGCCCTCCGATGTGGTGCATATGTCAGGGGTAAGAGGATCTATATCATCTCTTGTTGTTTCAAAGTTATACACGGGCCTAAAGTATATTGAAAATCTCTTGTCTTCAGAAAAGTCCGTCATAAACCTGTCAAGAAGTCTTTTCATGGAGTCTACGTTGTTACGTAAAAAGTTTGCCCGGACAGAGAAAGAGAATTCACTATCAGGATGGGTTAACTCTTTAATACCCTTTAAGTTATTATATATAACGTCGAATGTGGGTGAACCGTCCCTTAATGTTCTTAATGTATCGTGTGTGTCTGCATTACCGTCCAGGGTAACTTGATAAGTAGTGATTCCACAGTCAACAAGTTTTTCAAAAAGAGAAGGAGTCAGGAGATAGCCGTTAGTTATAAGACTGGCATGTATTTCAACAGGGTGTTTGGATTTAAGACTTTCTAGTTTGTTCATAAAATCTATAATTTTATCTTTGGCCAGCAAAGGCTCACCGCCAAACCATGATAATCTTAGGTAGATACCGTTTTCATTTTCAGTAGTTTTTTTCTCAATAAATTTGTATATGGCCTCAT
>JBMOLK010000278.1:0-5298 GCA_049325575.1 Bacillota bacterium | reverse complement strand
TAAGCATGGTATTGATAATTCCAAAGCTTGCAGCCAAAACTGCTATAGCAGCTATTATCTTTAGAGTGGTACTGACTGAGTTTACTACACTTAGAACAGAGCTTAAAAGCTGGCGGTCAGATATAACCGCAACATTAGCTGTATCTGTGATTACCTGGGAATAATAGTCAACCTTATTTATGTCATCAACCTGAACACCGATGAAAGATACTCTGCCTTTAGTTTCATACACCTCACGTGCTGTATCCAAATCTATAAATAGGACACCATCGTCTCCGGTACCAGTTGTCTCCAATATTCCGGTCACTTTAAATTCCTTTCCCCTTAAGGTAATAGTTTTACCCGGAGCCAGCTCAAACCTTTGGGCAATTGCAGAACCAGCCAATATTCCATATTTGTCAGTAGCTATAGGAAAATCTCCATGTGTTGTTTTCCATTTCCGTAAATTTTTAAGCTGTTCAAAACGCGCCCCCGTTACTGAAACCGGCTCATTGTCAATAGCAGACCCTACCGTTAGATATGGATAGGTTTTTATTCCTTCTATTTTTTCAATTTTAGATAGCTCTTCAGGAAGAATAGCATCCGGCAGCTGTTTGCCGCTAAGTACCTTTACCTGTTCATATGCACACCAGCCCTTTGCTGTGATAATAAGGTTTGCCCCCAAATCATTGGCCTGTTTGTGTATTTGCGATTGAAGTCCCGCTCCCAAACTGATAAGAACAACCAAAGCTATTATCCCTAGCGTAATTCCGCTTAATGTAAATATAAAGCGGTTTTTACGACCTAACAAGTTGCGAAAAACCAGCTTATATAAATTCATACTTTTTCCCCCCTTATTTCTTCACAATCAAAGCATCAGATCCTTTTAAAACCTTTTCAACTTCAAATGCGTATCCCATATCCGTTTTTTTAACTTCACCCTCAACAGTAACCCGGTCTTCTACTTTAGGCATTTTTACATCGTAAGTATAATCTGACGGCGTCTTACCAGCCGGCTTACTTGAATCCGGGGTATATATAGTAATAATCCCTGCTGTTCCACAGGGGTTAAGTCCACAGGATTTATACTCTTCTTCATCAATTAACCTGAATAAAAACCTCTTTTCGTCTACAGCCTGAACTACCCCTTTAATTAAAATCTTTCCGGTATATGCGCCGGGATCCGAAGATAAATCCTTAATCCCCACAGATTTTATGTTCTCATTCCTGGGTCCACAACCGGAGAAAACTAATAAAGAGATTAATATAACAGCCAATAACTTCTTATACATCAAAACTCCCCCTTGGTACAATATCTATCAGCGATTGCGCTTATTTATACATTAGAATTCTAACGGATATTTGTGTCAGAATCGTGTCAGATTTATGTCAGAAATGGAACATTTAAAAAACTCCCAAGAACAGGATTCTAAGTTGATCTTGGGAGTTCAAAACTAAATGTTGTACCTTTATCGATATGACTTGTTACATCTACTATTCCGCCGTTTTTCTCTACAAGCTCCTTTACTATTGCCAACCCCAGACCTGTTCCGCCGGTTTCCCTGGATCTGGCTTTATCAACCCGGTAAAATCTATCCCATATATAAGGAATATCTTCTTTAGGTATACCCGGTCCGTTATCAGTTATTGAGATTTTAATTTTATCGGCACTTTCACTTATTAGTATTGAAGCCATACTGTTTTGAGGTGAGTATTTTATGGTATTATCAAGCAAATTTATGAGGATTTGCTTTAATGAACTTGAATCAGCTATTACATAAGGCTTTTTAGCATTATCCACAATATTTATGCTTATGGACTTTTCAAGTACTTTGGTCTCAAAGCTCAATAGTACCTCATCAATAACATCTTTTATATTGATCCTTTGAGGCTCAATACTTATTTTGCTATCCGACTTGCATAATATAAGAAGGTTATCAACCAGCTTACTTAGTCTGTCGGCTTCCTTGTTCATAATATTTAAGAATCTTTGAGTGCGCTCTTCAGTCTTTCCCTTACCATCTATTAACGCCTCTGTAAAGCCTTTAAGTGATGTAATAGGACTTTTTAACTCGTGAGAAACATTAGCTACAAAGTCCTTCATCCTTTTCTCATTTTCGTCAAGCTTCTTAAGCATATAATTAAAGGTGCCGGCCAGCTGATTGAATTCCTTAAAGTCTGTATTGGTATAGACTTTAACTTTTCTGTTTCCGCCAACAACTGCAATTGAAGCTTCAGTTAAATCCTGTATTGGCTTTGCTATCCTCTTTGTAATAAAATAGCAGATAGCTAAGGATATGGCCAGAGCAAATACCACTGAGATGATTATCATTAATATTAACCTGCTTGTTGCTTGATCTATGCCTTTTATAGGGGAGTAGACAATTATTGCACCTAATACCTTGTCATTTTCCTTTATAGGAGAGGTAACCCTTATAACCGGATCATCGAAGCAATCCGAATATCCTTTATAAATGTTTAGTTTACCTGATTTCATTTCTGATAATTGGGTATCATTCAGGTAACTGCCTTCACAATAGGTATGAGAAGAAGCAGCTGCAATAATTACACCATTTTCATCTATGGCCCATACTTCCGTTCCTAGATTGGAATCCAAACGGTTAATCATATTTATATATTCATGCGGATTTTCACCGTTTATAAAGAAGTGTTTGGTTGATTGAGCTATATCCTGTGCTTTTACGACCAGTTCTTTCTCTTTCTGATCAGTGATATAGTCCCGTACTATAAGTGATATACTTATACCGGCAACTAACAGACAAACCACTATAGTAAAAATAAAACTTATTAAAAGCTTACTGAAAATAGTTTTCACGGATTTTCCACCTCAAATTTATACCCTACGCCTCTTACTGAATGAATAAATTCCTTTGAATTGTTGATATAACCAAGTTTTTTCCTTAAACGTTTAACAGCAGAATCTACAGCCCTTGAATCTCCTATATAATCAAATCCCCACACATTTTGCAGCAGCTGTTCCCGGCTAAACACCTGTCCCTCATGTATTATAAGAAAGGCTAAAAGCTGGAATTCCTTGGCCGTCAATGCAACAACGCTACCATAAAGTGCAGCCTTATACTTTTTTAGGTTGATGACAAAACCGTACAACTCAATTACATCATCTTCAGTAACTTTTTTATTGTCCTTACTTTTATCAGTTTGTGGGCAATTCGGTTCTGAAAGAATAGTACTCCTTCTTATCTGCGCTTTTACTCTTGCCAGCAATTCTTTTGGACTAAAGGGCTTGCAAATATAATCGTCAGCGCCTAACTCCAAACCAAGTATCCTGTCAAATTCCTCACCCTTTGCAGTAACCATGATTATAGGAATATTACAAAAAGTTCGAACTTCCTTACAAACTTCCCACCCAGACATTTTGGGCAGCATAATATCAAGAACCATTAATGATGGTTTTTCTTCTTTTGTGATCTTAATTGCATCAATACCGGATGCGGCATGAAGCACCTGAAAATCATCCTCAAGATATATTTGCATCAGTTCTCTTATAGACTCATCATCATCTACAACCAATACCTTCGGTTTGTACCTCATTTTATCATCCTTCTTTATACACTAATTACACCAAGCGTTCGATATACCTCTATATCATACCCTATGGCCCGCATGATTTTATTTACATAAGAGAGAAGAACTTTTAGGTATTTCATAATCTTTAGGAAGATTATATTTTAGATGTAAAACATGTTTCACCAGTATATTTAAAGCCCTGTACAATCTTATTAATGAATATAACATAATTGTACAGGGCTATTATAATATTTTCAAGATTATAAATGTAACAGGTTTAATTAGATTTAAAAATAATTTCCGTTTTCCTCTATGTTATATGTTTATCCCTAAGACTATCCTTTTTAACGCAACATAGTCAGTAGAATTTATTACTCCGTCTTTGTTAACATCAGCATTCTCCATTCCTTTTGGATAAGGGAATTCACTTACAATACCTAAAACAAATCTCTTAAGCAGAGTGCAGTCTGTGGAGTTAATAAATCCATCTCCAGTTACATCTCCAATTGAAATTCCATTTATTATAACATAAACGCCGCCGCTTATAAGCCTTAATGGATCGAGTGATGGTTCGTAGGGATTTTCACTAATTCCTGTTTGAAATCTTATAACTGTAAAACCGGCTTTTGCTGTCGGCTTTATCTTTATGTTAAGATTAACAAATACCCCATTTTGTTTAATTGATTCTTTTCCTATTCCAGTATCGTCAGAGAATAGTAAAACCAGTCTTCCCAAATCGTTACTTATAAGGTGTGAGAAGTTAACTGTTGGATTTATAATTATTTCCCCAGGTGATACACTTGTAACTTCAAGAACAGCAGGATCAAACCTCAATTCAAAGTCTAAATTATTTACTGAATATCCCTCGGGCATATCCTCAATGGTAACAGGAACTATTACTGCTTCACCCGGCTTTCCCTCAACTGTACCTGCTTTAATTTGAAGAGGATGCCTTACTGGTATTGAAATTGGTTCAGATGTACTGGTAATTGTCAGTAGGCTGTCATTAGTAGACGCATATATGGAAATTGGATTGATGCAGGCTGCAATCAATACAATAATAATTGTTAGAATACTAAAATACTTTCTCATATTACTCCCTCCCATAAAAAATTAAATTTTGAAAGTGTTCTTAAAAGATAATAATATTAACCTCCCTTACCATTTTTTATTTTTATTATAACATAAAGTGTTCACTAATTAATATAATTTTTTGCCTTTATATCAGAAAAAATAGTATTTAAAATTAACTCGACGAAAATGAATTGAATCTGATAAAATATGGATTATACCAAATGAACTTGCTTTATTATTATATAGCTATAGTTGTTGGAGGAAAGATGAAGATAGCACATGTAGATGGAAAAGATAGGGACTTTGTAGAATTATGTAAAATGCTGGACGATAGCCTTAATGAGGTTATTGGTGGGGAAAAGCAAAGAGAGCAATATGTTCAATATAATTCATTGGAAGATATTCACGATGTGATATTGATCTATATTGATGATATTCCAGTCGCTTGTGCAAGTTTCAAGTTTTATGACGAGGGTGTAGCAGAGGTTAAAAGGGTCTTTGTACGTAAAGAGCATCGTGGAAAAGGAATATCAAAACTATTAATGAGTACCTTAGAAGAAAGAGCCAGAAATAAAGGGTTCTCTAAACTTATATTGGAAACTGGCGCGCCTTTAGTTGAAGCAATGGGGTTATATAGAAATATTGGTTATAAAATCATTGATAACTATGGGCAGTATAAATGTATGAAAGATTCAA
>JBMOLK010000277.1:0-5339 GCA_049325575.1 Bacillota bacterium | reverse complement strand
TTAGCCTCCAGAGATTTTATATGCTGTTCTTCTTTGCTGCTTGGTAACCCAATTTATTGGATTGATTAATTTCTTAAATTCTTCTTCAGCAGCTCTTTTTAAATTTCTCATCATGTTTTTTACAGCTGTTTTTCCAACAACACCCATCTGGTGCACTAGCTGCTCCATAAGCCACGCAGGGCCAATCTGCTCCTTGTCAAGCATACTCTTCCATGAATCCTCCATAAAAGTTTTGAAGTTCTGTATATCTTCAACAAATACTCCAGATATCTTGTCATCTCCAAGCAGTAAATCATTTGAATTTTTTATTATTTTTGATGAAAAATTATTTATATTCACTCCTAAAACTGAATGCATTGAATTAAGCCCATCAACAAATGAAGATATATATATTCCTTGTATTTTGTCAAAAATAGAATTAAACTGGCTTGTTAATGCTGGAATCTTATCAGACAACTGCGGAAAAAATATTGAAATAACATTCAGCATAAGTGTAAATAATGCAGTGAATAAGCTCTGCACTGCTTCATATAAAATCATATTAAGAACAAATCCTAGGCCTATAAGCAAATCCATGGCTGCAAGGCTGATTAATTTTGTTCCTCCAGCTAAATCTCCTTCTATTACTTTTTCTGCTCCTTCAGCCATTAATTTCATTGCTATTTGTATAAATGGTATAAACATTGTTTTAATCATTAGAATTATCGGCTTTAATATAAGCAGTATAGGATACAAAAGAACAGCAAAAATATCTCCTATAGGCTTCAAAAATAAAGTTAATAATTGGACAATCTTGCTGATTAAATTGCTAAGAGGGGCAAAAGATGTGATAATTTGGACAACTAGGCCTACTCCTGATGCTACACCAACAACTACTAATGCACTTTTTATTGCAATAGCAATTCCTTGTATTAATTCTTCCATTTTTTTCACATAGCTAATTGTCTAAATAAGTAACTGCCAAAAGCTGAGTTGGCGCAAGCATATAAGTTGCAGCCTTTTTAGCAAAGCTTATTCCTTTTTCTTTAGCTTTGACAATCAAGCTATCAATGCTAACAGTCATTTCTTCATTAAATGCTTTTATTATCCCATCAAAAGCAGCTCCTATCCCAGTTGATATATCTTTTGAAAATGAATCAAGTTCAGCGCCAGTAGTCTCAGTAAGCTTTGTCATTGCTGATGCAATCCCATCAGTTTCAACCAAATTTAATGCTTTATCCAGCCCATCAATAAATCCACTTGATAATGATGGGAATACATTATCAATAGCACTTATAATGTCTACTTTGAAATTTGACATATCGCTATTCAAAGAATCGCCTAAACTTACTACTTCCAATGCCAAATAAGCAATTCCAGAAGCTATAATAGCATCAATAAATCCATTTATTCCTGGAATAATCTGTGTTTGTATTGCATTGCCAGCTTCTTTGCTGAATAATCCAACTAATATGGCAACACCGGTCATAAAAATGGTAGCTATCATTTTTATAAATTCGCCAGCCAAATACAGCACAATAGCTTGGATGCCTGTCATTATAATGCTGAATCCTGCAGCTAATTTTCCAGCATTTTTCTCCTCTACTCCTTCTCTCATAAATCTCATTGCCTGCTTAAAAAAAGGCATCATTATTTGATTTATTGCTATTACTATTGGCTTCAGCATCAAAAGAATTGGATACAATAAAACCATTACAACATCAGCAATTGGAGATAATGCAGTCATTATCATCTTAAAAAGTGCGCTTAGCATAGACATTAAAGGCTTAAAAGTTTTTATTATTGACACTATTGCTGTTATTGCACTGCCTATGCCAAGGGCCTTGAACACATTTGCTATACCGGAAGACATCTCAGGAACAGCAGATTTTATTTTTTCTTTTTCTGTTCGTTTTGATGTTACAGCTTCTTTTCCAACATCTAAGTCTATTGTTAAATATGCCATTTTAAGTAAACATATATAATGGATTCTTTTTCATTATTTCTTCATAAACAATGCTGAAATGCACTATATCTTCATATTTTTCTTTTCTAAGCTTTGACGGCAGGCATCCAAACATCTTGCAAAGCATTGCTTCTTGTATTAAATCGCTTGCCTCTCTGTTAGTACTTCTGCCGTTGACTACCATTTTTATTTTTTTTTAAGTTCGCTTATATCACCAAGATTATTGTATTGTGTTACCTCATTAAATAAAAAATCTCCTGTTTCTGCAGGAAGATTCTCGACTGCCTTGTATTTGTCTATTCCAACTCCGAAAAATGGAGCTTTTTCAACTCCATAAACAATTGCCCAAATTTTATATTCTCCAATGTCTATATCTACAGAATTTGGATTTTTTAAGTCCAATTTAGCGCATTTGCCAGCTAATTTGCTTTTGTCTCCATATGTAAACTTTTTTATGACTATTGCATCTTCAGGATTTAATCCTGGCACCTCTCTTAATTCTTTCATTTTTATTCCTCCTAACTGCTTATTACTTCATTTATTTGTGCTGTCATTGCGCTGTAAGTTATGTCTTCTGTCAGCATTTCATTAAGATTTGCTGGGTCTGCAAATTCGTCTATTCTACAGCTATAAAACACCATATCTACATAATGAGCGTTGTTATTTTCAAATTTTAATGCTATTGTTGCATCTTCTGTTGGAGTTGCTGTAACAGTAGGTCCTGATGCTGAACCTAAAAATTTCTCAATAAATGTATCATCCAAATATTTCAGTGTAAATTTTACAGTATAGTCCCTTGCCTTGAATATAGGCTTTTTTCCTATTCTGCTTCCAACACTATACGCAATTTCTGCATTGTTGTTTATTGTTATTTCAATGCTGTCAATAATGTTTGATATTGCAACTCCATTTGGTATTTCTATGCTGCCCGAAACAAATGTAAATGGATTCAATGTGCTTAATGCAACATTTGCCGTGATAGTTGCATCTTTGTCCATATCAGCAGAGAGAATATCCAACGAAACTGAAACAGGCTCTCCAACAGATGCTTTTATTGTGCAGCTGTTTACTATACACCCTAAAAAGGCTTCTTCTCTGTCTGTTGTCACATTGTCTATCTCATGGGCGATTGTCATTGATGTAGGCTGATTCGAGCCTAAATAGATATATGGGCTTGCAATAGTCCCACTTCCTGACCTGCTCCCTAATACATATTCAAGCCATGTCCATATAATTGGCTGAAATTCCAATGACAAAGCTGCTTCATATTTGCCTGCAGAAACTCTTGCTATATCCCTTCCGCCTGATGCAGAATTAACAAATCCCCTATGCTTTATTAAATTATTTTTTTGCGAGGGTGTAAAGCTTTGTATTAATCCAAAATGAGTATCAACTGTTCCTGCTGTTCCATAAGTTGACTCATCTCCATATAATACATAAGTATTTACTCCTCCAATCTTCTCCGCGTTAGCCATTTTATTTTTTCCTCCTTATATAATATCCTAAAATTATGCTGTATACTATCATTCCATAGCCAAGATAGCCTAAAAATCCATAGTTGGTTGCAAATTGAATATTAAATTTATAAAGAATTAATCCTGTAATAATTTCTATTACTCCTGTCAGAAACATTGATTTTACTTGTCTTTCTTCTACTTTCATTTGATTCTCCTACATTTTATTTAATAGCTCATACATCCTAACGTTTGCTTCCCTTGACTCCTTATGAATTGCTTTCAGCAAATCAATTATTTCATCTAATTTTTTGTCATCCATCAGCTGTACTCCCCTAAATCAAATCCGCTGATTTGTATGTCAATGGCTTTTCTGAATAATCCAATATCATGGTCTATTGTGACCGCTGTTTCACCTTTAAACATATTTGGAGCTGGATAAAATTTATGCTTCATTTCATCTCTCCATTTTCTCTTTATCGCGTTGACAATTCCAAGAGCCAAATGGTCTACAGTATTTGCATTTTGCGATGATTCGCTTATTGTTTCTGACGTTCCATCTGTTTTAATCCTAACATAATCTGTGCATTCAAGCCCGTCTTTGGTTGCAATATCAATTTGAAGTGTTGAAGTATTATTTTGCTTGTCTGAATTAAATCCAATAAATTCACCGCTGAAATTAATATCGCTTATAATAACTCTTGGATAGTCTGTACGGGTTAATGCTGAGCTTCTGTCTCTTTCTGGATTTGATGGATTTATCCAGCTTATCCCGCTTGTATTATAATCATAAGAAACTAATACTGTTTCAGTTCCTGCAAATGGCGATAAGAATATAATTTTGTTGTTTCTTAAATCGATATCATAATCTTTGTACTTGTACTGCGCAACACCATCAACTGTTACAGTGTTTATGCATAAAACCTTTGTATATACAAGAGCTATTTCAGTATCGCCTATACTAGGGGAATAACTTGCACTGACAACTGAAGAATGCCTTTTTGACAATCCAGTTCTTGCCGGCTCTTTATATACAGCTCTTATAAACTCGCATACTACATCTTTTGGCTTGACCAGACGACTAATAATTATCCCCCCTTAAATCTTTGTTTATCCCCCAATATTTTTGTTCTAAAATTGGTCTTTGTAAATTATGCATTCTTATATGATACTCTTCAGGTAAACAAACTAAATTTTCTATTCTATTGTCTAGTTTATTTCCATTAATATGATGAACTATACAATCTTTAGGAATAATTAACATGCCTAGGTCATTATATTTTAACCATATATAATGATGATAAGGAATAACTTTACTTCTTCTATTTGGTTTTATATATAAGTAGCCACTTAACTTATAGGGTTTTCCTTTAAATTGAATTTTACTTATTTTTTCTTTTACCAATTCTGTGTGATGTTTTCCATAAAAACTATTATTTACTCCATTAAACTTTCCTTTTCTTCCATTGCCCATATTAATCCTAGACTGGATACTATGTGTTCTGCCTTTGTTTGCAAGGCTTATTTTATTTTTTATTTCATTTGTTCTAGGTACACCCTTTAATTTACTAGGATGTTTATACATACATATTTTAGAACAAAAATTAGACTTATTTTTAAGATATTTATAAACATGATATATTTTATTACACTCTTTACAAATTAGTTCTATTTTACTCATACTATCTCCTCACCAACATCTATGGATTATTGGAATATAAAGTAATATAATAATCTAATAACCTTAGCTTATATTTAAATAAAATTATTTGCTGTGCCTTGCAATTATATCCTTTAATAGCTTATTATTATATAGAACTCTTCTAAAAGGCGCAAATGCCACCATTCCAGGTGGAAGCTTTGAAGAGTCAAGCATATCCTTTTTTTTCAGATTCTTTGCTTGTTTTGCTGTTTTAGGAAATTTATCTCTTGTAAGTCTT
>JBMOLK010000276.1:0-5353 GCA_049325575.1 Bacillota bacterium | reverse complement strand
TGGGTCTTGCCCCCGCCGGGAATAGCAGGTATCGCACAGTATCCTCCTCTATATTGTTCAACTAGCTCCTTTTGTCCTTTCCTAAGCCCCATGCCAGCCTCCAAACACACACCATTTTATAAAGCGCATTCTTAATAAGTATCCAGTCTTGTATTAGTTCATCAATATCTCGTCAAAATAGTCTGCCAGAATACCGTCGTTTTCATAGCCGTTTGCCGAAAGAACAGACTCGAAGGTTATCAATTTCTCACTGCATCTCTTAAATATGGACCTGACAAGGACTGCCAGGTAATGCTTTTGATTCTTTTCCTCCATCTCCTCTGTATAAACCTGATTTGTGTCCCATGTCTTTGTAAGTACATGTATATTGGTTATTTCCTTTATGCTCCTAGGAGTCCAGTTGCTGCTGCTAAGGCTCGTAAATATGGTAACCTTGCTTTCTAACGAGCTTGCAAGATAAGCTACCGGAGTAGACATCAGCACAAAATTCCCGCTAAGCTTTTCTTCCAGTTCAAAAATACTTTCAGCTGATTTTATACCCTTTCTTACTACATCTAAAAAATCCTTGCTGGCGTTTCTATTAAATCTTGAAACAACCTCAACAAAGCTGTGGGCGCTGTCAATCAGCTTTTTAGCTTCAAGAATGTCCTTTTGGGATACTTCCTTGGAAATCAGAATTTCCAAAAAAACCTTCTGGAAAAATTCATTTATCTTAAGAGGCTTCTCTCTTCTCCTGTATTCCTTGATCCAGCTTCTTATATACTCATACTTTTCAACATTATAATAGCCTACCCTTTCTACAAGTCCCGGAAATTCTATATCCGGGAACTCTGCAAAGGGTCTTTGGCTTATAATTTCACCGGCAAGCATTGAGCTTCTTACCGGGTCAATTCTTAATACCATTCTTATCAGAGCCTTAACATCATCCCTTCCGGGTATCGAGCCATAGGAAGGGTGACAAAGCTGTGCCAGGGTTATCAATGCCTGTGAAAAGGGATTATCTATGATTCTGCCCTTCCTGGCAAGATTCTTTATTTCAAAACCCCGTTTCTCAAGAGCCCTGGCAATTACAAATTCGGTAACAGGATCTGCATAGTTTGAAATAACCACTATGTCGGAAGGGTTATATCCATCATCCTCAACGAGGCTTATTATCCTTTCACCTATGTTCTCAAGCATCTCACTTCTTAGCTCAAAAGGTGAAACCCTTTCTATTTCGGGTCGGGGTTTATATTTATGAGATGCCATGTTTTCTATATTATCAAATAGCATATCTGAAAACTCGGACATAAAGTCTTTACAGGTATAGGATCGGTCAAGCTGAATTGTCTCCAGCCTGTCCAATATTTCCTTCCTGACGTATTCATGATTGCTGCCAAAGGCCTCTCCATACCCTCCTTCGTGATTGTAGCCCAAAAGGCAGGTTTTTAATCCTGGCATTAAAAGCTTTATAAAGTCAACTTCCGTGGGAACGCACTCTTCAACATTGTCCACTATAAGATGCTCAATTCTTTTAGACAGCTGCTCTAAGTACAAGCCGTCGGTAAGAAGGCAGTTGTTATATAGATCAACAGCCATACCAAAGTCAAATATTCCAAGCTCCAGGCATCTTTTTCTATAATCCTTTATAATGTCATCAGCTTCCCTATAGATCTGCTTCTTTATATCATCCTTCTTTTCCAGTGCATTATAAAGTCTTTCTCCGATCTCATTATAAGGTATGTCGGAGATAGCAGCCCTAACAAGGTTTGATGTCATATCGATGGCAAGCCTGTCAGTCAAGGAAGTAACGCCGGCAAATATTCCTTTATTCTGCCTTCGCCACTCCAATACTATGGAAACTAGAAACTGTGCCGCTTCAAAGGTCAGGAAAACCGGTTTAACGTTTTTATTTGAGATTTCACTGCACTTCTTTAAAATAACAGGGTAATAGGTCTTTATCTCTCCCTGAATAAAACCGTAATATGAGGTCCTAAGTACAGCTCCAGAACCTTCTAGCACTGTTTTGGTCCTCCACTCCAATGATTGGGTTCTGTTCAAAAGCAGTATAAGAATCTTCTCACTGGGTACTCTTAATTTATCAACCAAATATTTATACCTTTCCAAAAGAATGGTTGACTTACCGCTCCCTGTAGGCCCTTTAAGTATTAATTTTGAACTTTCAGGTGACGATTCAATAATCTTCTTTATCGTACTACTAAAAAAAATAGCATATCCCTCCAAAAGGTTTACTAGTGTATATTATACCATTATGGGAAGATTAATGAAAATATATAATCAACCTTGCTGGGTGTATGTAAGGTAATTATAAGTTAAATTTTAATTTTATCATTGATTATGAATGGAAATAGGTGTATTATATAATTTAAAAACTTTAAAATGAGGTATTGTTATGAAGGGTAAATTTGGAAGAGACTTGACAGTGGGAAGTATACCCCGGCATTTATTATCCATTTCCATCCCCATGCTTATTGCAAACTTCCTTCAGGTTCTCTATAATTTGGTTGATGCCATGTGGGTAGGTAATCAGGTAGGACAAAATGCTCTTGGAGCCGTTGGTGTAAGCTTTTATATTACGTTTATCCTTATAGGAATCTCTTCCGGAGCAACCATTGCCACAACTATTCTGGTGGCACAGTATTATGGAGCAAAAGATTATGATATGGTTGAGAAAGTAGTGAATAACTCCTTTTCCATATCCTTAATCATATCCGTAATATTGTCTTCTGCAGGTATACTTCTAAGCGACAGCATCTTAAGATGGATGAGCACTCCTGATGAAATACTTCCTTTAGCTTCATCATATCTTAAGATCATGCTGGCAGGATTTATATTCTCATTTCTCTCAATGCTGGTTACCTCAATACTTAGAGGAATTGGAGATACCATAACACCCCTGGCTTTCTTGGCAATTGGCGTTACTATAAACATTGTTTTAGATCCGGTACTGATAATAGGTATCGGTCCATTCCCAAGGCTTGGTGTCAACGGTGCAGCTTATGCCTCTGTAATCGCAACTGTTATTGCCTTCTTTGCCGGATTGGTCTATTTGAACCGAAAAAACCATATTATAGCCTTTAAGCCTAAAAAGCTTTCTCTTAATAAGGATATAACCTTTACAATACTAAAGATAGGTCTTCCCTCCATGATACAGCAGACACTGGTTTCAATAGGTATGCTTTTTATCTCAAGCTATGTCAATGCATTCGGCAAGTCTGCTACATCCGCCTTTGCTGCAGCCGGCAGGATAGACTCAATAGCATTTATGCCTGCAATGTCTCTGGGGATGGCTGCTTCAGCTTTAACAGGACAAAATCTTGGAGCAAATAAGCCGGAAAGGGTGAAGGAAATATTTAAATGGGGAGTAATAATGACTTCAGTTATTACTATAATTATGTCAATTATAGCAGTCAGTGCTCCAAGCTTTCTCCTTGGTTTATTTGGTTCCGATACGGATAAAACCATTCTTGATATCGGAATAAGCTACTTAAGAATTGTAGGTGCTTCGTATATTCTTTTTGCTGTTATGTTTATTGTAAATGGAATTATAAACGGTGCCGGCCAAACACTTATAACCATGGTATTTTCACTTTTCTCATTATGGATAGTACGGGTTCCCCTGGCAAAATACCTTTCTGGGACACACCTGGGCCTTAATGGAATATGGATTTCAATGTCCATAAGCTTCGGGTTTACAATGGCGGTCAGCCTTATTTATTATATTTCCGGCAAATGGAGAAATGTGGTTATCAAGCAAAGGCAGCCTAAACCCGTGGCAGAACCTGAGTGATAAATAAAAACAGAATAATAATCTGTATAATAAATATAAGAGGGATTCCCAGCATAAAATACCAGTGCTTTGTCTTATGCCTGAAAAATAAAAGCCCTGAATAAGTGCCGGGTGCCCCTCCTATGGCTGCAATCCAGAAAAAGGCTTTCTCAGGTATTCTCCACAAGCCTCTCCTGGCCTTATATTTATCCACTCCACAGATAATAAAGCCAACGATATTTACTATAAAAAAAACAGATATGATGACCAAATACAATGGCTGAACATTTCCAAGCCAGTTTCTAATATCTAACATTTCTGATTACCACCATAAAATATCAAATAAAATCAAATAAATTATATCAGATTTTATTAAACCGTCTAAGTATTATTTTCAAGTACCAATACATGCTCTCTTAAGTCCCTGGCAGCTTCTTTGGTCTTATTAACAATTTCCACCACCCTCATGTAAGACTGTCTTACTCCCGTTATAAGAAGTGGAATTCCGATTGGATCAATACCAATACGTCTAGAAACAAACCCACCCACAGACATGAGAAAAGGGACTGTTGGAGACATATTTGACAGGATTACCTTCTGGCTTAGTCCATATTCATTATGAAAAAGTGTTATAAGATTTTTCATGCAAGGAAGTACAACCTTAGAGGACCCTCTTCCAACTGTAAAAATCTTATTTCCATCCTCATCGGTGCCACGATAAATTATTTTACCCATATCTTTAGGTGTAAGCTTGTTGAAGTATTCTGTATTCAATATTTCTTCTTTTGTGGGTATCCTGTTTTCAGGAAGCTTATTCAAATGGATTGCAGAGGCAATAGAGGATGAATGTGTGCCTGCATAGCAGTTGTAAATAAAAATCATATTTTCACCTCAAATGTATTATTTACTATTTTGTATTAATTATTAGCGTCAAGCCATTTATAGAGATCGAACTGTAAAAATAGATAAACTTGATGAGCCCGTCATTTCTATCAAATTAGCGGAGCGAATTTTATGTTTATCTTTACAGTTCGTTATCTCTAAATCAAACTGAAGCAAAAAAAATAAACACCCCGGCAATTACGCCAGGGCATTTATTAGGGGGTTAAAATGTATTTGTGAGGTCATTTAAATTATTGACTTTTTCTCCATATACTATTCATTTTTTTTTAAATTTTTAAATATTTTTTTATATATGTACTTAATCAAGCTTTTCTCCGCTTCTTCTGCCCTTCAAGTGATATCCACCATGTTCTGTTCGTCTATCCATTTTACTTCCTTTCCTAAAGCTTCTGCAATATAGCGTACAGGAACCATAACTCTACCGTCTTTGATAAACGGTTTTACATCGAAGGTGTTGTTTATGATTTCTCCATCTACCCTTATGAGTATTTCACCTTCCGGTTGCTTATCGTTAAATTCCATACCAAGATGATTCAAAATACCTTTCGCAATAGCCCTGGCTTCCATTTCCAGTTCCTGCGGTGTGTCAACAGCTTCAACATCCTTTGTATCAAGGAATGCATACTCTGTTATTACTGCAGCCATTTCAGTATTTCTTATAACACTGTAAAAGTCGGTGCC
>JBMOLK010000275.1:0-5353 GCA_049325575.1 Bacillota bacterium | reverse complement strand
GTAAGCGATGGATGAAATAGCGTAGGTGCAAAAAAAATGACCGGTCTGATAAACTCAGCGGTCATTTTTTGCATTAATTTATAGGAATCCTTCTTTCACAACACCTATAATATATTTATACTGCTTTCGGATCAGCCTTTTAAATTGTGCATCGGTAAGAGAATCGTACTGTGCTGCTCCTTCTACCAACAGACAGTCATAAATGAGCTCAGCATACTCCCTATGTTCTCTTGCCATTTTATTGTATCGATTTTTTAATTCGTAGGGTAGATCAAGAGCATAGTCAATACAGTCTATCTCGCCATCCAAGTAAGATTTAGTCATTTCCATTACAAAATCAATGTTCGGTGTTTTCATTTATATCTTCTTCTCCATCTAATATTTTCGCTTTCTTTTTCCTCATTTTGCATGCCTCTGGAAGTGTTTCCGACCAAGGCATATAATTATCCAGAATTTCCGGTTGGCTTATAAAGTCTATATTGGGCAGTGTCTTGAAAATATAAACCAAATACTCATAAGGATCAATTTCATTTGCCCTTGCTGTTTCTATTATACTGAATACTGTTGCACTTGCCTCGGCACCTCTTGGTGTATCAGAAAAAAGAAAGTTTTTCCTTGCTACTGCTACGGGTCTTATACAGTTCTCCGAAGCATTATTTGTTAATGGTATTCTACCATCTTGAAGAAAGTTTTTAAAGTATTCTTCATGGTTTAAAGTGTAATACAAAGCCTTCTTTAAAGGTTCCTGACTGGTTTTCACCTTTTTTGCCCATGCAAAGAAAGCGTTTAGAGCAGGAATACTCTGTTCCAGACGTTTCTGTTTTCTTTCATCAGGCGGTAGTTCTTTCCATTTCTTTTCAAGCCTGAACAATTTGTTACAGTAAGCTCTTCCTATTGCACCTGCTGAACCTGGAATCTCTTTTTTTCTGCTGTCAAGTGGTATTGATTTTATATAGTATCTTCTAAGGTGACTCCAGCATAGGCATCGCTTTATGTTTTCTACCTTTTCATACCCTGCGAAGGCGTCTGAAACTAAAAAACCGGAAAAACCTTTAAGAAATGTCCTGGCATTTTCTCCAGCTCTGGTGCGTGTATACTGGAAAAGTGCTATCGGAGGTCCTAAATAATCGCCATTCCGATACAACCATAGGTATGATTGGCTGGATGCTTTTTTCCCGACCTCCTTGTTGCATTGATAGCTGGTTTCATCACTCATGATGATTTCATAGGTGAGAAGTTTTTCATGCATCTTTTCATACAAGGGTCTAAGCCATGAAGCTGCACACTGAATTACCCAGTTGGACATATTCGATCGGCTTAAATCGAATCCCATTCGTAGCCATTCTTTTTCCTGCCGATAGAGAGGTACTGCTAGAACGTACTTCTGATACATGACCCATGCAACAGAAGTTGGAGAGGCAAGGGAGCGATACATGACAGGCTTAGGCACATCAGCTTTTTTAATAAAGGGGTCAGGAAATTCATCACTGTTACCACAATCGACACATTTGTAGATGTATTGTATATATTCAGTAGCTTTTACTCTTGCGGGTATGTATTCTACCTCAGTTCGGACATTTTTCTTACCTATAACCTTTAATTCTGAGCCGCAAACTTCACAACCCTCATCCTGGTCAATAACACATTCTACAACTTCATGTGGTATATCAGCTATCAACCGTTGCTTGTCTCCTGCTTTTCTTTTAAGCCTTTTATGTGCTCTAACAGTCTGTCTTTCTGGAAGGGCATCAATATCTGCTTCAAAAAATTCGTCTGTCTCCTCGAAAATGTAAAGCTGTCCACAATACTGAGGTGTTTTCTCACTAGATGCTCCATATTGTTGCTTAGATATTTGCAGCAGTGCTTGGGTTAACGCTTCAACATTTCTTTCAAGAAGTTCTATTTTCTTTTGCTGTTTTTCATTTTCTTCAAGGAGCTTCTTTTCAGATTCCTTCAGAATAGAAATTTGCTTTTGTAAAGTTGCCTGCATATATTGTTTTTCCCCTTCAGAATATATACCAATTATATCATAAAATGCCTTAAAATACTAGGCTTTGGCAACTTTTTAATGCAAAATTTCTCTTTGTTTTACTGGCAATTTTTTTATAAATTTCAGCAGTTATTTTCACATTTTAGAAAAGGACATTAGACGTATCTATTTTTTTAGGGTGTGCCCTCCGCTGATCTATTTGTAATCCTTCTAAAAGCCAGGCAAGCTCTTGACTGCTAATATTACGAAGTTCTCCTTTTGTTTTTGGCCATTGGAATTTCAAGTCATCTGCTAAGCTTTTGGTTGCAAGTACAAAACCGTTTCCATCCCATCTGAGCAATTTTATCGCACTACGTCTTTTGTTACAGAATAGGAATAGGCTGGTGCCAGTGT
Organism: Bacillota bacterium; assembly: GCA_049325575.1. Taxonomy (GTDB): domain Bacteria; phylum Bacillota; class Clostridia; order Acetivibrionales; family Acetivibrionaceae; genus JBMOLK01. Next base: position 2,970 of record JBMOLK010000275.1, on the reverse strand, counting down.
ATGGGTCCAATTTGAATTGCAGAGCGACCATTGCTGTCAGCCCCGTAATTTGTTTTCTGAAATCTGTATACCCTAAAGCAAGATAAATATTTTCAATTCCTTCGGCCATATGCTGAATCATGGTTTTTGCAGAACCTTCAGTAGTTCTGCAAGTGTAGCTGGATTAAAACTATCTTCAATGCCAATTGTATAGCTGCCATAGGAAAGATGAATTTTTTTGCTTTCATAAATTATGTTTGTAACAGCATTATTAGTGTTGTCAGGTTGTAGTATAACCTTGGCAAACTGTACTTTGGCTGGAGTAACTTTTTGTTCTGAGTTGTTAAACCGCTTTATCCAGTAATGAAATGTAGTGGATTTAATTCCGTTCTTTTCACACCATGCTTTAACACTTAATCCACTTTTTTTATACTCCTCAAATCTTATTTTCCATTCTCTTTCAAGATTTAAATCCCTATTAGCCATTAAAAAACCTCCCGTCAGATATTTATTATTTCTAATAATATCAAGCACGGAAGGTTTTTACACTACGCCACTTGTTCCACCGCTTACATTTATTTTCGTTGATTGTTGATTAAATATAAACTATATAACTATATTCTTGTGAAACTGGTGCAAAGGTAAACAGCAAAGTAAAAGAGGGTTTCCGCTTGTGACGGTTACCATTTATAAGTCCTACTCAAGATTATTTACAAGAGTTTACTAAGAGTTTATTTTTTGCTAGACTAAGTATGGTTATTTTTCTTATATAGGAGTGGTTGTTTTGGCTAAAAGACCGGTTTTTATAGCTAATGTAAGCATAAGTGGGTTTGTTGAAGAAAAGGAAATTGATTTTACTTGGTTTCCAGGATTGTCATTATCTCAAAAACAAAAGTCAATTAAATCCTTACATGATGCTTTTAACAAGGATTATCCAGACTTTAAAGTTTTAGAGATATCAAGTAAATCGCTAGAAACAACCGGTGTTGAATTAAGTGCATTTAATTTAATACTTTCACACCAGAATAAAATCGTTAGTGTTGAAACTGCTTTCCAATCAAGTAAAGTTTTTGATCTGGGTGGGCCTTATCTAGATTTACTTAATAATTCAGCTAGGGAGGCAAAAACAGATGAGAGACTTAAAAGTTCTGGGAAACTTATTTACTTTTGTTTTCATGGGCAAAAATGGTCTTTAGAACCTAAAACGGCTTTTTATGATTGGCTTTATCTTAATGCGGTTTATCATAACATAGAATTAACAAACAAAATTATGGAGTACTCTGCTTTTAGTGATATTGAATTTAACCCCAAAAAATCAATTAATTGCCAAGCAAGGTCGGCTGCTTTGTTTGTTTCACTGAAAAGAACTGGCCTTTTGGAAAAGGTGATTAACAAAACGGAAGAATTTCTTAAAATATATAGTGTATAGAACTAAAAGTTGAAAACATTGTTTGACGCCCAGTAGAGGATGTAAAAAATTTTGTGTAAGCTGAAATAAACAACTCCTTCTTGGCAAGAATTAGGAATAAGAAAAGCTAAGGAGGAGTTTATTTATGTCAACATTGTCAAAAGAACAGGTTAAGAGTATTATTAGGGGAAATAATTTCCAAAGTGTTAATGATGTAACAACATACTTAAAGGATATTTTTAAGGATATGATCCAAGAATTACTGGAAGCAGAAATCGAAACTAAGCTTGGATATGAAAAAAATGATGTAAGTTGCAAAGAAACAGACAATAGCCGCAATGGCTACTCACCCAAAACTATAAAAAGTGAATTTGGTGAAGTTCAAATCCAGGTACCCCGAGATAGAAAGGGTGAATTTAAACCTCAGATAGTGCCTAAATATCAAAGGAATGTATCCGGAATAGAAGAAAAAGTTATAGCTCTATATTCTAGAGGTATGTCTACAAGAGATATTGAAGAACAAATAAGGGAAATTTACGGCATAAACCTTTCTGCGGAGATGGTAAGTAAGATTACAGATAGAATTGCTCCTGAAATAAAAGAATGGCAGCAAAGGCCTCTGGAGTGTGTTTATCCCTTTGTATTTATGGACGCGATACACTTTAAAATCCGAAGTGACGGACAAATTGTGAACCGAGCTGCATATGTTGTCTTAGGTGTAACCGTAGAAGGAAACAAGGATATCCTAGGTATATGGATTGGGGATAATGAAAGTTCAAAGTTTTGGTTAGGTGTGTTGAATGATTTGAAAAATAGAGGTGTTCAGGATGTTCTATTATTTTGTGTTGATGGACTTACAGGCTTAAAGGAAGCCATAAATGCAGCTTATCCTAAAGCAGAAATACAAAGATGCATAATCCATCAGTTACGCAATTCTTTCAAATATGTATCTTATAAAGACTTAAAGGAATTTAGCAATGATTTTAAGGGTGTATACCATGCAATCAATGAAGATGTAGGTTTGGAAGAGCTATATAAACTAAAGGATAAGTGGGGAAAGTCTTATCCTTTTGCAATACGAAGTTGGGAAAATAACTGGGATGTACTAAGTCCATTCTACAAATTTCCTGAAGAAGTACGAAAAATAATATATACAACAAACATAATAGAAGGTCTTCATAGGCAGTATAGAAAAGTAACAAAGTCAAAAACAATGTTTCCTTCGGATGCATCATTAGAAAAAATGCTTTACCTTGCATCCAGAAATGTAATAAAAAAATGGACACAGAGGTATAAAAACTGGGACAAAGTTTTGAGTCAACTATTAATATTATTCCCAGGGCGGCTAGAAAACCACCTGTAGGCTATAGGAAGCCACCCCCACCGCCCTCTAAGGGCTCCCACTTTCTTTTTACGTAAAAAGAAAGTGGACAAAGAAAACCGGTCTTCATTGCCAGCTTATCTTTATACATATTATTGGTCTTTTACTGGTAATTGAGCTATAAGCCAACCTTGGGTAATATCATGAAGCCTTTTTAATCCCCTCCATATAACAACAACACCTGGTTCATTATCATTCCTTC
>JBMOLK010000274.1:0-5376 GCA_049325575.1 Bacillota bacterium | reverse complement strand
CCATAAGTATAAAACTAGTCAGCAACTTGTAAACTTATCATCATCAAATCCCTTCCATAAACAGTCGGTGTGAAGGGGCTAGAAACACCTTTACTATTATCAGTATAATAACTAAGCCTTTGCCAAGTATTTCAACATCATAATATTTACTATAAATATATTAATAAAATTACATGTTGCTACAGTTAATTTTCAATTCTTAGGACTTCGGTTTTTAAAACCCTTAACACTCCTGAGTCACTAGGAAGATTTGATGCAAACCGCTTAAACAAACCCGTCTTGTACTTGTACTGGGTCTTTACTTCAATCTCACATTTGTTATCATCCACACGACGGATATTTACCGTAAAGCTGTTAAATTTGTCATCTAATGAATCGTAACTGTCACTTAGGTTAAGAGCAGAACAAAAGTTTGACTTGAAAATAGTTTCAAACTTGTCAAAATCAATAGCTGCTTCAACATCTTTCGCTTTTGATTCATCTTCTGAATTCATTATTGCCGCACGACTTGATGCCGTAATTGCAGCATGAATTTTACACATGTCTGAAAATGCACCCAAAAGTTCTGTAAATGGAGTTATAAGTGTAGATATAAAAACAACTGCGGCAAATATGTATGCTATAAGCTTCATTTTTTACCTCCATAAAGCAACTCATCAGATAACATAGGGGTCAAGGTCTTTGTAGTACCGTATTCCAGTTACAGGTATACTAAATTTAATATCTAATTCCCTTTTAAACTCTTGGCCAAATATTTTTACAACAAATGGGAAATCCGCTTCTATTGACACATTAAATTTCTCACCCTTTTGTAAACGACGTGTATTGTCATTTGAATACCTGCTTACCGCTACATTATCCATAGATATGACAATGCTGTTAATTTTGTCTCTATACATTGGTCTGGTTTCCAGATCATTAAGAGCGTCTTCAACCATTTGTCCAGACACATAGTTTATGGTAGAAGCTTCAGTAGCAACATTAAACGTCTTATATACCAAAGTCAGGTACCATGGAAAAAACAGCAGGAAGTTTGTAAAAGACAACATAAAAAATGATACCAGAATTGCAGCCAGTATGGAATTTGCTACCCCTTTCATAACTTGTCCTCCAAAACACATTACATGATTTATTGTCCATCTAAATGAAAATCTCTGCCGTTTAGGATTGAATTGACTTCCAATCGACAAAGACTTTCCCCATTGACGAATAGGTGAGACAATCTTCCCTTTCATTAGCACGGGCATACCATAATGGATATACCAAAAGCAAATGATTGTTGAAGGGTTCTTCACCAATCCCAGGATTTAATTTAAACATAAAACTAAACTGAAGTTATCAAAATTTTCTACTGAATTTCTTCACCTATGTAACCTTTTACCATTTCCCATATATCCTCCAGAATATCACCTACCTGACCTCTAAACGCTGTGATTATTAAACCTATAACAACAATTGCGCCAAGAGATACGGCTATTTCCTTAATTCCAAATCCATTTTGATTCTTTAAGAGAGATACTGTCCTTTTATAAAATGAACTAAATTTCTTTTTCATTACTATTCCCCCCAAATTTTGTTTGTTATTGGTCAATCCTTTTTACAAATACACTATGTAATATACATATCATTTGTAATATATCAAATATTTAACTCCAGTTCAATATTTATAATAAAAAAATATGCTAAAAATGCCATCATTTATATTATCAATACCAAGTACTATCTAGCTAAACATTGTAAAGGCATCAATAAATTGATAATAGAAGTATATAATAACGTATACTGCCAGAATAATTATTAGAGCAAATTGAACTCTTATGTTCTGATTTTGCCGTGACTTCAACTCATTTTCCAGCACTTGAATTCTCATATCATGGAGCTCATTTTTAAGGTAAGCCATCTGCGAAGTATTATCATATCCATTTAGCCTGGTCTGCATTATATCGCAAAACTTTATTACGTGCCTTAAGGGTACCCGCTTCTTTAATCTTTTCAAGGCATACTCTTCACCATACTCTATATTATCTAAAAAAATGCCTAATTCTTCAGCCATATCCGGATTGGCGTTAGGCAAAAAATCCTTTACAACATCACCAAGATAAATATTAACCGACCTTGAGTACTGATAATAAAGCATACTATAGAATGCAGGAAAATCATGCATAATATTCTTGTTTTTTCTTTCTATTTTTTTCTCTATCTCGTCTACAGGGTACATCCAGGCCAAAACAGGTCCCAGTAAGCTGAATATTCCAAATAGAGTCGATATCCTCATTATAACCAAAGCAGCAAGTAACGCAAGGATGGCCAGTACTATCTGCTGAGCCCGGAGCTCTTCAGGTGTTATCTTAAGATCCAGCCTCTTTATCATGGTTCTGTACTCATCCTTTTTTAAATCACTTAGCAGCATGCTGCTTGTAAACCTTCGCAGCACTACATCCTTAAAATAATATAACTTTTCCATTTGTGCCTGGTTTTTTGCCTTAATCAAAAAGTCCCTGGCTAACTTCTTACGTTTACGGTTAACAGGCTTGACGATGGAAAAAACAGTAGTAAAGGTAAGGTATATAATAGCAGCAAGAGCAGACAGCTTTATAAAAACAACCATTTTATTTGTCTCCTTCCTTCTTAATACTTATATCCCTTTGTAATGCCTGACACCTTGCGAAGGTAAGACAAACTGTAATGATCATTATCGCATTGATGGTTCTTCCCAAATCACTAAAGAGCATAAACTGTCTTAGCTCACCATTTGTAAGGGAGTAAAGCACAAACAGTGCAATAAGAGCCGTCTTTATTATAAAATCCCTGTTCATCTCCCTGAAAATTCTGTTCTTTCTGGCATTAATCTCACGAAGTGCAGCATTCTCATCTACTATATCAAGAAAAATATCTGCCATTCCTTTGCGTTCATTGTACTCAAATACAACTGCTTTTTCTGCATAGCTGTCAAATTTTGATCCTAACTGCCTGTTGAGAACTTCCATAGCCCTCTTAAATGAATAGCCATGATTCTCACAATTGTCCACAAACTGAATAAAGTAGGGCCTTATCATTGGACTTATTTGCTCTTTAGATTCCAGTACCTTTTTTACCGCTACCAATACACCATCTTTAGATAATGGACATAAAAGGTCTTCAGCATCCATAATAGCCTCTATTTTCGCAGATTCACCAAGTCTAGCCTGCATAAGGAAGTATGTAAAGCCTGCAACAGTTAAGGATACGGATACCAAAAAAGATAAAGTTATGTTTTTAAGTAGGATGAACACAAAAAGTACAACTACAACCACTAAAAAACTAATAACTGTATTGAAACCTTCCAAAGTAAGCGGTAAATTATAGTCATCAATAAGGCTCTCTGCCAGTCTGTTATATTTTGTAATCAGTGTTTCTTTCTTTTTCTCAATTTTACTTCTTTTGATTCTTTCAACGGTCTTTTTGGTGTTTAAGTCAGCAAGTTTATCTATAAACCAACTGTAAGCTCTTCTAATAGCATCAAGTATGTTTATCTTGAGCACAATAATAAGGCCGACTATAACAACTAATACAACAATACCAAACAATAAATTATATATTGTCAGCATCATATTCCTCCTCTTCGTAAGGGGATGCTTCTTTTGTCAAAAACTCAAACCTGCTTCTTTTTATCCCCGCTTTAAGCATCTTTTGCTCAAGCTCCTTGGATATGGTGCCAACCCTTTTGTGCTTGCCTATAATTCTTCTTACTTTACCTGTTTCAGTGTCTTCATCAACATCAATACATTCAAACTTATATATCTGCTCTATGATTGGAGCCAACCCGTTTGCCCCTCTAACCTCCGATATGGAAGTTACTTTACGCGTACCATCTGCAAGTCTCTCCTGGAACACTATGAATTTTATGGCTGCGCAAATATTTCTAAGGGCTAGCTCTGCAGGTTCATTTGATGCACTAAGATAAGCAGTCAGGAACCTGAAAATCGCCTCCTGGTCACCCTCTGCATGAAGCGTGGTAAATAGATAATGTCCCGTTTGTGCAGCGCGAAGGGCAGTTGCAAATTCTCTTGGCGCTCTTAGCTCTCCAGGACCTATCCAGTGAGGTGACTGTCTCATGGCATTTATGAGGAGATTCTCCATGGTAGCAGAACTACTGTCGTCTGTAGAATCCTCCGAAACAGATTCATATTGAAGTACATCATTTAAAACCCTTCCTGATGGATTATCACCTTCATACCGTACCAGCCTAAGCTCCGAAGGATTTTCAATAGTTATAATTCGGCACATGGGGTCAATATTCTTAACCAACATCTCATTTAGTGTTGTCTTACCACTTCCCGTAGGTCCCACAGTCAACCAGGATAAATCAGCTTTTGGAATCAACGTAAGAAGCTTGTACATATTAACTGAAAACGTTTGATTTTCAATCATCTTTTTTGGTGAAATTCTGGTCTTTTTAAACTTTCTTATTACAAAAGCCGGGTTGCCGTAAGGAGATATTGAGGCATGAGTTGCATTAACCCTGGAGCCTTCAATTGTTCTGGCATTAACCATGGGATTTTTAGGGGTAAGTCTTACCTTGGAAGCCCTTATTAACTTTGTAATAATTTTTTCCATGTGCTCCCTGTCGTTAAAAACCTTATCCCAGAAATATGTTTTCCCATGTTTCTCAACAAATATCTGGTTTGGACCATTAGCCCTGATTTCATCAATTTCATTATCTTCCATGGCATCGGTTATAGGACCATATTGAGTAATTTCTTCTATTAAAGCTTCCTTTAGTTCTACTAGTTCTTCAAAACCTTCAACATCAGGCTTTTCCGTGTCAACATAATCCAATATGTACCGCTCTGTCATTTCCCTCTTAACTTTTACATCCTCTACCTGCCTATAATAATGTGTTGCCACCTTGTTTATATATGCCTGACACTGTCTTACAGCCTCATCCAAGGACATAACCATGAATTTTCCGTCTGCACCGGTTTTGCCATAATACTTGGATTTTTTTTGTTTTTCACTGACACTTGATCGTGTAAGCATTAACAATCACCTCATTTATTTTTTGACCCATATGTTAAATAGCAATTAAATCAGCAAGCTTTTCAAGTGACTTTTTAAACCGCTTATCTAAAACAGCACTTTCAGCTATGTAGACCTTGCCTTCAAGAGAAAAATCTGCAACAGCCGGGACATAAGGAAACTCAGCAATAAGTTTAAGATTCATCTCTTTTAATATATCTTTATCAAAGCTTAAACCAAGTTTATTGTTTATTATTACATTTGAGAATTTGGCAACTCCGATATTTATAGAACTATAAAACTGCATAAGCCTGTTTGTATTTAAAGCACAATCTACTCTTTCATTCCACACCATAAATCCCATATCACATGTCTTCA
>JBMOLK010000273.1:0-43861 GCA_049325575.1 Bacillota bacterium | reverse complement strand
TGAGGTTACAATTTCTGTGGGCAAGGTTGTAGAGAATATAAATGATATATATCTATCCTTTAGTCACGCGCAAATGTTAATGAGTAAAAAGTTCATATACGGCAAAGGAAGTATAATATCGGATGATAAGGACGGAATAAAGACTTCTAAAGAAGGAGAGGATGTAGATATAAAAAAGGCCCTGGGGGAATTATACACTTCTGTATATATAAGTAACAAGGAAGAAATTGATAGACTCCTTGGAGAAATAGCTTTAAGGCTTGCCAGTGGAGACAGTTCTGAAGATATTATTAAGCTTAACTATTTTAATATTTATTTTGCAATAGTAAACAAGCTAAACATGGAAGAGCATAATATGGGGGAAAATCTGCAGATTAATGAAACAGTTATTTCAGATTTTATGGAGATTTATAAAAAGACCAGCCTGAATGAACTACATGACTACATAAAATGCAAACTGATTTCCTTAACAGAAGAAGTTTCAAAGAAACGACCAGACTGCACAATGAAGAAAATAATTGATTATATAAACAAAAACTACAATGGAGATGTAAAACTTGAAACTCTGGCCCAGATGTTTAATTATAACAGTGCGTATCTTGGTAAACTTTTTAAAAGCCATACAGGTGAATATTTTAATACATATCTTGATATGGTAAGAATTGAAAATGCCAAGCAAATGCTTGAAGATGGATTGAAAGTTTACCAGGTGGCAGAGCGGATTGGGTATTATAATATAAACTATTTTATAAGTAAATTTAAGAAATACGTAGGGGACTCTCCTAGTTCCTACAAAAAAAGATGTAAGTAGAAACGACTTTTTGATTTTAGTGGGGAGAGATGAACATGAAGAGGTCATTTTACATAGCAGTGGTTTTTATTCTTTTAACAACGCTTTTAGTAAGCTGTTCATGGATTAATGATGATTACTCATTGGGTAAGAATGAAGTTAAAACGGGCAATAACAAAAGTCAATCAGAAAGTGTTAATAATAAGCCGCCAGTTACTTTTACAATGTTTTGTGTTGAGGCAAACGACCAATATGATAATTTCGAAAGCCCTGTAGCAAAAATGATCAGGGAAAAGACCGGGGCCAGCTTGAAAATTGACTTTGAGACAAGAGATATCGAACAAAAGGTATCTTTGATGCTTGCCAGCGGAGAGTACCCGGATTTTATTTTTGCTAAGGAACATCAGACCAGGTTTATTGAAGCTGGAGCATTTATTAAACTTGATGAACTCATAGAAACCTACGGACCCAATATTAAGAAGTTATATGGGAAATACTTTGAAAGGCTAAGATACAGCTTGAAGGACCCGTCCATATACTATTTGGGAAGCTATGGTGTAGGCGGGGAAAAATGGAGTCCTATGAATGGATTCGAGCTTCAACATAGAGTTGTGAAAGAACTGGGGTACCCTAAAATAAGAACATTGAAAGATTTCGAGAATGCAATCAGTGAATATAAGAAAAGGCATCCCTTTACTGACGGGCAGCCTACTATTGGATTATCACTTATTGCAGAGGGGTGGAGGTTTAGAATCTCGGTAACGAATCCTGCAGTTTTTGCAACAGGCGGGCCGGATGATGGGGAATGGTATGTTGACCCTAAGACCCAAAAAGTTATATACCATTACACCAGGCCGGAGGAAAAAGAGTATTTCAGATGGTTAAACCACATGAATCATATAGGACTTCTAGATCCGGAGACTTTTGTTCAGACCTATGATCAATACATAGCAAAAGTTGCCAGCGGAAGAGTTTTGGCCCTTATTGATGCGGATTGGAATTATAAGGAAGCAGAGCGGGCTTTGATGGAAAAAGGCAGTTTTGAGAGAATGTATGGGATATACCCTGTTACATTGTCGGAAAAGTATAAAAATGCCGAGTTTCAGAATAATGGATATTCTGGTGGATGGGGAATAGGTATTACCAAATCGTGTAAAGACCCTGTCAGGGCTATTCAGTTCTTTGACTGGTTGTGCAGCGAGGAAGGCCAGATTCTGGTGAACTGGGGTGTCGAAGGATTGCACTATTCTGTCGAGAACGGCATAAGAGTAACTAAAGGTGAACATCTGACGCTTCGCAGTGAACCGGGCTTTGAGAAGAAAACCGGTATAGGAGTGTACAGTCATCCCTTTCCTATATACGGGACAGGGATAAAAGACTCTACAGGTCAGTTCTATAAACACGGATCAAAGGAAGCTTTTTTACCTAAAACCGGGATAGAAAGAGAAGTATTGTCGGCATACGGGGCGAAGTATTGGGCTGATTTGTACCCCACTTCAGGTGAGTTTCCAGAAAAGGTCTGGGGAGACCTCTGGCAGTTGAATATACCAGCCGGATCTGAAGCTAAACAGATTATGGATGAATGCGACAAAATAGTCTTAAGAAGTATTCCTGAAGCAGTATTGGTAAAGCCTGAAGATTTTGACGTGGTATGGAACAGGTTCATTGGTGAGATTGAAGAAGCCGGTATACATAAAGCTGAAGAGGAGCTTAGCAGGATTCTTCAAGACAGAATAAAACTATGGAACCAGTAGATAATAGGGCGTGTTTTTCATAAGGATAAATTTATAAATTAGGGAATACCTGTTGCATAAATTATGTGAAACCAATTAAAGCATTGTAAATATATACCATGACATAAAATTTAAATCTCTTTCGATATTTATTATAAATAGATTAGTTTGACATTTCGGCTTACTGTATTTATGCAGGTATGGGAAGGGATGGTAGGTAATGTTCAGGGGTAGAATTATTAAGGTAAAAGATGAAGAAGCAATAGTGATGACAGACCAGTTTGAATTTTTACGTATAAAAGTACAAGGTGATGTCAAAGTAGGTGAAGAAGTACAATTTTCTAAGGAAGATATTATTTCTAATTTCTCTCGTGTTTCAAATATAAAGAATTTCTCTAAGATCAGCAACATAAAGAATTTTTCAGGTGTATCCAATATAAAGAACTTCTCTAGAGTAAACAATATAAAGAATTTTTCACGTATAGCCAATATAAAGAATTTCTCACGTATAGCAGGGCTTGTAGCTGCATTTGTCATGGTATTTATGCTTGTACAATATTCTAATATAAGTAAACAAACAGTTAATAGTGAGTTTGCATATGTAGACGTTGATATAAATCCAAGTGTGGAATTTGTTATTGATTCCAGCGGTAGGGTGAACGAAGCAAAAGCTATTAACAAGGATGCAGATGCTATTCTATCCATACTTAAGCTGGAGGGTTTACATCTTAGGGAAACATCGAGAAAGCTTATACTTGAATCAGAAAAGAAAGGCTTTATAAAAGACAGTAATATAGTTATACTGGTTACCGGATCCTTGAATAAGGAAAGTGAGGAATACAAAAAGGATAGAAAGGCTGCACAGTTAAAACTTGAGAAATTGCTTGCTTCTATAAGAATGCTTTTGAATAAAAACGAAGAAGTTGGTATATCGGATAAGAGTATTGAGGTAAAGGCTATTATAGTACCACCCAACGTTAGAGAAGAGGCTTCAAAGAGTAAAGTATCCATGGGCCTATATACAATTTATAAGAAGGCACAAAAAGAAGGAATCAACATGTCTATTGAAAAGATGAAGGATGCTGCCATAAGTGAACTGTTGGAAGAAGTAAAAATCGATGATATAGGCGAGGATATTGGCACTTTGGTTAGGGAAGAGAACGACCTGACTTTGTACCCTGATAAGGAAGATGAAAACCATGCAACATCTTTTGCTACACCTACTCCTTTGAATATGACAGCTTCAACACCTTCACCGGAAGATAAGTTCAATACACATAACACACCTACTCCGACGGCAGAATCGACAAACAAGCCTTTAACAACATGGACACAGGCGGGAACTTTAACACCACTGCCAACGCCAGTATTAATACAGCCTTCTGCAACACCTGTAAGCGAACCAATAATTCCAACACTTGCGGGTATAGTAACACCTTTACCAATGATAACACCAACACCGACGTTAACACCAACGATAACACCAACACCTACTAAAACGCCGATGTCTAGCGTGACGCCTATATATGTACCAATAATACCAACACCAACGATAACACCAACACCAACGATAACACCAACACCAACGATAACACCAACACTAACACCAACTGCAACACCAACACCGACGGCAACGCCAACACCAACTGCAACAACGACGGCAACACCAACACCAACTGCAACGCCTACACCGACACCAACGCTAACACCAACTGCAACACCGACACCAACTGCAACACCGACGGCAACACCGACACCAACTGCAACACCGACGGCAACACCAACACCAACTGCAACACCGACGGCAACACCAACTGCAACACCAACGCCTACGCCTACGGCAACACCTACACCGACGGCAACGCCAACACCAACGCCGACGATAACACCAACACCAACAATAACACCAACACCGACACCGACGATAACACCAACACCAACGATAACACCAACACCGACACCGACGATAACACCAACACCAACGCCGACACCGTTTTCTGCTAAGTACGAATTGGAAAACGGATCGCTAACTGGCGTAATTGTAAGTACAAGCCGTGCAGGGTATTCAGGAACAGGCTATGTAACAGACTTTAATAATTCGGCGGATAGAGTTACTATTACCGTAAATGCTCCCCGTTTGGGAAGCTATAACCTAAGGATAGGATATGCATCAGAGTTTGGAGACAAATACAACCATATATATGTGAATGGGGCTTCACACGGGGATAAGCTTTTCCTGCAGAGCGCAGCCTTCACGGAATTAAATATTGGAAGTATTTCTTTAAACGCTGGAGATAATAATATAATAATTGAACATAGGCAAGATTGGACTGATTTTGATTATCTTATCATCACTGAAGAAACAGTAACTAACATTGCTCTAGGTAAAACATCCAGCACGGATAGTTCCTTAGGCACTGATTATGTTGCAGCAAAGGGAAATGATGGATTTGGATCGACTTTTTGGAGTGCGGCTGATACCAACCTGAATCACTGGTGGAAAGTCGATCTGGGAAGCAGCTACAATATTACCGGGTCAGAAACTACATGGGAGCTGGATGGTAAAGTCTATAAGTATAAGATTGAGGTTTCGAGTGACAATACTAACTGGACGTTAGTAGTAGACAAAACAAATAATACAAGTAAGTCAGGGATCCAAAGCGATAACTTTACAGCCAGTGCAAGGTATGTAAGGGTTACTGTTACCGGTTTGGAGTCGGGTTGCCGAGCAGCCATAAGGGAGTTTAAACTCTTTGGGAGCTGATTGACAATCTCACATAAATTTATATAAACACATTAGAAGGGACGGACTGTAAACAGCAGACCGCCCCTTTTATTCAGGTTTATTAGAGTAAATGAAAGAGATAAAATCAAGTACACTTGATGGGTTTAAAATTTTATTCTAATAAATTTTTCTATTTGCCAGGTAGAATCCCTGCTATGATATTTGCAATAACCCCAAGGAAGTTGAGTTCATTAAAACCGTACTCCTTACGGCTTATAGGACAAGACAGATATAAAACCCCTATTACATTTTTACCTTTAATAATAGGTTCAACCAGTATTGAGTGGAGTATTGGTTCGCCTGTTTCAGGGTCTATGATGTTTACATTATCCCAATCAACCATATAAGAACCGCTCTTTGATTTCAGAGCCTTGTCAATAATCTTCCTGTTATAGCTTTCTTCGTTAACCCAATCAGAAACTGTGCTTTTTCGGGCATAAGTTTTTACGTGTTTGTTGTTGGGGCCGGAGCAGGCTGTCAGAATTCCGCATTCCGATTCAAATATATCGATTATTGTACCAAGAATTTTGTAGATCCTGTCTTCTTGAGGTAAGCTTTCGTTTGTAAGGCGAATAATCTCAAGCATTGCCAGGACATTTCTTTGATCCTGTACAACATTACCTGTAATTATCCCGGCAAGCTTATCCATCCTTTTAGACAGCTTACGCATTTTAGTATTCCAGACAGAACAGCGGTTCCTTCCGGATTCCTTAGCATGATAAAGTGCCTGGTCGGCTTTACCTATTAATTCGTCACGCCATTCTCCGTGTTTTGGATAAGACGATAATCCAAGGCTTATTGTAAGGGTGCTTCCCTGACCCATCAGACGGGATTTTTCGACTGTATTCCTAAGTCTCTCCGCCATGGCTTCAGCTTCACTTATATTGGTATCCGGAAGAATAATAACAAATTCTTCACCGCCATACCTGCAGCATATATCCATAGGCCTTATATTATCAAGAAGGATCTTGCCTACACTCGACAGGATCTCATCACCCTTTTGGTGTCCGTAGTTGTCATTTATACTTTTAAACTTGTCAATGTCAACCATAATTACTGATAATGGAGACTTTTCCCTATGAGCCTTCTTAAGCAGAATTTCAATGACGTTTTCAAAGTATTTCCTTGTATACACTCCTGTTAACTTATCAACTGATGAAATAATTTTAAGGTTATAGTTTTCCATATGAAGATAAGCTTGCTTCGCAAGAATTTTTACTGCCTCAAGGCTATTCCATGAAAATTTATTGAATATATTCCGGGTAGATAGATAAATATACCCTTTAATATCATAATCTGCTTTATCTGAAGCTTTTCTTTTGTTAATTGAATATTTTTCACCGCTATCCAGACTGCAAATAGGTATACAAATAACCGCCTTTGTATCACCAGGTAGAATTATACTGGCATTACCAACTTTCTTGTCAAAAGTATCTGCCACGAATATACCTTCATCATTTTCACTTGTATGTTCAATTATATATTGATAATGCCTGGACTCCCAATTGTTTTCCCGGGAAGCGAAGACGTCCAGTTCATTTTTGTCATTATACCTAAGAATGTACCCTGTTTCTGCCAATGTAAGATTACATGCAGTATCAATAATTAACTTAAGATGCTTAAGATGGTCTCCAGAGGTGTTTATAAGAACATTCCTTATCTTATCTATAGAATCCCTTAGAAAGATAGAATTTTGTTCGTTTATACTATTTTGTACGTGATTATTTTTTCCTTCGTAAAAGATAGACTCGTAGTTTATACCACTAAAATAAAACTTCAGCAAGCTTACATTTTTGCTTGTTTTCTTTGTTATTTGTTTTTTTATAGAAAAGCCCTGTTCCCGTAAATGGTTAGCCTTAATTGAAAGCAGTCTCTCCCTGGGAATGTTTCGGCTGTGAGAATATAAAAACGATTCGTAATAATCTCTTGGAACCTTTTGTACAAGTTTGTAAAGTACATCTAGTGCCTTTATGTAGTAGGTTGCAGATGATTTTTTTTCTTTTAGTGAAAAGTAGATGTCTCCTATGGCTTTATATCCTTTCCATTCAAACCTCACACTCTGGTACTTTTCATTTAGCTGTAAAGCTCTCTCTATGATTTCTATTCCTTCATAGCCTCCAATACATGAGCCATAAAGATAAAGATACTCTATTTCCAGACGTTCTGTATTTATACGGGAGCTTAATTTTAGGCTTTCATCAAGAAGTTTAAGTGCACTTTCAGTATCTCCGGCATCAGCTAAAGCTTCGGTAAATCTGTGTATAGCTTCCCGCCTATCTTTTATCATTGTATTGTTTTCGTGCGATCTTAGTATATTTTGAGCACTATCGAATAGAGACAGGTGTGGACTGCATTTATTATCAGAAGATATGTAAAATTCGGCCAGAATAAGTACACTCTGACACCATATGCTTTCTTGTAACCCGGATTTTTTACATGCAGCCATTCCCTTTGAAGCTAAACTTTTTGCTTCTTCAAAGCTTCCTATTTCATAATAGAACCTGGCAGCATATTCGTAGAAAATCTGCAGGTCAATTCCTCGATCAGGATTTCTTTCAATTTCATTGTTGGATTTAAGTAAGTAATCATAGGATTTATAGTATTCATCAAGTTCCAGATAGGCAAGAAGAATATTCTTATATACTGTAAAAAGGAGAGCGTTGAGTTCGCTTTCACCTGCCAGTTCTTCACATTTGAAATAATACTCCAGAGCTTGTGCATAATTATCTTCCAGTCTGCAGGTTTCTCCAAGGTTATCGTAGCAGCTGGATATACCTTCTACCAGGTTGTTTGCTATGTTTATCTTAAGAGATCTCTCGAAATATTCCCTTGCTTTGGTATTATCATTTAAGAACTCAGCAAATACAGTAGCAATATTATTTAAGGGATATGCAATTTCTACATTTTCTCCATTCTTATCAAACAGTTCAATACTTTTATTGTAGCAGTTTAAAGCTTCATTAATGTTTGAAAGCTCCAGGTAGTGGGTTCCAAGAACATTAAATAACGAAGCATGGTAGAATGAGTAGGCATCATCACTATATTCCCCTAAAACCCTGTTTATCATATCTATAGCTTCACTGTTTTTTCTTTTAAAGATATATACCCAGCATATCCGGCGCACCGATTCAAGATAGCCTTCAGCAAAACCGATTTCCTTTGACAGTACCAAAGACTCATTCAATATAACAAGAGCCTTGTCAAAGTCATTCTTTCTTGTATACAAAGCGCCCATCATTTCTTTTACTTTGGCAATGGTAAATCTGTCATCGCTTTCCTGGGCATATTTTAAAACTTCATTATAACACTCGAAGGCTTTCTTGTTTTCACCTTTTTTTCTATAAAGCTCTCCCATCATTAAAAGAATTCTAATGGTATCCTTAACTGAAGATATTTCTCTTGAGATCTGGCGCCCTTTTTTCAGGTATGCCATGGTCTGTGCGTTTATATGAAGCTTTAACATTTTATCTGCAGACTCTATTATTAACTGGAGGGCCTTTTCCTTCTCTCCGGCTTTTGTGAAGTGGTAAATCAGTTCATCCTTGTTGATTCTGTCTTCGCTATTATACATTTCTTCCAGGACTAACGCACACTTTTTGTGAAAGTCTTTTTTTCTTAAACTGTCAATCTTTTTATATACTTCGTTTTTTATATTTCTTGAATGAAAATCATAAGTATATCCCCAGTCTGCCAATTTCTGTTCAATTATTTGGTGCGAAATCAACTCCATGAGAATGTCCTTGACGCGGTGGCGGTTTACAAAGGCTAATCTCTCAAGTACCTCAAAAGATACAGGCATATTGAAAACCGATATAAGCTCAAGAATAGTATAGCAATCTTCATTTAGTGTTTTTATATGTTTTAAGACAGCTTCATGGATGCTTGTGGGTATATAAAGTCTGGAGTAATCGGCGTCATCATCAAAATCAGTACTCCATTGACCGCTGGAATCAACATACAGCTTTTCTTCTTTAAAAAGAGCTGTTATGGCATCAATTATAAATCCCGGATTTCCTTCCGTATAGCGGAAAATCTCTGTGCAAAAAGCAGTGGGCGAATTTTTTATACCCAGCAGGCTTTTAATGAATTCACTTGTTTCCTCGAAGTCAAAACTGGGTAAGGTAACATCATTAACAACATCCATTTGTTTCCATTTATTAATAAAATCAAGTCTGAATCTGTTTTTTTCCATTTGGTCCTTGCGGTAAGAAATGATTATGGAGAGCGGAAATTGTTTTTTGATGCTGATAAGATAGTCTAAAAGCTCCAATGTGGCTTCATCGGTCCACTGGGCATTGTCAAGGATTATTACAGAAGGCTGTTTCTCCAATACATTTGATATAAGGCTTGCAATACGGACCTTAAGTCTTAATCCTTCCTTATCGTCAGGCAGGGCAGGGCTTGGGATGACGCCTTTAAGACTTTTCTCATCAGGCAGAACCTTTACCAGCTCAGGTTTATACTTTTCCAGTATTTCAGCCGGAACCACATTAATAATTTGCTTTAAAATCTGCAGCACAGGTTCGTAAGTATTTCCTTCACTTTCAGAGGAGATACCTTTAAAAACCTTAACCTTATCAAAGCTCAAAGAGAAGCAGAACTCGTTTAATAACCTGGTCTTTCCGATACCGGCTTCACCGGATAAACAGATGATTTTTTGATTGCAAGCACCTCTTAAAGCCTCATCTTTCCAGCTGTTAAGTTGCTTTAAATATTCTTCTCTTCCGATAAGTTTGGTCTTGGTTATTATTTTTTCAAAAGGTCTTTTTTCAATACAGATACCTTTTTTGCAGCGCATTTCTTCTATTTCTTTTATTACGTCGCAAACATCCTGGTATCGTTCCACAGGGTTGCTTGAGGTAAGCTTGTCAATAAGGCTTATGAACCTATGGATATCTATATTACCTCGAATAGTACTCTTACTCAAAACAGAATTTCTATATTGGCTCCATACGCTTGAAAAATTATTTCTGTTGGGATTTTTCCCTGTTATAAGATAAAATATCAGTACGCCTAGAGAATATAGATCTGATAAGTTATTAGTGTTATCATATCTTAAAACCTCCGGAGCTCTAAACTGGTGGCTGATTTTTCTAAGTCTTAAGACAGCCTTCTCAATCTCTTCATTCCCAGCTATTCCGACTAACTTTACTAAGGGTGTATTGTTATTTTCAGTAACAATAACATTCTTGATATCAAGATTTCTATATGTATAACCTCTTCTATGTAAGTAGTTAAGGGCATTACAGACTTGAAGGATCAGGCTTATGATCCCATCAAAGCTCATTGCGGCCGCAGCACTAAATATATTTTTGCCATTTAGGTGCTCGTAGGTACAAAAATACTGTTTGGTTGTAATATTGTTGCCGTCTATAGAATTTATAATTCCGAAGCTGTATATTTCCATAAGGTTTGGGTGAGACAACGTGGAAAGGGTTATAAATTCCTTTTTCATATATTCGATTGCCTTTGGGGATACCAGTTCCGGATTAATAATTTTCAAAGCTGCTCTTTTATTTTCATTTATTTGGTCGGATACGAGAAACAGTGAATTGCTGAAGTCTTCTTTTATAGCAGCTATTATTTTATACCTGTTATTTATTAAGTCCATATGTACTCTCCGCTCATGAAATTATATGGCAAACGATGATTGATGCATATCAAAATATGTTTACAATACATGTAACAAACATCACTGTAACACTTTGTATTGGGTCACTTTTGTTAGGATAAAAAGAATAATTTATTGTATTGACTTTTATTATGACTATACTATAACTATATTATAGCATATCCAAAGGAATAAAAGAAATCCTTATTAGAAATCAATTATTGGAAAAAATATGCCAATACTAAGAAAGAACTCATCAATAGAGTTAAGGTGCATATTTTTCGTAAAAATTACAAAATGCATCCACATAATTATTATTGTTGTACTTTTATTATTTATTTTATATAATTAATGCAAAAAGGCGTTTAAAAGTGTTGAATCTTTCAAAAAGTTAATGGAATCTTTTATGATATATATGAAAAGTACAGCATACTACTAGAGTATGAATATAAACCTAAGAGGTATATGATGTTAAAAATCGGTATCATAACAAACAGAGATAAGGATGAAGGGCTTAAGTATACAAGGGTTCTTTTTGAGAGTATCGGAAGTAACGGTGCAGAGGCTCTTGTACCTGCTGAAATTGCAGGGGACATTGGTGCTGAAAATAAGAACCTTGATGAGAACAACATAGTCAAAATGTCTGATATTATTATTTGCCTTGGAGGAGACGGAACTTTTCTTAAAGCCGCCAGAATGCTTTTAGGAAAGAATAAACCGCTTCTGGGTGTTAATCTGGGTAACCTTGGCTTTTTGGCTGATGTAGACAAAAATGATATTGATACCGCTATAAAACGGTTGGTTAAAGGCGACTATAGGATTGACGAGAGAATGATGCTTGAAACTTGTATTTTACGGGATAATAATGTTATTGCAGAAGATGTAGTTCTTAATGATGTAGTTATTTCCAGAGGGGCTTTATCCAGAATACTGCATCTTAAGACGTATATAAATGACGCTTTTATGGATCTTTATCCTGGAGATGGTCTGATAATATCCACTCCTACCGGGTCAACTGCATATTCCCTTTCCGCAGGTGGGCCTATCGTAGAGCCGGATGTTGACCTTATCATAGCTACTCCAATTTGTCCTCACCTGTTATACTCAAGATCTTTCGTAACCACCGGAGACCGGGTAATAAAAGTGGTGGTTGATGAGGGTTATGGTCATGATGCCATGGTTACTGTTGATGGTCAGAATGGTTATGAAATAAGGGGAGGAGACAGCATAATAACAAAAAAATCTTCGCATTCGGTCAAAATGATAAGGCTAAATACAAGAAACTTTTTTGATGTGTTAAGAGGAAAAATTTATGACAGAGGAGAGAAGATAAGGTAAAATGAAGTATAACAGACAGGCTAAAATACTCGAAATAATAGAAAATGAGGTAATTGAAACTCAGGAAGAGATTGCTGAGAAGCTTAAGGATATGGGAATGGATGTAACTCAGGCTACAATTTCAAGGGATATAAAGGAGTTAAGGCTTATAAAGGTAATGGCTCCGGATGGCCGCTATAAGTATGCACCTTTTTCTAAAAACGAGAATGTAGTTTTGAACAGGTTAATGACTATATTTTCAGAGTCCTATATTTCAAGCGATTATGCCAATAATATTGTAGTGGTAAAGACTCTTCCGGGTATGGCTCAAGCCTCTGCTTCAGCAATTGATTCATTGAATTGGTCTGAAATAGTCGGGTCTATTGCCGGTGACGATACAGTAATGATAGTTTGCAGGGCTGAAAAGATAGCTGAAGAGCTTGTAGACAAGTTTAACAAATTGGCAAAGACAAGCTCCGATGAGAGATAAGGAACGTATGTTTTACCAACATGAAAAATGTGGCCGCAAGCAGTTCAAAGGATGGAAATTATATTATGAAGTGAGGGTATTATCGTGCTTCAACAATTGGAAATTCAAAATATAGCCATAATAGACAAGATTGCTGTTGAACTGGGAGAAGGACTTAATGTATTGACCGGTGAGACCGGTGCGGGTAAGTCTATAATAATTGACTCAATTAATGCAATCCTGGGGGAAAGACTGTCAAAGGAGCTTATAAGGACAGGCAGAGATAAGGCTGTAGTTGAAGCTGTTTTTCAGGTTGAAAAGGAAAGACTTTCTGATTTGCTCGAAAGCTTTGGTATAGAACCTGAAGAGGATGGAACACTTATTATATCCAGAGAATTTACAACAGCCGGAAAAAATACCTGCAGAATAAACGGTAAAATTGCGACAGTTTCCATGTTAAAACAAATTGGAGAAAGGCTTATTGATGTTCATGGACAGCATGACAACCAATCGCTTTTAAGGACCGAGAGTCACATAGAACTGCTGGACTCTTTTGCTGATATCAGGATTCAAGGGCTAAAGGAAGAGTACTTAAAACATTTGGAGCAGTACAAACAGATAAAGAATAAGCTTAAGAGCTTATCAGGAGATAAGAACGAAAGAGAGAGGAAAATTGATTTACTGAAATTTCAAATAGATGAGATAAAAAAAGCAAAGCTAAAGGTTGGTGAAGAGGCAGATCTTGAAAGGCAGAGAGCTGTTCTTGTAAATTCCGAGAAAATAATAGGCACACTGTCCGGAGCTTATGAGTGTTTAGGTACGGGAAGCAAGATGGACAGATCGGCCTTAGATAAAATTAATGAGGTTATTGGAGAGTTAAATGATATTAACGGGCTTGATGAAAGGTATGGAGTGATAACAAAAAGACTTGAAGCTGTTTCATATGAGCTTGATGATATAGTAACCGAAATCCGAAGTATGAGGGATGAGGTGGAATACAACCCCGGTCTTTTAGAACAGGTTGAAGAAAGACTTGACTTGATTTTTAAGCTTAAGAAGAAATATGGAGATTCTATAGAAGAGATATTGGAGTACTTGAAAAATGCAAAGGATGAGCTTGACGAAATTATAAACAATGAAGAAATAATAAATAAACTCATGGAAGATATAGAAAAGAAAGATGAAGAGCTTTATAAAATTGCAAAGGATATTAATAGCGAAAGGGTTAAAGCTGCGAAGCTGCTTGAGGAAAAGATAGGAGCTGAACTAAACGACCTTGAGATGAAAAACGCAAGGCTTAAAGTAAATATAGAGTTTGATGATACAAGAGAAAAAGGTGAGAGGAAATATAACCATAACGGGCTTGATAAGGTTGAGTTCCTGATTTCCACAAATGCAGGCGAGCCTTTAAAGCCTTTATCCAAGATAGCTTCAGGCGGGGAAATGTCAAGAATAATGCTGGCAATAAAGACGATACTTGCAAATGTTGATAGAATGCCGACTTTGATATTTGATGAAATTGATATCGGCATAAGCGGCAAGGCAGCACAGAAGGTTGGAGAAAAACTGTCCTATATCTCAAAGAACCACCAGGTGATTTCAGTTACACATCTGGCACAGATCGCATGTATGGCGGATAATAATTTTTATATTGAAAAGGTAATAAAGAATGGAAACACCGAGACAGAAGTAAAAAGACTTAGTGAAAAGGAAGTTAAAAATGAGATTGCCCGTATAATAGGTGGTGCAAATATTTCTGAAATAACAATAAAGCATGCAGAAGAAATGCTTAGCATTGCTAAAAGATTTAAAGAATAGTATTTAAAAAGCCAAAAAACAAAGCAGTCGTCAACTTGACGACTGCTTTGTTTTTTGGCTTTTTATTTAAGTTTCGATGCAGTTTTTGGGTGAATAAATAAGATTATAATCGGTTAACTTAAGATTAGTGTTTTGAAAATTATAATAGTTTCTAATATAACCTCTTCCGGCCTTTTTGCTAAGAAGAAGGCCACGAGAAAAAGAAGCGTTAGTTATCATTTGCAGGTCACGCTTATTAAAGTTAAGCGTGACATTTATTATCTGTGTTAAGGATGGGGTTTTGTTTTTTTAAGATTAAAATGGGCACAATTTGTAAGTAGTCAACCAACTTTAAAGGAAATATGGCAGCAGGAGAGTGATTTGTGTGAATTACATGAAACCTACAAGAAGAAAGCTAATTGTTTTTTTGCTGATTTGCTTTGTAATTTTGACAATAACATATGCTAGGGCAATATTTACAGTTCCAAGTCAAATAACACTTTTTGAGAATCAGGAGTATGTTTATAACTTTAAGAGTCCATTTCTAGTCAATATAGAAGCTGATAACAACGATGTATTAATATTCGAGAGTGAAGACACCAAGGTGAGCAAGGGGCACTATAAGCTTTCCAGCCCCATAATGTTTAAGGCTAAGAAAATGGGTAGAGTTAACCTTAGTATGAGACTTTTCGGTCTTATACCTTTAAAAACCATGCGTGTAGATGTTGTACCTTACAAGGAAGTAGTAGCGTGCGGTAATACTATTGGGGTAAAAATAAGGATAAACGGTGTTCTGGTTATAGGGCTGTCGGATATAGAGACCATAGATGGAAAGAAGGTTTTACCGGCCAGAGAGTCAGGCATAAAACCCGGAGACTTGATTGTCGAGGTAAATAAGAATAAGCTGAGCAATATATATGATTTGACCAAAGAAATAGAGAAAAGCAATGGCGGTGACATTTTAGTAAAGTATAAGAGAGGAAACAGTTTTAATAGTACGAAAGTGAAGCCTGTAATATCAGTAGATGATAAAAAATACCACGTGGGAATGTGGGTGAGAGACAGTACCGCAGGTATTGGCACATTAACCTTTTACGACCCTAAGAGCAAAGGCTTTGGCGCATTGGGGCACGGTATTACCGATATAGATACCGGAGCACTTATGCCCGTAGATAAGGGAGAGATAATAGAGTCAAATATACTGGCTATTAAAAAGGGTTCAAGGGGAAATCCCGGCGAACTTAAAGGTATACTTATAGAAGACAGGGATGAGCTTGGAGTAATAAATAAGAACTCTGAATACGGAATATATGGCAGTCTGAATGATGCTGCTTTTAATAAATTTTCGAGGAAATTATATCCCATTGCTTTAAGAAGCCAGGTGAAAACAGGTCATGCAACTATACTTGCCAACATTGACGGTAAATCGGTGGAGGAGTATGATATTGAAATTCAGAAAATTTCAAAAAATAGTACCAACGGTTTAAAGGGAATGATAATAAAAGTAACAGACTTAAGATTATTGGACAAGACCGGGGGAATAGTACAGGGGATGTCGGGAAGCCCGATAATTCAGGACGGCAAGCTGGTGGGAGCAGTAACACATGTCCTGGTAAATGACCCTACAAGAGGGTATGGAATATTTATCGAGTGGATGATAAAGAATATGACAGCTGCAAATCAGATTAGACTGGAGAATGCCGGTTGACGGGTGCATATTTCCCGGAATTCCGCTTATTTCCGAGAATATTTTGAGAATCATAGTTTATTCTGCTGCTTTGGATAAAAGTCTGTAACCCACTAAAAATACTGGGGTTCAAGGCTTATACTTTTAAAGAAAATACTAAATAAAATGTTAGTTATAGCCTATAATGTTTTAAGATGTAATCCAAGATCTTGAAATTTTGTCGAATAGACAATATAATATTCCTATAAATCATTGCGACAGTCTTTTACAAAAGTTAAGGGGGAGTCAAATTGTCTTCGAAAAAAATTCAAGTGGTAATAGCTGATGATAATAGGGAGTTTGGTGATATTTTATATGAATATCTAAATAACCAGAATGATATTGAGGTGGTAGGTGTTGCAAGGGATGGAATTGAAGCTTATGACCTTATAACTACAAAGCTTCCTGATATAGCCATACTGGATATTATCATGCCACATTTGGATGGATTGGGTGTCCTGGAGAAAATCGGGTCAACTGCAATGAGTAAAAGGCCTTTATTTATAATTTTATCAGCCGTTGGGCAGGATAAGATAACACAAAGAGCGCTGGCACTTGGAGCGGAATACTATGTTGTAAAGCCTTTTGATATGGATGTCCTGGTATCTCGAATAAGGCAGCTTAAAAATGTTGCTCACTCCAATGTTATAAGATCTGAGCACACAAGTGACATAAGACCTTCATATCATGCACCCCAACCAAAGAACCTTGAAGCAGAAGTAACAAACATCATGCATGAAATAGGTGTACCTGCTCATATTAAGGGATACCAATACCTAAGGGATGCAATAATGATGGTTGTTAAAGATCTTGATGTAATAAACTCTATTACCAAGCAATTATATCCTTCAATTGCAAGGGAGTACAACACGACTCCAAGCAGGGTTGAAAGGGCAATCAGGCATGCTATAGAAGTTGCATGGAGCAGAGGGCAGGTTGATACAATAGATTCCCTGTTTGGATATACAATAAACCTTGGTAAGGGAAAGCCCACCAATTCCGAATTTATTGCCATGGTAGCAGATAAGCTTAGATTGGAAATGAAAATTGCAAATTAAAAGTTGTTGTTTGACAGACTGACACAATTAGAAAAACACCACGTATTTGAGTTTATCGATACGTGGTGTTTTGTTACCTGTCTCCAAACTAAACTATATTTTTATCAGTTTCAACAACATTAAAGCCCAGTTTTTTTGCTTCTTCCCTGTCAAATTTCTGGTCCAAGTGCATACAATAAACCCTATGTCTTAATTCAGGCTTAATGCACTTTGCCAGCCTTCCAAGATAAAAGTGGGGATTACCTTCATAGTCAATACCACAAGTGTCCTGGTACATCAAATCTATTTTGCCAAGCTCCAAATCTTCCAATATGGAGCTGCTGATACTGTTGGAGTCACCGCTGTAATAAAGGCAGCTTCCATTATAGTTTATTATCAAACCATAAGAGGGAATCGTATCAACGTGAGATACTCCAAAAAAGGATATTTTCATATCAAATTCATTGTCTTTGACTGCTATTTCATTAGTGTCCAATATATCATAGAACTCACTTCTTACTCCCATACCCCTAAGAATAGTGTCAATCAATGACTTATCCGGGAAGAGAAGCTTTGGTTTGTGGTTTAGTACATAATGGGAATAAAATATAAGCTCACCCAGGCTTCCAATATGATCAGGATGTGTATGGGTGATAACAATATTAAGATTGGTAATACCATCTAATAATTTAAACTTTTTCAGTCTGTTGAATACGGTACTTCCACAATCAATTAGAAGCATGCTCTGCCCACTTTTCAAATATGCACTGGTATTTCCGAGCTCCGTATTAAAAGCACTGCCGATTCCTATAAAATTCAACATATGTCCAACCTCGCTGCAATTATTTATTTTTATTGAGATTTTTTACCTGGCTAGAAAAAATATATTAAAATTAGTGTTAATAATAGTATAATAAAATTCGATATAAACTTCAAATAAAATATTTGTTTTTCTTGATTTAACTGCAAATAAATGGCATAATATAATTATAAGTACTTATTATGTTAAATTCGATTGCATGCCTGATAGGTTTCATTATTCCAGTTTTGTTGCTTGTGTAAAATGTA
Source organism: Bacillota bacterium (assembly GCA_049325575.1). Lineage (GTDB taxonomy): Bacteria > Bacillota > Clostridia > Acetivibrionales > Acetivibrionaceae > JBMOLK01. The sequence goes on along the minus strand of JBMOLK010000273.1, from coordinate 25,528 downwards.
TATGACTTAAGATATTTAACACGGCAAGTCTAGTTAAACAATATTTATCAGTTTTTAGGGGAACGTAGCTTATTCCATAACACAAATTTAATATAAACCAAATAAGTTGGAGCGTGAAGAGGATGAAAAGGATTCTTGTAGCTGACGACGCAGGTTTTATGAGAACATCACTTAGAATGATGCTTGAAAGGAATGGATTTGAGGTGGTGGGAGAAGCTGAGAATGGGATAGTAGCTGTTAATAAGTATAAGGAAATAAAGCCTGATATAGTTACGATGGATATAACAATGCCTATTTGTGACGGGATTAAAGCTGTCAAGATGATTAAGGAGTTTGATCCTAACGCCAAGATTGTAATGATATCCTCAATGGGACAGGAATGTTTTGTAAAAGACGCAATTCTAGCCGGCGCAAAAGGATTTATAGTAAAACCTTTCAAAGAAGATTACGTCGTACAAGCCCTTGAGAAATTGTAAAAATATAAAGCAGTCTGTAATAATTAAGCCTCAAAAAATAGGAGTGATGTGATTTGACGGATAGTATGAGTCGTGAACCTATGCTTGAAATGTTCATATTTGAAACATTTCAATTAATGGATCAACTTGAACAATCTCTTATTAGCAGTGAAAAAGGCAGTGGTTTTGAGTCTACCATTAATGAAATATTCAGAATTATGCATACTGTTAAGGGCTCTTCCGCCATGATGCTTTTTGATAGTATTTCATCACTGGCACATTCCATTGAAGATCTGTTCTTTTATCTACGCGAGGAAAAACCGGAAAAAGTTGATTCATCCCAAATAATCGACATTGTGTTGGACGGAATTGATTTTATTAAAAGTGAGACAGCAAAAATTGAAAACGGGATGGACCCTAACGGGGATGCTTCCGGCCTTATCAAAAAAATCAATGAGTGTCTTGAGACCTTAAAAAGCGTAAATGGCAGTGCTAAGGGATCAAAACAAACCGGTAAAAAAGCAAAAAACAGCAGCCATGAGCAAAAATACTATATAAGTTCAAACAAAATGGGGACAAGTCCAAAGAGCCACAAATATGAAGCGTACATTAAGTTTGAAGACGGATGCGACATGGAAAACATAAGGGCATTTTCGGTTATTCACGATTTGAAACAAATTGCTGAAGTAACTTATTTCTATCCTGAAGATATTATGGAGGGTGACAGCGGGTGTGAAATCATCCAAAAGGAAGGCTTTAAAATAGTATTTAACACCGACCTGGGGCTTGATGAAGTAAGGGACAGACTGAACCATACTATCTTCCTGGAAAGCCTTGAGGTATATGTAACTGACGATATGCTGTCCGGTGATATGGAATTTGCAGATAGCGAGAATAGTGATGAGGAAGATAAAGCCTTAAAGAAAAAAAAGGAAATTATACTGGATGATGCTCTGCAAGATACAACAGGAAAAGGTCTTGGTCAGGAACAGTCGGTACCTAGGGGAATGGGCAGTGGGCAGAGCAGGGATAGCGCGTCTTCCGGCAAGCAAAGTGTAATAAGTGTTAATATATTAAAACTGGACAAGCTTATGGATTTGGTTGGAGAGTTAGTCATTTCCGAGGCTATGGTAACTCAAAATCCAGAGCTTGCAGGACTTCCTCTGGACAACTTTCATAAGGCAGCAAGACAGCTTAATAAAATAACAAACGAGCTTCAGGATGTGGTCATGTCTATTCGTATGGTACCACTTTCAATGACCTTCCAGAAGATGAACAGAATCGTGAGGGATATGAGCAAGAAGTTAAACAAATCCGTTGACCTTGAAATAATCGGAGAGGAAACCGAGGTTGATAAAAATATCATAGAAAGAATTTCCGACCCTCTGATTCATTTGATACGTAACTCTATTGACCATGGAATTGAAGAGGTTAATGAAAGGGTAGAAAAGGGAAAACCTTCTTTGGGTAAATTGATTCTTGAAGCAAAGAATGCAGGCGGAGATGTTTGGATAATAGTAAAGGATGACGGAAAAGGACTCGATAAGGATAAAATACTAAACAAGGCAAGAGAAAACGGCCTTATCTATAAACCTGAAAATGAGCTGACTGATAAGGAAATATATTCATTTATATTTATGCCGGGATTTTCAACCAAGGATAATGTAACGGAATTTTCAGGCCGTGGAGTCGGAATGGACATTGTATCCAAAAATATCGAAATGGTAGGCGGAGCCATTCAGGTCGATAGTGTACCGGGGAACGGTACCACTATCTCAATCAAATTTCCTCTTACTCTTGCCATCATTGACGGTATGACTATAAAAATTGGTAATTCCAGGTATACCATACCTACCATATCAATTAAAGAATCTTTTAAGGTGAAGAATGAAGCTTTGATTGAAGATATAAACGGCAATGAGATGATTATGGTCAGAGGAGAAGCATACCCTATATTAAGACTTCACAAGTTATACAAGATTGATACTGAAGTGGTAGACATTAGAGATGGAATAATAGTAATGGTTGAAAATGATAACAAGGTATTATGTATTTTTGCAGATGCATTGTTGGGAGAGCAGCAGGTGGTAGTAAAGGCACTTCCTAAATATATCAAGAAAGTGAAAGGTATTGCAGGATGTACACTTCTAGGTGATGGAAATATAAGTCTGATATTGGATATTGCAGGATTAATCAGTTAGTACACCAGGCCGTTAGTATAAAAAACAAAAAAAGTTAGGAGGCAAGATTATGAATGAAACATTAGAAAACATTTTGGATTTGGAAGAAGATACTCAGAAGGGAAAATATCTTACATTTATCATTGGAAAGGAAGTATACGGAATAGAAATCAAATATGTTACAGAAATAATTGGAATCCAGCAGATAACCGAAGTGCCCGAATTACCAGACTATATAAAGGGAATTATAAACTTGAGAGGAAAAATAATACCGGTTTTAGATGTCAGACTTCGGTTTAAGAAAGAGTCAAAAGATTATAATGACAGAACATGTATTGTAGTTGTGGATATAAAGGATATTTCAGTGGGACTTATTGTAGACAGCGTAGCTGAAGTGGTTTCAATTTCAGAAAATGACATAGTTCCTCCTCCCGATGCCCATACAGGCTTTAACAATAAATATATCAAGGGAATTGGAAAAATCGGGGATGAAGTTAAGCTTCTCCTTGACTGTAACAAGCTGCTTAACGATGAAGAATGCGAAAATTTAAGCCAGGTATCTTAAATAATACATTTGGTGAGGGATATGATTACAATAACCGATAAAGAGTTCGACAAATTAACCGAATACGTAAAAAGCAACTATGGAATAAACTTGAGTGAAAAGAAAAAAGCTCTTGTAGTAGGAAGGCTGCAGAATATATTACATCAAAAAAACTTCAGCAGTTTTTCAGAATATTACAACTATGTGGTTGGGGATTCGACAGGTGAAGCTGTAACCAATCTTATAAACAAAATCACTACAAATCATACCTTCTTTATGAGGGAACCTGACCACTTTCAGTTTTTTAAGACAGGTGTACTTCCTTTTTGGTCTGCATCACTTAAGGCTTCCAAAGATCTTAGAGTATGGAGCGCAGGCTGTTCAACCGGTGAAGAACCATATACCCTGGCCATGATTATTTCGGATTTCTTCGGTTCTGAAAAGGCATTATGGGATACCAGGATTCTGGCTACTGACATTTCAATGAACGTTATTCAGACTGCAACAAACGGTATTTACTCCAACGAACATCTGGAAGCAGTACCGGAAGGCTGGCGGAAAAGGTTTTTTAGAAAGCTGGATGAGGAAAAGAGTGTCGTGACGGATAGTATTAAAGGAGAGGTTATATTCAGGTTGTTTAACTTAATGAACAGCACCTTTCCCTTTAAGAAAAAGTTTCATGCTATATTTTGTAGAAATGTAATGATATATTTTGACCAAGAGACAAAAAGGGATTTGGTAAATAGATTCTATGAGTTTACAGAACCAGGGGGCTATCTGTTTATAGGACATTCCGAATCCCTAAACCGTGATGAGACAAAGTATAAATATATTATGCCTGCAGTCTATAGAAAGGAATAGATAAGGTGGATACTAAAAGAACAAGTATCAGAAGAAAAATAAAAGTTCTGATTGTAGATGACTCACTTGTGTTTAGAGAAACTCTTGCCAGGGGTATAGCACAGGATGCGGCTATTGAGGTTATTGCAACTGCATCCGATCCGTATTCTGCCAGAGACAAGATTATTGAATTTGAGCCGGATGTTATGACACTTGATGTTGAAATGCCCAGAATGAATGGTATTGAGTTTCTAAAAAGGCTTATGCCCCAGTATCCCATACCGGTAGTTGTAGTAAGTGCCGTAAGCGAAAATGTTTTTGATGCTCTAAACGCCGGGGCTGTTGACTTTGTTACAAAACCAAATCTTAATAATCCTAAGGGTATAGAATCTCTTATAAACGAATTGATAATTAAAATAAAGATTGCTTCAACCGCAAAAGTAGGACACTGGAAGAAAGAGACCGTTGCGGCTAAAACTGTTGGAAATAGTGTTAATGAGACCTCAAACAAGATAATCGCCATAGGTGCTTCAACTGGTGGAACAGAAGCTATATTCAGTGTATTAAGAATGTTTCCCCGTGATATTCCGGGTACTGTCATAGTACAGCATATGCCTCCGGTTTTTACAAGGATGTATGCCGAGAGGCTCAATAATACCTGTCTTATGGAGGTTAAGGAAGCAGAAAACGGTGATAAGGTTTATCCCGGAAGAGTATTAATTGCACCGGGAGATTATCATATGAAGCTGAAAAAAAGCGGAAGTATATTTGTGGTGGAGTGCCAAAGAGGAGAAAAGGTAAGTGGACACTGCCCGTCTGTAGATGTCCTGTTTAACTCCGTGGCGTCGGCTGCCGGAAGAAATGCAGTAGGGATAATCCTGACGGGTATGGGCAGTGATGGCGCAAAGGGACTTTATGCTATGAGGCAAAAAGGTGCCAGAACCATCGGACAGGATGAAAAGTCATCAGTTGTTTATGGAATGCCTAAAGTTGCCTATGATATGGGAGCAGTTGAAAAACAGGCACCCCTTGATTCGATACCACAGTTGGTATATTCCATGCTGTAGAAGTATGACGGTGTTAATGTAATGATACCCATATGGCTTTAAAGAGGTGTAGACTATTGAATAATGACTCAAATATATTGTTTGTAGGAGACGACCTTAAGATTATATGCAGTATTGAAAAAATCTTTAGAGAAATGGGATGCGGGTTTACTCTAAAAAGTATAAAAACATTATATGATTTTAAGACTTCACTAAAAAAGGAAGTCTATAGCTTTGTATTATTTGATCACGACAGTAAAGTCTCCATAATGGAGGCGTTCCTGACTCTGGAAAACATGAAGATAGAATTACCGTTTATTGTGCTTTTAAAGAGCGAAGACAAAGAGCAGGGACTAAGCATTATAAGAGCCGGAGTAAGCGACTTTTGCGTTAAGGATGATCTATCAAGACTAGCTTCAATTATATACAGAGAAAATAGAGAATATGAAAGAAGATATGAACAAAGAAGGTTCGAGCAGGAACTTATAAAGGAAATTGAACGTTTAGCGGTCACACTTGAAAGCATAGGTGACGGAGTGATCACCACAGACCAGAACGGCAGTATAATTATGATGAATAAAGGGGCACAGGACCTGACAGGCTGGTCTGCCAGTGATTCCATAGGAAGGCCTCTTAGTGATGTTTTTACTATTTTGGATAAACGAACTGGGGAGCCGGCGGAAAACCCATTTATAAGAGTTATTAAGGAAGGCAAAACTGTGGGTCTTAAAAAGCATACAGTGCTGGTATCAAGGCACGGACGGGAGATGTATATTTCAGCAAGCAGCGCACCTATAAGGGATGCAGAGAAAAGAATAATGGGTGTAGTGGTTGTTTTTAGGGATATAACCAGAATAAAGCAGGCAGAAGAGCAGCTTCACAAGCTGTCGCAGGCCGTAGAGCAAAGTCCCAGTACTGTTGTAATAACCGATACAAAAGGTTACATTGAATACTCCAATCCCAAATTTACTCAAAAAACAGGATACAGCCAGGAGGAGGTCACAGGGAAAAAGCTGTTTTTTTTAAGGGCTGACGAGCAGCCGGTAGATATATATAATGATATGTTAAAAACCATCTCCACAGGTAATGAGTGGAGGGGAGAATTCAGGCATAGAAAGAAGAATGGGGAAATATACTGGGAATTTGCATCCGTTTCACCCATAAGAAACTCAGAGGGTATAATTACTCATTATCTTGAGGTTTCAGAGGATATCACCGAAAGAAAAAAGGCAGAAGAGAAACTTGCCAATGAGCAAAGAAATCTTAAAGCCATTTTCGATTCTGCACCTGTAGGTATGTTGATTGTTAATAAAAAAGCTTTAATAATTAAGGCTAACGAATCCTTGGCCTACATCTTTGGAAATGAACTAACAGATCTTATGAACCAAAGAATTGGAGACGCTATTTGTTGTTTGAATAGTTTTATGGATAGAAAGGGAAAAGGCTGTGGGAAAAGTGAGAACTGTAGGGAGTGCAAGCTGTTAAATACCATAGAAAGTGTAATAAATAGTGGAAAAGCTATTCAGGGGATGGAACTAAGGCAAAGCTTTTTTATAGATGGTAAGGAGGAAAATCATTGGCTAAGGCTTAGTGCTGTTCCGGTAACCATGGATGAGGAAAACTGTGTATTGATTACACTTGATAATATAACAGTTAAAAAGAAAATGGAGGAAGCCATTGCCAGATCGAGAGACTTCTACATTACTCTGTTTGAGGAATTTCCTGTTCCCGTTTGGAGAGCGCGGTCCAATGGAAAGTATGACTATGTTAACAAAACGTGGCTTACCTTTACGGGAAGGAAACTTGAGCATGAGTTGTCCAGCGGGTGGCTTAAAGGTATTCACCCGGAGGATATTGGAAGATATATGGAAGTATATAAAGAGGCTTTAGATGAGCGTAAGCCTTTCACCACGGAATACCGTCTTAGAAGATTTGACGGTGAGTACAGGTGGATTATAGACGCTGGCAGGCCCTTTAGTGACCTTGAGGGAAACTATGCAGGCTTTATGGGGGTTTGCTATGATATAACTGAAAGAAAACTTGTTGCTGAAAACCTTCTTAAAGCAAAGGAGGCAGCAGAGGCAGCAAGCAGGGCAAAAAGCGAATTTTTGGCAAATATGAGTCATGAAATACGTACACCGTTAAACGGAATAATAGGAATGACTAACCTTACTCTTAAGACAAACCTTACAGATGATCAAAAGGAGAATTTGAGTATAATTAATTCATGTGCCGACCTGCTTTTGAGAGTTATAAACGATATTCTGGACTATTCAAAAATCGAAGCAGGCAAGATGACCCTGGAAAACATACAGTTTGATATAATAAAACTTATGGAAAATGCTGTAAAATCCCATTTGGCACAAGCCGAAGAGAAGGGACTAAGATTTATTTACAGGGTTCAAAAAGACATGACCAGGACTTTGACAGGGGACCCAAACAGACTGCAGCAGGTACTAAATAACCTTATATCAAATGCTGTGAAGTTTACCGATACTGGTGAAGTAAAGGTAAGTGCAGACGTTGTTGAAGCCTTTGAGGATAGAGTTAAGATAAGGTTTGCAGTATCTGATACCGGTATCGGTATAGGAAAAGAGGAGATGGGAAGGCTTTTTAGGAGCTTTAGTCAGGTAGATGGATCCATTACAAGAAAGTATGGCGGCACGGGTTTAGGTCTCGCCATATCCAAGCAGATTGTGGAGATGATGAATGGGGAAATCTGGGTTGAAAGTGAAAAGGAAAAGGGAAGTACATTCTATTTTACCGCCAGCTTTGGAAATAACAATAAAGCACCAAAAGGAGCAGTACATACAAAGGGTATGGTATATGAAAAAGTTAATAATGCACTTAATATACTTCTTGTTGAGGATGATAAGGTAAACCAGATAGTTATGACAAGAATGTTAAAGTCGGAAGGACATACTGTAAGTGTTGCAAACAATGGTATTGAGGCTTTAAAATTGAATGAAGAAAGAGAATTTGATTTAATACTGATGGATATCCAGATGCCGGAGATGGATGGAATAGAGACTACCGGGAGGATCAGAAAGAGAGAGGAAGGGACCTTTAGACATATACCAATAATTGCAGTTACAGCACACGCCCTTCAGGGTGACCGTGAAAGATTTATAGCATCGGGAATGGATGATTATTTACCGAAGCCTATCTCATTTGAAGAATTGAGTAAAGCTCTAGAACGTATTTTTAGTACCGGCAGTGAGAGCATGCCTGTGGATGTTGAGCAATTGGAAACCTGCTATACAAAAAGCACAGAAGATTATGAAGAAGATAATGGTATTAATAAAATAGACTTTTCAACATGCAAAAACAGTTTATTTGAATATTCTGAAAGGTTGGAAGCTGCTATAGAAGCACAAAACGCATCTGCTATTGAGAAAAATGCTCTTTTGCTAAAAGAGATCGCACAGAATAAAGGTTATGGAACAATAAAGAACCTGGCTTTTAAAATACAGCTTGGGGCGAGGAAAAACCAATATGGAGAGGTTAAGATGATTTTTGGAGCAATTAAGGAGGAAGTAAAAAAGCTTTAACATTAAATTTCATGTAAGGAAAGGGGTAATAAAATGAGAATTCTAATTGCAGAAGACGATTTTGCAAGCCGTAAGTTTTTGTACAAATTCCTTTCTTCGTATGGAGAATGCGACATTACGATAGACGGGCTTGAAGCAGTAGACGCTTTTTTGATTGCACTGGATGATGGGAAACCCTACGATTTGGTATGCCTTGATATTATGATGCCAAAGCTTGACGGGACAAAAGCGTTAAAAGCAATTAGAGATATTGAAAATCAAAAAGGGATTGAGAATTCTAAAAGAGTTAAAATTATAATGACTACAGCTCTAAATGATACCTCTAATGTTTATGATGCTTTTGATACTGGATGTGAAGCCTATGCAGCAAAGCCTATTGATACGACAAAACTAGTTGAGGTTATGAAAAAACTGGGATTAATAAAATAGTTTGAAATAAAAAGGAAGATAGAAAATTTCTAATACAGGGAAAAAGGTTTTGTTTCAATACAAGGACATATCTTCAATATAAAGGATATGTCCTTGTATTATATAGAGAATAGGGGTCTTAAAGTTATCTAAATACCTTTTTGGTAAGCCGTTTAAAGAAACCGCCCTTGTTTTTCTCTCTCCACATACCTATAGAGCGGTCAACACTTTCAAAGTGTTTGTCAAGCTTACTTTCAAGTTTTCTTACATTATTTTCAAGGCAAGCTCCCAGTTCAAGCTTGGTCTTATTAATCTCCTTGGTTAATTGGTCCTTTGTACATTCCATCTCAAGGGAAAAGTTGTTTGTAAGCTGTTCTCCAAACTCCTGAAAAAACTTCTTTATTTCAATAGCACTGTTTTCAACATTTACAGTAGTCAGCGGCAAATCCTCGCTGTCATCTGCAACAGGTGGAGGATCAGGGATAGCATTCTCCGATTGAAGTATTTTTTTTATGGCTTTAATCTCAAGTCCCTCATCACGCATAGTCTTTATCTGATACATAACATTTGCAAGCTCCGGTGTATAATACCGCCTGCCCCTCCTATCCTTGGGTACATTCATACTAAACTCTTTTTCATAGTATCTCAAAGCGTGGTCTGTTACACTAAGACGCTCACTAAGTTCTGTAATGGTATAGCGGTCTTTTAAAACTTCCACTTAAACTCCCTCCATTCTTTAAGCTTATTCATGTGTGTTTTGAGATAACCTTCCTTAGCAAAGGAGGTTATCCATTTTAGGGCGCTTTTGTGGCCTAAAAATTAAAGAGAATCAGATCAGCTTCTTTCCAAAAGCAAGTACTATAATAGCACTAATATCAAGCTGTGTAAATGATTGGGTAATTATTTTCTCAATATTTCCAGGGCTGTTTTCATGTCATTTGGAATAGGCGCAGTAAGTTCAAGGTTTTTTTTCGTAACAGGATGTATAAAACCTGCCTTAAAGGAATGAAGTGCTTGTCTTCCCATTAATTCAGGCCTTTCAAAGGAGGAAATATGATGGGTAATATCGAGCTCTTCTTTGGAAATTACATAAGGGTTTCCTTCAAGAGATGAGATATCCGACAATTGTATGGGATGGTCATAAGTTTGAGAAGTACCAGGTTTTGGATAAAGTGTATCGCCAATAAGAGGAAAGCCTAAAGCCTGGCAGTGAACTCTTATCTGATGGGTTCTTCCTGTTTCAAGCCTGAACTTTAGTAGTGTGGCGTTATTTAGGTGTTCAATTACCTCATAGTGGGTCACCGAAGGGTCTCCATCAGGTGAAACATGTCTTAGCATTATGCTCCCCGATTTTCTTGCAATAGGCAAATCTATGGTTCCACGGGCGGTCTTTACTTCGCCGTGGACTATTCCCATATATTCTTTTAAGAAGGTCTTTTTGTTCATTTGCCTGATTAAAGATTCCTGTACAAAGGGATTTTTTGCAAATATAATAATGCCTGTAGTATCCCTGTCAAGCCTTATAACAGGTCTTATTTTTTTAATAATACCTTTTTTCATAAGGTGATGGGCAACAGCATTAGCCAAAGTTCCGTGGGGATGGGTACTTGTGGGGTGAACAACAATAGATGGCTGCTTGTTTAGTGCTATCAAGCTATCATCTTCATAAATAATATCAATAGGAATATCCTGTGGAATAATATCTTCCGCGTTTTCTTCCAGGTCCACGTAAACCTCCACAATATCCTTTTCAAAAACCGATGCGTTCACGTAAACCTGTTTGCCGTTACAAAAGATTTTCCCTTGATATTTTAGTTTTTTTATAAGTCTTTCCGAAAGCTCCAGTTTGTTTTTTAAAATAAACTTAACTGCTTTGCCTGAAGTTTCCTTATCAACAGTATATTTAAAGTTCAATTCAAATCACCATGTAAATATTATTACAGTAAAGAAAATAATTCAAGGATATGGATTATTATTTTTATCTGTTTTTTATGTTATCATTAAAGTATTCTAGAGATAACCAACTGTAGAGATAAACATATAATTCGCTCCGCTAATTTGATACAAATGGCTTGCCTATCTTGTTTATCTACTTTTACAGTTCGATCTCTATAATTGAGGGGTGTAAATGATGCAAATTGAGGCCATATATCACAAATCTTACAGCGAATACGCGTTTCCTTTAGACAAAAACACTCTGATTTTAAGGCTTAGAACGAAAAAGAATGATGTAAATTCATGTATTGTCGTATATCACGAAAAATATGATCCTTCCATAAAAGGATCGGTCCAGATGGAAAAGACAGCCTCTGATGAGTTGTTTGACTACTATGAGGCAAAGCTTGATACCGGAATAAAGAGATTTAAGTATATGTTTTATCTGGAAGATAACTTTGAGACCATATGGCTTAATCAAAATGGCTTTAGCAGGCATAGGCCAGAGTGGGGCTTTTTCTGCTATTCCAATATATGTGATAAAGATGTGATAGAGGAGATAGAATGGTTTAAAAACTCAACGGTTTATCAGATATTTCCGGACAGATTTTCAAAATTTCCCTGTGAGAAGGAAACAAAGGGGCAGTTTTATGGAGGAAACATCAAAGGAATAATTTCAAAGATGGACTATTTGATCAAACTTGGAGCAGGAGCCATATACTTAAATCCTGTATTTAAATCCGGTTCCTATCACCGTTATGATATCATCGACTACTATGAAATTGATCCTGCATTTGGAGATAAGACAGAGCTGAAGGAGCTTATAGGCTTATGTCATAATAATGGGATAAAGGTAATATTTGATGGTGTATTTAACCACTCCAGCGATAAGTTCTTTGCTTTTTGCGATGTACTAAAAAACGGTACAAGCTCCATGTATAAAGACTGGTTTTATGTGGATTCATTTCCGACTGTTAACTATCCAAAACCCAATTATCAGTGTTTTTCTTATTTTGGGGGAATGCCAAAGCTCAATACGGGTAATCCAAAAACTGCTCAATATTTATTTGATGTGGTGAAATACTGGACCATGGAGTTTGGCATTGACGGATGGCGGTTTGATGTGGCAGACGAGATTGACAGAGAATTTTGGAGGGAGCTTAGGATTAGAGTAAAATCCCTTAACAAGGATGTTGTACTGATTGGCGAAATATTTGATGAAGCGTCATCCTGGCTTGGTGGTGACCAGTTTGATTCGGTAATAAATTACCCTGTGAAATCGCTTGTAAATGACCTCTTTGCTTATGGAAGCATTGATGCAGATCTTTTTAAGATGCGGCTTGACAGCTATATTATGAAGTTTAACATAAAGGTCCTAAACAGTATGATAAACATTATAGGTACACATGATACGCCAAGATTTTTGACCCTGTGCAAGGGAGATGAAAAGAGGTTTGAACTGGGAGTTGTGTTCCAGTTTACTTTTCCCGGGGTACCCCTTATTTACTATGGGGATGAAATCGGTATGACAGGCGGAGGAGACCCGGATTGCAGAAGACCTATGATTTGGGATGAGACAAAATGGAATAAAAAGCTTTTAAAGTTGTATGGTTTTCTTATGGACATAAGAAGAAACAATGAAGTTCTTAGAAACGGAATTTATAGAAATCTTGATATAATTGGGGATAAAGGCATACTGGCTTATAAAAGGGTCAGTGATAAAGACGAAATTATTGTTTTGATGAATACAACAGATAATAAGTTAAACGGCATAATGAAATTCGGAAATTCCTATAAAGGCAAAAAATCTCTTAAGTGCCTTAGTAGTCAAAAAATGCAAAGGATTGAAGGGGGCGAAGTTAAAATAAGTCTAAGGCCCCTGGAATGGAGGATTTATAAGATTTGTGGCGAAAATAAAATATAGGGTAATATTGAAATAAAATGGTTATATGTTAAAATAGTAAATGGTCTGGTGAATTATACTAATTTGTAAATCGGATGTGAGGAAGATATAATGATACAAAAGCTTGAAAGCTATTTAAAAGATGAATTCGGTATAGACGGCAAGGTTCTTAAGATTGCCGACTCTGCCCAAAAAAATATTAGGGAAGAATTTAAAAAGATAGATTGTGTAAAAGAATTTAACCAGTTTAAAGTAATCAGGGCAATGCAAAACAACAGTTTAAGTGATACACACTTCCCGGGAACTACCGGTTACGGCTATGATGATAAGGGAAGGGAAGTACTGGACGCTGTATACAAAGACGTCTTTAAGGCTGAAGATGCTCTGGTAAGGCACCAGATAGTTTCGGGCACGCATGCATTGGCTCTGTGCCTTTACGGTAATTTAAGACCTGGTGAAGAGCTTTTATCAGTGACAGGAAAGCCATATGACACCCTGGAGGAGGTCATAGGATTAAGGGGTGAAGGCGGGGGATCTTTAAAAGAGTTTGGCGTATCCTACAATCAGGTGGAGCTTAAAGAAGATGGCAGCCTTGATTATAATGCTATAGAAAAGGCAATTGGTGAAAAGACAAAAATGGTCCTCATACAAAGGTCCAGAGGTTATGTGTGGAGACCTTCACTGTCCATAGATGAAATAGGAAAGGCTATAGGATTTATCAAAGATATCAGAAGTGACATAGTGGTTTTGGTGGATAACTGCTATGGTGAGTTTGTTGAAGAAAGAGAACCAGTGGAGGTTGGAGCTGACCTTGTGGCCGGGTCGCTGATTAAGAATCCCGGCGGTGGACTTGCCCCTACAGGCGGTTATATAGCAGGAAAGAAGAAATGCGTTGAGAATGCTGCGTACAGGTTGACCACTCCCGGTCTTGGCAAAAAGGTAGGGTCCTCGCTTGGACATAACAGACTTATGTTCCAGGGATTGTTTCTGGCACCTCACGTAGTGGCAGAAAGCCTGAAGGGTGCAGTTTTCTGCGCTGCTGTCATGGAGGCTTTGGGTTATGAAACAAGTCCGGGTATAAAAGACAGTCGGGGTGATATTATCCAGGCAGTAAGGTTTAATAATCCCGACAGCCTGATTGCTTTTTGCCAGGGTATCCAAAAAGGCTCTCCTGTAGACTCTTTTGTTACGCCGGAACCATGGGACATGCCGGGCTACGATAGTCCGGTCATAATGGCTGCCGGAGCATTTATTCAAGGATCGTCCATTGAGCTTAGTGCCGATGCTCCTATTAAACCGCCTTATATAGCATATATGCAGGGTGGGTTGGTTTATGAGCATGTAAAGCTGGGAATCATGATTTCAATCCAAAAGATGCTTGATAAAGGAATAATACGGGTTTAAGCCAAATAAGCATACTTACGGGGGTTAATATGGAGGAAAATAACAAAAGAAGAGTTGCCCGCAGAATACAGCTAGGAAGCATTTTGGTATTGTTGTTTCTGCTTCTGTATGTTCCGTCGCTGATTTTCTGGGTTTATGGGAAAAATATAAATACAGACATAATCAGAATGGGTGAGATTGAAGACTCTATTAACGTTGATGCATTTATTATACGAAATGAGACGGTTCTGAACTCTCCCATGGACGGCAAGTGCATAAAAGAAGTGGGTGAAGGGGAGAAAATTCAGGCTTATTCCAGGGTTGCCACCATATTAAACAAGTCGTCGGAGAAGCTTCTGGACGATATGAAGGCACTTGACTTAAGAATAATTGATGTTCAGAAGCAAAAAAGCAGCAATGAGGATTTCTTTTCCGATGATGTTAAAAAGATTGACAAGGAGATTGAGGAAAAGCTTAAGGTTGTTATAGATCAGGGTAACGACAACAGTCTTTTGAAGATCAGAAAAATCAAGGATGAAATTGACGGGCTCATTCGGAAGAAAGCATCAATAATAGGGGAGCTAAGCTCATCGGATGTGCATTTGAGCTCGCTCTTAAAAGAAAAGAGGGCTTTGGAGGGGAAGATAAAGGAGAATACAAGGGATATCATTTCAAAGTCTTCGGGTATAATATCATATATGGTTGACGGGTATGAAAATATATTGGATCCCGAAAAAATAGGTGATTTGACCCCTAATGACCTGGATAAAATAAAGATTAAGGAAAAAGCCAGGGATGTTGATGATCTAAGTGTAGAGTTGGATAGGCCTTTTGCTAAGGTAATAAGGGAAATATATTATGACATTGTCTTTGTTCTTGATAAAAGAAGTGAAGCAGATTTTAGAGTTGATGACCATATTAGTATAAGGATTAATGATATAGACAAGGTGATAGATGGTATAATAGCATACAAGTCAAAGGAAATTGACGGAAAGTATGTGGTTTCTGTCAGGGTTGACAAAGCTATGAGTGAAACTGCCGGCCTTAGAAAAATAAATATAGATTTGATAAAGAGTTATTACAGCGGGCTAAGGGTTCCCCTTAAGAGCCTTAGAAATATCGATACTTTGAACATGAAGGCTGAATTGGCACTTGTCAGGGCTAACCGTGCAAGATATACACCTGTTAAAATAATCGGCAAAAATAATGAATTCGCAATTATTGATAACATGGAAATATCCTTTAAGAGCGGTGTAAGCTTGTATACCAGCTATATAATAAATCCAAAGAATATAGAGGAAGGGCAGATAATTGACTGATGAACGGTGAATTTGACTATATCAGAAAAAACCTTGAGATTGTAAGGACAAAAATTGAAAAGGCAGCACAGAAAAGCGGAAGAAGCCTTAAAGATATAAATATTATTGCAGTAACAAAAACAATAGAGCCTGAAAGAATAGTTAAAATAATAGATGAAGGCATAGTAGACTTAGGTGAAAATAGGGTTCAGGAATTGACCAAAAAGTACGATATAATAAATAAGGACTGTAAATGGCATATTATTGGCCATCTTCAGACAAACAAGGTGAAATACATAATAGACAAGGTAAAAATGGTCCATTCCGTTGACAGAATTGAACTTGCCAGGGAAATACAAAACAGAGCTCATAAGGCCGGCAAAATCATTGATATTCTGGTTCAGGTAAACATCTCTGGAGAGGAGACCAAATTCGGTATTTCCACTGATGAGGTACTAGGCCTTGTAAAGCAAATAAGCCTTTTTAAAAATTTAAGTGTGAAAGGCCTTATGACAATAGCACCTTACGCTGAAATTCCCGAAACTACCAGATATGTTTTTAGGAAATTAAGGGATGTTTCTATTGACATACAAAAAGAAAAAATTGATAATATTAGTATGGAATTTCTGTCCATGGGAATGAGTAATGATTTTGAAGTTGCTATAGAAGAGGGTTCAAACATGGTTAGAATAGGTACTGCCTTATTTGGAGAACGGCAGTACACAAAGTAATGCAATTTACAAGTAAATAAAAAGTAATATACCTTCTTGAATAAACCAGTATTTTAAGTTAAATTAACATAAGCTCTATTTTACAAAAGATAAACAGGAGGTAATCAAGTATGTCAAAATTATTTAACAAGGTTTTAAACTTCGTTGGATGGGAAACAGAGGAAGAAGAACTGGAAGAGATGGAAATGAAGGACGAGACAAAGGATGAAATCGAAAAGCCCCAGTTTATTCAGCCTGTTGGGAAAAAGGTTCAAAGCAAGGTTGTGAATATTCATTCTTCATCCCAGTTTAAAGTGATAGTTATGCAGCCTGAATCTTTTAATGATGCCAAGGATGTGTGCGATCATTTAAAGAACAAGAAGCCTATTGTGGTTAACCTGGGAAACGTAGAAAAGGACACTGCTCAAAGAATAATAGATTTTTTAAGCGGCTCAATCTATGCTCTTGATGGGAATATTCAGAAAGTTTCAAGTGATATATTTATCGTTGCGCCATATAATGTAGATATTTTAGGGGATTTTAAGGAAGAAATAACAAGCAAGGCTGTTTTCCCCTGGTCGAAATAGTTTGGAGGATATAGATGGATGGTAACCTGACAATTACAGCTTTGAGAGCATTAAGATTGCTGCTTGTTATAATTGAATACTCTATAATTATTCGTGCTATTATATCATGGTTTCCCGTTCCAAAGGATAATGCACTGGTGAGGCTGCTTTATCAAATAACAGAGCCAATCCTTTCTCCAATTAGGGGAATGATTGAAAAGTCATCTTTTGGCAGGAATTCTATGATAGATATTTCTCCCATAGTTGCATTATTGGTTGTGACTATTGTCAGGCGTATGCTGCCATGATAAGTATGTTTGGGGTTTAGCGTGTTTATGAATAGAGAAGCCGTACTAAATAAGATATCAAAAATAGAAGACAAGCTTTTGGTGGCACGGATATTTGACAAGTATGTTTTATCGCAGAAAATTAAAGATAGTACTCATTCGGAATTTTTAGACCCCTATCAAAAGAATGTTGTGATGAAGGGTCTTGAAATAAGCGGTATAAAGGAATACTGTTTTTCTGGAGGTTTCAGCGGGGCAGAGAGGACTGTTGTTATTTTCTGCCCTAATAATATGCCTGTAAGCCCTGATGTGGAGTTTTCTTATCTTTTTAAGGTGCTTAGTATAGGGCTGAAATCAAGAGAAAGCTTTTCTCACAGGGATTATTTAGGTTCCTTGATGGGATTAGGTATTAAAAGAGAGAAAATTGGCGATATTCTTGTAAGAGATGATTTTTGTCTTGTAGTGGTATTAGAAGAAATCGCAGAGTATATTAAATATAATCTTACCAAGGTAGGCAATGCAAAGGTTGAAGTTGAAATAGCCGATATAAGTGAGCTTAACTTGGTGGAACCAAAGATTAAAGAGATTAATTCAACGGTTGCTTCCTTAAGACTTGATTCTGTAGCAAGTGTTGGATTTGGTATGTCAAGAAGCAAGATTGCCGAATTGATCAGGGCACAAAGGGTTCATTTGAACTGGGAGGTAACTGCTAGTTTGACAAGGCTGGTCAAGGAGGGAGATACCATATCTATTAGAGGAAAAGGACGGGTTGTGCTGCACAAGATAGGTAACACTACAAAAAAAGATAGAATCCATGTTTTACTAAAGAAATTTATTTGACGAGGTGTTTGGCATGAATTATACTCCTAACGAGTTACAGAACATTACTTTTAAGAAAAGTATGGTTGGCGGCTACAGTGAAGATATGGTTAACGATGTGCTTGATAAAATAATTGAAGACTATACAGCATACATACACGAGAACATAGAGTTAAAAGACAAGGTAGCGGTTTTAAATGAGGCTATACAGCACTATAAAAATATCGAAGAGTCCCTGCAGAATACTTTGATTGTTGCGCAGCAGACAAGTGAAGATATAAAAAAGAATGGCTATCAGAAGGCTGAAAACATAATAAAGGAAGCCGAAATCAGGGCACAAAAAATTGTAAATGAAGCCAGTCAGGAAGTTGTGAAGATCAGGTTTGAATATGAAGAAGTAAAGAAGAAGCTCCATGTTTATAAAAGCAAGGCAGAAGCACTGCTTCTTTCACAGCTTGAGATCCTAAGATCCATGATTGACGATCAGGAGAAATAAACTTACTCTTTCTTGACATTGAGTGAGTGGATATTGTATAATTTCATTTAATTGAATATATATAAAAACGATGAGTAGAAAGAGTAGAGGGCAAACCTTTTAAAGAGAGCAAGTGTCCGGTGTAAACTTGCAAAGCTAACCTTTGAAAATCATCTACAAGTTGCCAGCTGAAAGAATCCATTTGTGGATTATAAGTAAGTGTGGCCGGCAAAAAGCCGTTATTGTGATGAAGTGATTGTAAATATGATTTAGCTTTTCATATTTTACGATAATTGTGGGTGGTACCGCGTGAGATGACCCTCTCGTCCCTTTTTGGGATGGGAGGTTTTTTAGTTCTATTAACTATAACTATAATTAAAATATATACATTAAATGGAGGTTTTGAAATGTCAGTAGATTACGGTAAAACATTGAATTTGCCAAGTACCGAGTTTCCAATGAGGGCAAATCTTCCACAGAGGGAACCGGAGTTTTTGAAAAAGTGGGAAGACATGGATATTTATAATAAGCAGCTTAAGAAGAATGCGGGAAAGCCAAAGTTCATTCTTCATGATGGTCCTCCATATGCAAATGGGGGAATCCACCTTGGAACTTCCTTGAACAAAATATTAAAGGATATAGTTGTAAAGTACTTTAGTATGAAAGGCTATGAGACACCTTTTGTTCCCGGATGGGATACACACGGGCTTCCTATAGAACAAAGGGCTATAAAGGAATTAGGCTTAAAAAGGCATGAAGTTGGGCCGGTTAAATTCAGACAGGCATGTAAGGACTTTGCATTAAAGTACCTGGATGTGCAAAGAAAAGCGTTTAAAAGGCTGGGTGTAAGGGCAGACTGGGAAAACCCTTATATAACCCTAAATCCGGAGTTTGAAGCAAAGCAAATTGAAGTTTTTGGGGAAATGGCTAAAAAGGGTCATATATATAAAGGCTTAAGGCCTGTTTACTGGTGTCCTGACTGTGAGACAGCCTTGGCAGAAGCAGAAATTGAGTATGCGGAAGATACTACCCTTTCCATTTACGTTAAGTTTACTGTAAGAGATGATAAGGGTAAGTTTGAGGGAGTGGTGGACAGCCTTGATAAAGTACATTTTGTTATATGGACCACAACCACCTGGACACTGCCTGGAAATCTTGCCATAAGCTTAAATGGAGAGTTTGAATACGGTATAGTAAAGGCTAATAACGAGTATTATGTGGTAGCAGTAGAATTGGTTGACAATGTAATGAAGGCTGCCGGCATCGGGGAATATGAGGTAGTTGCGAAATTCAAGGGAGAAGATCTTGAGGGTATTCTTTGCAGGCATCCTTTCCTTGACAGGGATTCTGTAATCATTACAGGCGACCACGTAACATTGGACGCAGGTACGGGATGTGTTCATACCGCTCCAGGCCATGGTGCAGAGGACTTTGAGGTATGTAAAAAATATAATATTCCTGTAATTGTGCCTGTTGATGACAAGGGATACCTTACAAAAGAGGCAGGACAGTTTGCCGGGCTTTACTATGAAAAATCAAACGCTGCCATCATAGAGCAGCTTAAGTCAACAAACCATCTTCTGGCTTCCGAAAAAATAGTGCATCAATACCCACACTGCTGGAGATGTAAGGACCCTATAATATTCAGGGCAACAGAGCAGTGGTTTGCTTCCATAGAGGGCTTCAGGAAGGATGCCATTGATGCTATCGGGACAGTTAAATGGATACCGGACTGGGGTCAGGAAAGAATAACCGGCATGGTAAGAGACCGTGGTGACTGGTGTATCTCAAGACAGAGAATATGGGGTGTTCCAATACCTATTTTCTACTGTAAGGACTGTAAAAAGGAAATCATAAATGATGATACAATAAATGCTGTTATAAATCTCTTTAGGGAAAAGGGTTCCGATGCATGGTATGAGGTTGATGCTAAAGATATCCTGCCCCAAAGTGTAAAATGTGAATGCGGCTGTGCAGAGTTTTACAAGGAAAAGGATATAATGGATGTATGGTTTGATTCAGGTTCCAGCCATGCAGCAGTTCTTGAGACAACAGAAGGCCTAAGATGGCCGGCTGATATGTATCTTGAAGGAAGCGACCAGCACAGGGGATGGTTCCAGTCTTCACTTCTGACATCTGTTGCAACCAGGGGAACAGCGCCTTACAGGACTGTTCTGACACATGGATACGTTGTTGACGGGGAAGGCAGGAAAATGTCAAAATCTCTGGGAAATGGAATTGATCCTGAAGATGTAATAAAGGAATATGGTGCTGATATACTAAGGCTTTGGGTTGCTTCTTCAGACTATAAAACCGATATCAGGATATCCAAGGATATATTAAAGCAGCTTTCTGAAGTATACAGAAAGATAAGAAATACCAGCAGGTATTTATTGGGTAATATTTTTGATTTTGATCCCAATAAGGATATGGTTAGCTATGAAGAGCTGAATGAACTTGATAAATGGGCATTGATGAAGCTTAACGGACTTGTAAAAAAGGTTAATGATGCATACAGCAAGTATGAGTTTCACTTGATGTTCCATGCAATCCACAACTTCTGTGTAGTAGATATGAGTAACTTCTATCTTGACATAATTAAAGACAGGCTTTATACATCCAAGGCAGACTCAATGGATAGAAGGGCTGCACAGACTGCCATGTATGAAATACTTGAGACACTTGTGAAGATGCTTGCTCCCGTACTTGCATTTACCAGTGAGGAAATCTGGCAGTTTATGCCCCACAAGAACTCCAATGATCCTGAAAGTGTTCAGCTTAACTACTGGCCGCAGCTAAATGAAAAATATGATAATAAGGATCTTGAAGAAAAGTGGGATAAGATAATAGATATTCGCCAGGTTGTATCAAAGGCTCTTGAAATTGCAAGGGCTGAAAAACTTATAGGCCAATCTCTGAATGCAAAGGTAACTATATTTGCAGACGAAAAGAATTATGACTTTATAAGGTCAATCGAAGGTGACCTTGTAACCATATTTATAGTTTCCGGCTTTGAACTTAAAAAGCTTGAAGAGGCAAATGAGAAGGCTTATGAGGACCCTGAAGTAAAAGGAATAAGAGTGAGTGTTTCTACTGCCGAAGGAGATAAATGCGAAAGGTGCTGGATGTTCAGTGAGACTATCGGAAAGGATGAAAAGCACCCGACGCTTTGCGTAAGGTGTAGTGAGGTAGTTGGATAAATTAATGATCTAATAATAGGCTAAAAGGTTGAAACTCCTTTTAGCCTATATCTATAAATACCGAAGGGTGGGTTGTTTGAAGGTGCTGAAATTAAACATAAATTTAGGAGATAGAAGCTATCCCATATATATTACAACGGACTACAAAGGTATCGGTAAAAGCATTCATAACGCAAAAATAAATGGTAAAATGGTCTTGATAACAGACACTAACGTAGACAAGTACCAGTCAGATGAGTGTATGGATGCACTAAAGAAAGCAGGATGTGACGTAAGCAAGTTTGTTATTGAGGCAGGAGAAAAGAATAAGAACCTGGATACGGTAAGGGATATTTACAAATTCTTAATTGATTTGAAGCTTGACAGAAGATCTACTCTAATTGCGCTGGGGGGAGGAGTGGTAGGTGATATTACCGGTTTTGCAGCTGCTACATTCCTTCGGGGAATAAACTTCGTACAGATCCCTACAACCTTGCTTGCACAGTCTGACAGCAGTGTTGGCGGTAAGGTGGGGGTGGACTTTGAAGGAAGCAAAAACATAGTAGGTGCTTTCTACCAGCCCAGGTTTGTATACATAAATGTAAATACACTTAGAACCCTTCCTAAAAGAGAACTACAGTCAGGACTTGCAGAAGTGGTAAAACATGGAATAATACGGGATGAAGAGTTCTATGAATACATAGACTATAATGTAAACAAGATATTTAACTTTGATGAACCGGTATTGCAGTATATTACAAAGGTAAACTGTTCCATCAAAGGCGGTGTGGTTGAAAAGGACGAGAAGGAAAGCGACCTTAGGGCAATCCTTAATTTCGGTCATACCATAGGCCATGCAATAGAAACGGTTATGGACTTTAATCTGCTCCACGGCGAATGTGTTTCCTTAGGTATGGTAGGAGAATTTAAGATGGCACAATACCTTGAGATGGTTGATGAAGAAAGTGTAGAAAGGGTAAGAAATACCCTTCAAAAGATAGGTCTGCCCACCAGGCTTGAAGGTATTGATGTTGAGAGTGTATATAAGCAGATGTTCTATGATAAAAAGCTGGTTGGCAACAAGCTTACCTTTATACTTCCAAGAAAAAGAATCGGTGAAGTCATACAGTGTACTATAGATGACGAGGCCCTGATAAAGAGGGTGATTGCCGATCTGGGACAGCCTTAAGTGAGATACTTATTTAAAGATAGCGAACTTTGAAGATAAACATAAATGCTGTAAAAATAGAAGAAATCATTGTGCCAGATGTGGCACAATGATTTAACATATTAAAGAGATCGAACTGTAAAAGTAGATAAACAAGATAGGCAAGCCATTTGTATCAAATTAGCGGAGCGAATTATATGTTTATCTTTACAGTTCGTTATCTCTATATAAGAACGTAATTACTTTGACATACCGCTACTGCATCTTATTATACCGGTCTTGGTATAATAAGATTTGGTCTGGTCACTTAACAGTTTGGACAGTTGTTTCCATTGTTTTCCCCGATAGGTGATACTACATCAGCAAACTGATTCAGGTCCCTGATAGGAATGAGGATATCTCTTACAATAGACAAATCAACTCTTACTATTGTGTTTAGTCTAAGGGTTCTGAATGCAGTAACAGAGCATTCAAGGCTAATAGGGTCTAGCAGAATTTCCTGCTGACATTCATCCTCTACACCGGCAAAATTGACTATGAAGTCATCACCCGGTCTTGCACCAGGAACATCAACAAAGCCACTGAAAGGAACATTAAATCTTATTTGTTTTACGTCCCCGAAAGTAACTTCAGGTTCTTTGTCCACCAAAGGTGTAATTACATTGCCTTCAAATGTCTTGTAGACAACGTTTACGTCAAGAATCCCGTTTATCAGAGCTTTGTCTCTGCAAACAAAGACCTGCAGGTTTCTGACTTTTTTAATAACTTCTACAATTTCAGTTGCCGGAAATTTTTCCGGGAATGGCACGGTTGCTTCTACAAGTATCTGGGTACTGTCTCTGCTGATAACAACAGGAACCTGTGCCTGTAATCCTGCTACCGGACCATTCGGACACTTTTTGTGGTTGTTTTCCGTGTTACTCATACTATATAACCTCCTAAATATTTATTATAGGTTCCTAATATATAGTATACATAAATGTTGATAAGTGTTACATTATGTTAACTATTTGTATGAATTTTGTAAGATTTATTTGTTCGTCAAAGACAGTGATGGTAAAAGAAAACCGTATTTACTCTATATTGATGCGGATTCTTATAGAGTTGGTAAGTTTAGTTGAATATGGAATTGTATCAGAAGAAAATGTTTACATAAGAAAGAGGCATGTTTTAGACATGCCTCAAAACTATGCTATACTGTTTTATACTATTGACAGACTTTCCCGTTTAGAGTAAAGCTTGTCGGATTGCTATTGGACCCACTGTATGATATATTAAAACCAAAGTTTACAGATCCGTTGGCAGGAATGTATCCGTTATATCCCATATCTTTTACCGTTACAGAGGTACCACTCTGGCTGTAGCTTCCGTTCCATATGTTTGTGATTTTCTGATTGCCTGAATATGTCCAGTTAAGTGTCCAACCATTAATTGGTGTGGAGCTGTTGTTTTTTATTGTCACGCTGACAGTTGCTCCGGAGCCCCAGTTGTTTTGCACAACATAGGAAACAGAACAACTTCCGCTTCCGCCACTTGGAGGTGTAGCTGTAGGTGAGCTTACAGGAGTGGATGACCTAACGGGAGTAGGCGTGGCTGTCGGTGCAGGTGTCCTGGTAGGAGATACTGCTGGCGATGGGTTGCTGGTTCCGCCACCGTTTACACTTACAGAAAACGAATTGGAAGAGAGTCCTGCACCACCTTGCCAGAGTTCAAACCCAGCCTCTACCGCAGTCAGATACCAGGTTCCCTGGACATATCCTCTGGACTGTGCATCATTAAAGAAGGCCTTAAGATCAGCATTAAATGAATTGGTAGGGCTGGTTCTAACGTAGGCTATGTAGTTCCAGCCCATGTTAGCATACCACACATCCCATGTAGCACCTGCTATATTGGCAGTTCCCACCTTTGAACCGGCAGGCTGGACACCGCGATGGTTAAGCCAAATCATCATTTCAGCTCCATCAGGTTGACCGCTGGTACTTGAAGACTTGTTAAACCATATATCATAGGCAGCATCCCAGGCTCCGGAGCTGATAGGGCTTATACTCCAGCTGCTGTTGGCGCTTCCGATGTTATTTACCATTATTGGCATTCCGCTGTTGGATGTAGTATTACCCCAGTGGCTGCCTGCAAAAATAGAAGGATAGGAAGCAGGTGCGCCGTTGGATGGTACGTTATGATCCGATCTGGTGACTTTAAACGCTCCCGTTGACTCGTTAACACTAATGGATTGTGCAGTTGATGCACCCCATACATTGTTATTCACAATGTATCTTCCCCCATTAACCCTAACCATATCATATTTACCGGAAAGAACCACATCTGCAAATACAACCTGACTCATAAGTAAAACAGCTACCATTGTCAAACATAACAGGATTGAAAACTTCTTTTTCATAGTATCTCCTCCTCTTAAAAAGTAATTTAGTATTGCTAAAACAGCAGCAAACCTCCTTTCACTGGTGATAGGTAATTATAATATCAGGCACAAACCACATGTTTTTTAGCTACCTAAATTAGCTAAGATTAACAAGCGGATTTGTACCAAATAGTAGTTGATACGAAGAATACAGAGGAAATTCAAGTGTTGTAAAGAGATAATACTGCTAAGAGGAGTGTGAAGTGTATGGTATAAATACAGCTATCAATAAGCCATTTAGAGATAACGAACTGTAAAGATAAACATATAATTCGCTCCGCTAATTTGATACAAATGGCTTGCCTATCTTGTTTATCTACTTTTACAGTTCGATCTCTATAGTATAAAGCATGTTAATCACA
>JBMOLK010000272.1:0-5449 GCA_049325575.1 Bacillota bacterium | reverse complement strand
TGGAGGATGATTTTAAGATAGACATAGTTACGGCAAGGAGGGAGTATTATGAATATCCTGCAGCCCTTCCTGTTGTAGAAAAGGGATCAATCAAGGATGACCTATTTAGAAGAGACTTTACTGTAAACAGTATGGCAATTAAGCTTAACAAAAGGGAATTCGGTATGCTTGTAGACTTTTACGGAGGCAGAAAGGATCTTATGAGCGGTCTTATAAGAATACTGTATAACCTAAGCTTTATTGAAGATCCCACAAGGATTTTCAGAGCTATAAGATTTGAGCAAAGATATGGTTTTAAAATGGAGGATAAAACCCTTGGATTTGCAGTAAATGCAATCCAGTCCGGAGTTCTTAACGATGTGAGCAGGGAGCGCATTAATTTTGAATTTTTTGCTTTGCTTAAGGAGAAAAATATATTGGGCATTTTGGACCGTATGTCGGAGCTGTCTATCCTGGAAAAGATATATCCCGAGGTGAAATACACCGAAAACGTGAGAAAAACCTTTAAAAATTGCGATGAATGGCTGACTGATTTTCAAAACAGCTTGAATAGCATGGAAAACATTGATAGAATTCTTTTATATATACTAATCCTTCATTCAAATATGGATGCTTTAAATACACTTGCATCATCTGAAAAAATGAGGCTTACCAGAGAGTACAGGGAAGAAATATCTAAACTTATAGATGCAAGGGATAATACACTTCCACACCTTTTAAGAGATACTGGAGTCAGTAGTTTTGATATATATAACGCTCTTAAGGGATTGTCCATTGAAGTACTGTTTGTATTATATTTGCTTAATGACAACACGCTTTTACGAAATAGAGTGATAGATTATATCAACCGTCTAAGAAGTATAAAAACCAGCATTACAGGTAAGGATTTAAAGGAATTGGGTATAAAGCCCGGCCCATTATTTAAAAGCATTTTGGATAAGGTGCTTGAGGAGAAAGTCAACGGAAGTATAACTACGTATGAAGAAGAGCTTGAATTGGCTGGAAAAATAAAGGATACTAAGGAGAATGGATAATGTTATTAGATTATTGGAATCAACCTGAAATTATAATATATTTGTTTATGGTCTTTGCGTTTTCCATATCATTTCATGAGACTGCTCATGCTTATGTTTCATATAGATTGGGTGACCCAACAGCAAAAAACATGGGTAGAATTACACTTGATCCATTAAAGCATCTGGATTTGATGGGAACGATTATGATAATGGTGGGATTTATCGGATGGGCCAAACCTGTTCCTATAGATCCAAGATATTATAAAAACAGAAAGCTGGGTACCATATTAGTAAGTCTGGCAGGTCCTGTGTCAAACATTATATTAGCTGTGATTTTCTCTTTTCCATTAATATATCTCGCTTTGAGATATAATATATACGACACGGATTTCAGGTCCATGGATGTCAGGTATATTATATTTAATATATGCCAGCTTGGCACTTACATGAATATAATTTTGGCAGTTTTTAATTTCCTTCCCATACCTCCGCTGGATGGGTCAAAGATACTTACGGGTATTTTGCCCTCAAGGTACTATTTTAAAATTATGGAGTATCATCAAATTTCCTTCGTAATATTGATCATACTTGCATATACAGGTGTACTGGGAAGAGTGGTTAATCCTGTTACCGGAACTGTAATGAGAGGTATTTTCACAGTAGTAGAGCCTATTGTAAGCCTTCTGGTTTAATTATATTTCCAGACCTATTTTAGCCGGTTTAAGCCGGCTTTAGTAATGTCTAGTGATTCAAGTTTTATATTTTTTCTCAAATATAATTAGACTTTATAATAAAAAAAAGATATAATTTATAAAAGTAATAATTCAAACAGGAGAGTGAGTTGTTAGTGAAAAAAGGGATAATCTTAAGCGGCATGAGGCCAACAGGAGCACTACATCTGGGCAATTATTTCGGAGCTTTGGAAAATTGGGTGAGGCTTCAGAATGAATATGATTGCTATTTCTTTGTTGCTGATTGGCATGCCCTTACAACAGGATATGAAGATACTTCACAAGTCAAGAATAATATAAATGACCTTGTTATAGATTGGATAAGTGCCGGACTTGACCCGGAAAAATGTACTATATTTCTACAGTCCAGTGTAAAAGAGCACGCGGAGCTGCATCTTTTGTTTTCAATGACCACTCCGCTGTCATGGCTATTCCGCTGCCCGACATACAAGGATCAGCTTAACCAGTTAAAGGACAAGAACATTACTACCTACGGCTTTTTAGGGTATCCATGTCTTCAAGCTGCGGACATATTAGTCTATAAGGCAGGATTTGTACCTGTAGGTGAAGACCAGCTTCCTCACCTTGAACTGACAAGGGAAATAGCAAGGCGCTTTAATTTCCTTTTTAGTGAGGTATTCCCGGAGCCACAGGCTATACTGACAAAGGCAAAGGTTCTTCCAGGGACAGACGGCAGGAAAATGAGCAAGAGCTACGGAAATACAATAGCTCTATCTGATAGTCCTGACGAGGTAAGAAAGAAGGTCAGCACCATGGTCACCGACCCTGCAAGAATCAAGAAGGATGACCCGGGACATCCTGAAGTTTGTACCGTGTATGCCTTCCACAAGGTATTCAATGAAGAAGAAATACCGGAGATCGAGGAGCAGTGCAGAGGCGGAAAAATAGGCTGCGTCCAGTGCAAGAAAAACCTTGCCAACAAGATGACAGCTTACCTTGAACCAATATATGAGAGAAGACAAAAAATACTGGATAATCCCGGTATAGTTAGAGAAGTAATACAAAGCGGTAACGAGAGAGCCAGAAAAGTAGCAGAAAAGACAATGGAAGAAGTAAGAAGTACAATGAAGATAGATTTTATATAGCTTCTGATTTTCCAACTATCCTAAAGAGCGGTGGTGGATTTTGTGGAAAGCGTTTTATCCAAAGCTTGTACAATAAAGATTCAAAACTTCGAAGGACCCTTTGATCTGTTGTTTCACCTAATAGAAAAGAATCAGGTTGATATTTATGATATTCCAATAAATGAAATAACAGATCAATACATGGACTATCTCTTTAAAATGCAGGAACTCGACCTGGAGATTGCCAGCGAGTTTCTTGTTATGGCTGCAACCCTGCTCCATATAAAATCAAAGCTGCTTCTTCCAAGTCCGAAACAGAATAAGGAAGATGAGGTTGACCCTAGAGAAGAGCTTATACTAAAGCTTGTAGAGTATAAAAAGTACAAGAAGTTTACTGAAAATTTAAAACAGCGTGAAAAAGAGTGGGAAAGGGTATTTTATAGATCGCCTGAGGAGATTGATATAAAGAGG
This sequence comes from Bacillota bacterium, assembly GCA_049325575.1. Classification (GTDB taxonomy): domain Bacteria; phylum Bacillota; class Clostridia; order Acetivibrionales; family Acetivibrionaceae; genus JBMOLK01. The sequence continues at coordinate 2,146 of JBMOLK010000272.1, read as the reverse complement.
GAAGAAGAACCTATAGAGCTTTCCTATTACGAGCTTAAAAGGGTTTATATAGAACTCATTGAACGCAATGAAAAGAAAATGAACAGGAATACCGGGAAGATGACGCAGATACTGCAGCATGAGAAGGTTTCCTTAAGAAGTAAGATCAGGGAAGTCATAAGGACACTTTTAAATAAGACATATTTCAGATTCTCTGATCTGTTCTCACAAAAAACCAAATCAAAGATAGAAGTGGTTACCGGATTTTTGGCCATACTTGAGCTGGCAAAGATAAAAAAGGTTACAATACTTCAAAACAAGCAGTTCTCGGAAATTATGGTCTATAAGTGCGAGGACAGTAATCTTGAGGATATAGACGAAGAAAAAATTGCAGCAGAAAATTGATAAAGTATAATATAAAAGTGCCTGGGGGAATAAATGGGATGGATTTAAAGAAGCTTGAAGGGATCATTGAGGGTCTGCTCTTTTCTGCGGGGGATAGGATTTCAATTGAGAAATTATGCGAAATAGCAGGCATAGATAAGAAAACAGCCAAGCTGGTCTTAAACAATATGATTGTTAGCTATAATAACAACCCTTCACGTGGAATTACAATAAGGGAAATAAACAACGGATACCAGCTGTGCTCTAAACCGGAGCTTTATGATTATTTGAAGGTTCTTTTTGAGCCGAGACAAAAAAGCGGACTGTCGCAGGCAGCATTCGAAACCCTGGCAATTATTGCATACAACAGACCTATTACCAAGGCAAAAATAGAACAGATAAGGGGAGTAAATTCAGACAGTGCCGTTACAAGGCTTCTTGAAAGGAATCTTGTTAAGGAAGCCGGAAGGCTTGATGCACCCGGCAAACCGGTACTTTATGAGACCACGGAAGAGTTTTTCAGATCCTTCGGTTTTAAATCCGACTCAGACCTGCCCATATTTGAATTGAATGAAATACAGGAGATTTCTGAAGAGCAGCCTCTTTAGTAACAAATATAAATAATCATATGTTAAAAAAATACACAGTTCATGTGTATTTTTTTATTTTTGGGAAAAAATATCAAAATGAGGTGTGACTATGGTTTTTTATATACTTTTTGCATTATTGTTTATCATATTAATAATGGTAATAGTATTAACAAAACTCAATATTGCTGTCGAATATAACAAGTCAGGCAAAAATGATCATCTTATTGTGTCAATTTTTGCATATGGAGGACTTATTAAATACAAATATGAAATACCTGGAGCAGGGTTAAAAAAGAAAGGTATTTTCTTTAAAAGTATAAAGGAAAAGGGAAAAAAGGAGAAAGACAGCAAAAAGAGCAAGGAGTATATAAAATATACCGGTATAATTGAAAAAATTGAGAAAGTACGAAATACATATGATGAATATGAAGAATTGGCCAGGAAAGTATTGAAATATTTAAAGTGCAGAGTTTCCATGAATAAGCTTGATTTTCATGTACTCATTGGCACTGGCAATGCATCTCAAACTGCTATACTTACAGGGTTAGTCTGGACTGTAACCGGTATTATGTTTACAGCGATATATAATTTTGTAAATATAAAGGAAAAGAATATCGATATAAAATCGGATTTTGTGGGAAAAAAATTTAAAATTGATTTATATTGTATATTTAAGGTTAAAGTTGCTCATATTATTGTTGTAGGATTTATGATTCTGACACACCTTATTAGGACAAAGCTTAGCTTCATTAGTTTTAAGAGAAGCGTTACAGGCTAAAGTTTAAGTAAGTGTGAGAATAACCTTTTATGTTGTTTATAATTGTAAGAAGAGTATGGCACTAATGTACGTACTTATAAAATATACAGGTGGTGATTAACTTGGCAGAACATCCTATTGAAGGTTTGATGACGACAGCTATGGAAAGTATTAAAGATATGGTAGATGTTAATACCATTGTAGGAGATGCTGTTCAGGCTCCGGATGGAACTGTAATAATACCTATATCAAAAGTAGCCTTTGGCTTTGCCGCAGGTGGAGGAGAATACAACACATGCTGTGAGGCACAAGGAGGCGGAGAAGGCGAGGAAGAAGATGAGGGTCAGGGAAAAGGCGGTAATAAGTCTGGAGGTAAATTCCCGTTTGCAGGTGGCAGCGGTGCAGGTGTAAGCATAAACCCTGTTGCTTTCATGGT
>JBMOLK010000271.1:0-5476 GCA_049325575.1 Bacillota bacterium | reverse complement strand
AAGGATAGTGAGGAATATGATACATGAAGTTATAAGCAATGTTATTGTGAATAGAAAAGTAACGCTGTTTGTAGCAATTCTATTAGTTATTGTAGGGCTATACAGCTACAATATTACTCCTAAGGAAGATTCGCCGGAAATTGAACTTCCTGCAGCAATAGTTACAGCTGTGTATCCAGGTGCTTCACCAGAGGACGTCGAAAAGCTGGTTACTAAAAGAATTGAGGATAAAATAGTTCAGATGGATGGATATGACTACTGTGCTTCATATTCAAGAAATAGCATTTCGGTTGTGGTATTTGAATTGGAGTATGGTATTGATATCGATAAAGCGTGGACAGCCCTAAGAGAAAAGATGGGTGAGTTGGAAAACGAGCTTCCAGAGGGTGCAAGAATACTAGATATTAATACTAATGTAATGGAAGTAGCAGGAATTATGATTAGTATGTCTGGAGAGGGATATTCATATGAAGAACTGGAGTATTATGCTGAGGAAGTAAAGAAAAGGCTTGGAAGTATTTATGGAATAGCTCAATTCGATATAGAAGGTAAACAATCAAAAGAAATAAAGGTAGAATTAGATGCAGCTAAGCTGAATAATAATGAATTGTCTTATGAAAATATACTAAATGTAATAAGGGCACAGAATTTTGAGATACCATCTGGAAGTATTGATGATGGAAAAGCAAAGATAAATGTAAAAGTTAATGGAATGTTTAAATCATTAAAAGAAATAGAAGACACTATAATTGGGGTGTCTAAAGAGTCAGGGGAAGTCTTGCGCCTTAAAGATGTGGCCAGGGTCTATGTAGGTTTGGAAGATTCAAACTATAAAATAAAACATAATGGAAAAAATGCAATATTACTCACTGGTTATTTTAAGAAGGACAAGAACATAATACATATTGGTGAAGAGGTGGAGAAGCAGATTAATGAAATACGTAAGGAGCTTCCCTCTGATATATCGTTTAATGAGGTCATATATAAACCAAAGGATATAAGTAATTCGCTAAATGGTTTTATACAAAGCCTGCTTATGGGGATGCTCCTCGTTATATTAATAACATTTATTAGTATGGGGTTTAAGAATGCTATTATCGTTTCCACGGCAATTCCATTGACCGTTGTAATTACATTCATATCTATGAATGTAATAGGTATAAAGTTCCACCAGATATCTATTACTGCATTAATTATTGCGTTAGGTATGCTCGTTGACAATGCAATTGTATTTAGTGATTCGATACAAGGCGAATTAGATGCAGGTACAGACCGCTTGGAAGCTTGTGTAAAAGGTGCCAGAGATGTAGCAATACCCGTATTATCTTCAACACTGACTACGGTAGGTGCTTTTATACCTTTAGCACTAATTCAATCTGCAGTAGGACAATACATAATCAGTATTCCACAGATTATTATGTTATCTTTAACATTTTCATATTTAGTTGCACTATTGTTTATTCCAACTATGGCATTTATATTTTTTAAAGTAAATAAGGGAAAACAAAATAACTCACATACTAGAATGTTTTTTGCCAATATGCTGGGCTTTGGTCTAAAATACAAAAAAACTACACTAATGTTTGTTGCTGTGGCGCTAGTACTGTCGGGTTTCCTTGCTACAAACCTAAGACTCCAGTTTTTCCCAAAAGCTGACAAGAATATTCTATACATAGACATAAAAGAAGAACAGGGGACAGATATTTTAAAAACAGAGCAAATAGCAGATGAGGTTTCGAAAATACTAAGCACCCAGCCAGAGATTATTGAGTCAACAGTTGCCATAGGAAGGGGTCTGCCGAAGTTTTGGTCCACAATGCCAATAAGTATATACTCTCCTGATTTTGCTCAAATTCTTATTAAAGTAAATCTTAATAAGCAAGGAAAATTTAAAACAAATTCTCAATTTGCAGATCACTTGCAAGAGATTTTTGACAAAACAATCTCTTCTGGTACTGTTACTGTGAAGCAACTTGAACAGAGTGAACCGGTTGGAGCACCAATTACTGCCAGATTATCCGGTGATGATATTCAAAAGCTGGCTACTATTGCAGATGAATTATGTCAGACTCTTAACAAAATTGATGGAACAATAAACGTTCGCAATGACTCTGCTGAAAGAGTATATGAGTATAGTGTCGATATAGATACTGATATAGCCAGTAGCTTGGGAATATCAAAGTATGATGTCCAAAAAGAAGTAAGAATTGCTTTAGGAGGACAAACAGTATATGGATACAGGCAAAACAGCAAAGAGTATAACATACTGGTTAAAGGTAATATAACTTCAAATAGGGAGCTTGAAAACTTAGCAGTTAAGTCCTCCGTTACAGGAGAAAAAGTACTTCTTAAACAAATTGCAAATATCAGTTTAAAGGCACAAGTACCTACAATAGTCAAATATGATAGAAACTATACAGTATCTGTATTTAGTGATGTTAAGTCCGGAATCAGTCCTGTAGCTATTCAAAGTCAACTTAAGAATCATATAAGCAACATGGATTTAAATGGAGTGGATATTAAATTTGACGGAGAACAGGAAAGTATAGATAGAAGCTTTGGTGACGTAGGAGTTAAAGCGTTAATTGCAGTTATGATTATATTTTTAATTCTTCTTATGCAATTCAATTCCTTCTCACAACCAATCATTATACTTTTAACCATACCATTGTCTGCCATAGGTTCTATTATAGGACTATTTTTAAGCAGACAGCCACTTTCTTTTACCGGATTGCTAGGGATAGTAAGCTTATTCGGTATTGTTGTCAACAATGCTATAATATTAATAGACTTTATAAACCGGGAAAGAAAAGATGGGAAATCAATAAGTGAGTCTTGTGCTAGTGCTGTAGAAAAGCGAATCAGGCCTATAATGTTGACTACAACAACAACAGTAATCGGTTTAGTGCCTTTGATTTTTATGGGGAGTGACCTCTTCACACCAATGGCAGTATCACTTGCTAGTGGATTAATAGTTTCAACACTGCTTACCTTGGTTATAGTTCCTATTGTATACAGCATATTGGAGTCTAAAAAGGAGAAAATTAAAAGAAGATTTTTCCACAAGACTAAGGAGACTCATAAGGGTTTAACGACATAGTCAGACAATAAGTCTTGAGCAACCAGGTTGTATTTAACAATTACATTAGTGTATTATATAAACGGGATATATATTATATCGACGCGAGATAAACGAAGGGAGATAATACTATGAGTTTATACGATGCTATAAAATCTCGAGTTTCAATCAGGAAATATGAGGATAAATTGCTTGATCAGGAAACTATCAAATGGTTTGAGCAAAGGTTGAAAAGCTGTCTCACACTTTATGGTAATATTAACACCAGGCTTGAGCTTATAACAGATAGTAAGACTGTTGAAGAACTAAGAATTGGTTTTCTCTTTGGATATGCTAAAATTAATGCCCCGCATTGTATTGTGGCCATTACTGAGGATGCTCCAGGGTGCATGGAAAATATAGGTTTCATCCAGGAACAAGTTGTTTTAGAGGCGGCTGAGCGGGGGATTGGAACTTGTTGGCTTGGAACATATAACAGTGACAAAGCAAGGCAGTTTTTAAATTTAAAAGAGAATGAATTTGTTGTAAATATGATTGCTCTAGGTTACCCCCAAGTAAACAACAGCTTTCTTAATAATGGATTCAGGAAATTGGCCGGTGCAAGCAAAAGAAAGAAGGTAAAGGAAATAGCTTTTTATAATGGATGGGATAGGGACATCACGGAATGCATACAACAATATCCTTGTATAGGAAGAATTTTGGAGATGTCCATATTGGCACCATCGGCTAATAATGCACAGCCTGTCCGTGCGGTTGTCACAGATAACAGTGTTGCATTTTTTACTAAGAATAAAGCAAGCTCAAATAAATATAAGGATGTTTCCATGTTGGATGCTGGAATATTTATATCTCATTTTTATTTGTCTTGCCAAAGCGAAGGTCTTGCCCCAGAGTTTTATCAGGAGCCAGACTCAGCCTCAAAGTATAATGTTCCATCGGATTTTACATATGTGATTTCACAAAAAGTAAAGTTACATAAATAGCCTAGTTATTTATATATAGTTAGATGCAAAATTAGTTTTTTACAGCCCTGTTGGATTTAGATGTCCAACAGGGTATTTTTAGTTTTTTCCTATTTTAAAGCGTACTTGAATATATACCCCACAGCAGAAAAAAGGTGACATAAGTTATTAAAATAAAATGACTTTAGTCACGTAAAACACTACTGAAAATATCTATAATGGAGTTGTTATACCATTATATGCCGGCTTATTGATGGTATGGACAGCCTTTGGAAGTACAAAAACTTCCAAAGCATCTAAATTGATTTAAAAGGGGAGATGCAACATGTCAAAAACCAAAAAGGTACAGAAATGTTTACTGTCAATCATCTTAGCTACTTTAATACTGTTTCAGAGCATGACGTCAACGGTACTTTCCAGTTCACCTGCACAGGGTCTGAAAAGCTTTGCCGATGATGTCCTGAATGATCCGGAATCTCCAGTTCCTCAAAGCTTTGATCCCACAAGCATAAAGGACATTAAGGCTGCGGACCCGGGCTCGAAAGTAAATCTAATTGAGCCTCCTGAAGTAAATAATCAAGGAAATGCACAGCTTTCATACCCCATTGAAGTACCACCGGGTAGAAATGGTATGCAGGCTCAGGTTGGCATATCTTACAACTCCGAAGGGGAAAATGGCTGGCTCGGTTTGGGCTGGGATTTATCAATGTCCAGTATTTCAATTGACACCAGATGGGGTGTACCGAGATACTGGGAAGAGCTTGAGACAGAAACCTATATACTTGATGGTGCACAGCTGTCGCCGGTTGCATATAAAAGCGATTATGTTCCCCGGGAAGCTAACAAGCAATTTTACAGTACAATAGAAGGTGACTTTAAGAAAATAATACGACATGGTAATTCACCTGACAATTATTGGTGGGAAGTTACAACCAAAAACGGTATAAGGTACTTTTATGGCGGAACACCCGAGCAGGAATCCATAAGCCCTAATCAGGTCCTGTCAGATCCTGAAAGAAGGAATATTTTCAGATGGCCTCTTGTGCAGGTTAGAGACAGATACGGAAATACAGTGGATTATGAGTATCAAAGGGTAGGAGACAGCACCACAGGTGTACAGTTATACCCCAAGGCAGTATATTATACAGGAAGAATGGGTGACCATGGTGCATATAAGGTTGAATTTGTAATAGACGAATTTATAAATCCAATTGAGAATATAATACGACCGGATGTTATTATTGATGCAAGACCCGGCTTTAAGACCTTGACAAAACATCTGCTCAAGGAAATCAAGGTAAGCTTTAAAGACGATCTAATCAGGCGCTATACTTTAGACTATATTACAGGGGAGTTTAATAAAACCCTGCTAAAAGAAATAACCCAATTTGACGGCAGCGGAATTAAGTTTAACAGTCACAGTTTTGATTATTAC
>JBMOLK010000270.1:0-44292 GCA_049325575.1 Bacillota bacterium | reverse complement strand
ATGTCAATAGCTGGTGGTCTGGAGGCTTTAAAGGATCTTGCAGATGAATATGACAATTCCATAGATGATGGTACGGTAACGGAAAGAGACCATCATGAGATTGCAGGAGAGATGAGAGACTGGGTGAAGAGGATTAAGCCCTATTGTACATATATGTCTGATATTATATCAACTGTTAAGGGCCAGGCAGTTAACTTAAATGAGTCAACAAATATAAGCTTTACTGTAGATGATCTTTTAAGAAGAGTAGAAATTCTAATGAGCCACGAGCTTAAGAGATACCGCTGCGAAATGAACATAAAACTCAATATAGACGTAAACACTCCAATAAAAGGAGAAATCAACAACCTTGTACAGGTTATGAACAATCTTATTTCAAACTCTATAGAGTCATACAACGGGGAAACAGGAAAGGTTGATGTATTAATTGACAAAAAAGGCCGCAGCCTGGAGATACTAATCAGGGACTATGGATGTGGAATCCCAGAAGATGTAAAGAAAAAGCTGTTAAAAGAAATGATTACAACCAAGGGCAAAAAAGGTACCGGATTAGGCCTATATATGTCATACTCCACAATTAAGGGAAAGTTCGGCGGCATAATGAACATTGAGAGCGAAATAGGGAAAGGTACATCCATATATATAAGTATACCCCTATAAAGATGCGTACAGCTTAATTTATTGCTTATTATCACTCTACAGTAACACAGCTGAAAACCTGGATTCCTTTGCCCTGGCCGAATTGGGTCAGGCCTTCCCCAGTTGTTGCGGTAATTCCGACAGAATCTTCAGGTATTGAAAGAAGCCTTGAGATGCTGCTTCTCATCAAAGGTATCCTGGGAGTGATCTTGGGTGTAAGACATTCAATAGAGATGGAAATATGTATGATTTTTTTGCCGTTCAAGTATTTGAGAGCTTCTTTCAAGTATACACTGCTGTCTGTAATACCCTTTTTAAGGCATAAATCGTCGCTTATCTTACCGAGGATATTAACACATGTTACTCCCGATATGGCATTTGTAATTGAATGAAGGACTACATCTGCATCACTGTTGCCTTCTAAGGGAGGGCATCCTTCAAATATGACTCCTCCAAGAATCAATTTTTTAGTTTTATCATCAAAATCAAACCTATGGCTATCCTGACCTATACCAACTCTCATTTATAAATCAATCCTTATCTGTATTGTTTTCTAAAATTATATATCAGTATTTCAAGCAGGGCAAGGGTACAGTTTTTACTCCATTTAATTTCCAACAGATAAGTATATTGACAGGTGGTGGAAGGTATATTAATATTATTATAATAAAGTATTGGTCTGTGAAAGGGCCTCGAAAGGTCAGGTTTCAAAGAGAATGGAGTTTTTAGAGATAACAGCTGTCAGTTTACAGCCAGATCTCTTTAGCTGTGAGACTCCAAAACCGAAACTTTCTTCCCACCCTGGAGATGCAGCTGACGAAGCTGCCGGATATACTCCGTTAAAGGTATACTAGAGTCGGGTTTTTACCAATTTGGGTGGTACCGCGGAAAATAATACTCCGTCCCATAATAGAGGATGGAGTTTTTTTATTGTATCTTTTTGATTTTTTAAATAGGAGGTTTAATATATGAGAGTTTCCAATATGTTTCTTCCAACCTTAAGAGAAGTACCTGCCGAGGCTGAAATAGTCAGCCATAAGCTAATGCTTAGGGCTGGACTTATGAGAAAGCTGGCATCAGGTATTTATTCTTTTTTGCCCTTAGGCTACAGGACTTTTAGAAAAGTCGAACAGATTGTAAGAGAAGAAATGGATAGGGCAGGAGCACAGGAACTTATAATGTCAGCTCTTTTGCCTGCAGAAGCTTACCAGGCATCAGGAAGATGGGATGTTTTTGGTGCAGAGATGTTCAGACTAAAAGACAGGGGAGGCAGGGCCTTCTGTCTTGGACCTACCCATGAGGAGATTTTCACAGAGACTGTAAAAAATGAGACAAGGTCATACAGGTCGCTTCCACTTACTCTCTATCAAATTCAAACAAAATACAGGGATGAGAGAAGACCAAGGTTTGGCGTAATGAGATCAAGAGAATTTGTAATGAAGGATGCATACAGCTTTGACAGGGATGAGACAGGCTTGGATGTCTCATACAAGAAGATGTACGAGGCTTACTGCAGGATATTTGACCGCTGTGGCCTTGATTATATTATTGTTGATGCCGATACAGGTGCAATGGGAGGTTCGGGCTCCCAGGAATTTATGGTTAAATCTGCTATAGGCGAGTCGAGAATTGCTTACTGTGAAGCTTGCGGTTATGCTGCAAATGATGAAAAGGCAGAGTGTATACCGGAAGATTGCTGTAATGGCCAAAGCGGCTGCTGCGAAGAAAAGGAGCTTGAGAAGGTTGCCACCCCAAATGTAAGAACCATTGAGGAGCTGATGAAGTTCTTTGGGTGTTCGGCAAAAGAATTTGCCAAGACATTAATATATAAGGCAGATGATAAAATAGTTGCAGCTATGGTAAGGGGTGACAGAGAGCTTAATGAGACTAAGCTTCAAAACCTTTTAGGCTGCATAGAGCTTGAAATGGCAGACAGTGAAACTGTAGAGAGGATTACTGGGGCAGGTGTAGGTTTTGCAGGACCTGTCGGACTTAAGATAGATGTAGTTGTAGATCCTGAAGTAGCATGTATGAAAAACTTTGTTGTTGGTGCCAATGAGACGGGTTACCACTACAAAAATGTAAACATAAACAGGGACTTCAAAACTTTTGCAGTAAAGGATATAAGGACAATAGCGGTGGGTGACAAATGCCCTAAATGCGGAGCACCGGTGAAGGTGGAGTTCGGTATAGAGGTTGGACATATATTCAAGCTTGGCACTAAATACTCCGAGGCGTTAAACTGTGTATATCTTGATGAAAACGGCAAAGAGAACCCTATGGTTATGGGATGCTATGGTATAGGAGTGAACAGAACCATGGCGGCTGTAATCGAACAGAATAATGATGACAATGGTATAATTTGGCCAATGACTGTTGCTCCTTACCATGTTACAGTTATACCGGTAAACACAGGTGACAGTGTTCAAATGGAGCTTGCAGAGAAGATCTATTCAGAGCTTATGGCATCAGGTATAGAGGTAATGCTTGACGATAGGGACGAAAGGCCTGGAGTCAAGTTCAAGGATGCGGACTTGATAGGTATTCCTGTAAGGATTACTGTAGGAAAGAAAGCCGGTGAAGGTATTGTTGAATTTAAATTAAGAAAAGAATCGGAATTTTCTGCTCTGTCTTTCGAGGAAGCTGTTGCCAGGGCTAAAAAGGAAGTGGCTGACGGACTTAAAAAATAGTCTTAAAAAGTTATATTCTCTTAGGGTTGAAACTTAAGTTTCTGGAGAAGCCTCCAGCATATATGTAAGATAAAAATATGCCTAAAAGGTAAGGATTCAGTTTGCAAATCGCACTGGGTCCTTTTTTATTTTACATATATAAAACTTTTTAAGTTTTATAGGATGCTTATGTAAATAATTCATATAAATTTGTCAATACTATAATCAACACAGTAACACCCAATTTAATAAAAATTTATTTTTTATGGCAAATTAAAATTGAAAAGTTGGAGGGATTTTCATGAACAGGAAGTTTGTCTTATTAATTGTTCTGACTCTTGTTCTGACAGGAGCTTTGGGATTTTCAGGGGTTACCTCCCAGAAAGCTACAGCAGCTTCTACGTTTCAGAGAGTTAACTTTGTAAGTGGAGTGGTGACTGCAACAGAGCTTAATGTAAGGCAGGGACCATCTACAAATTTTCCAGTTGTATGCGTACTTAAGAAAGGACAAACAGTAAAGGTATTTGGGAAGCTAGGGGATTGGTATGCAGTTTATGAGCCTGCTTCAAGATGCGTTGGAGCAGTTTCGAGCCAATTTATAAAGCCACAGGGTACCACTACTAAGGCACCGGCAGCTCAAAAGAAACAGGCACCTAATACCACTGTACCAAAGCAGGGAACAACAAAACAAGGGACACCGGGTGCAGGTGCTGGAGTTAGTGCCAGTCCATCACCTATGTCAAAAGCACCTTCCGGTATAGGTCAGGATGAGCAGCTTACATTGGACCTTATAAATAAGGAAAGGGCTAATGCAGGAATTGAACCTCTCAAGTTTGATATGGAGCTGGTGAAGGTAGCAGAATTAAAAGCCAAGGACATGGTTGAGAAGAACTACTTCTCACATCAGTCACCCACATACGGGTCTCCTTTTGATATGATGAGGCAGTTCAATGTAGACTTCAGAACTGCAGGAGAGAACATTGCAGGTAACCGTACAGTGGAAGGTGCAGTTAAAGCCTGGATGGCTTCCGAGGGACACAGAAAGAATATACTGAACGGCAACTTCAACTACACCGGAATAGGGGTTGTAGACAGCCCCACATATGGAAAGATGTTTGTACAGATGTTTATTGGAAAATAAAATAGAAGCATGGGCATGAAGCCCGCGGCTTTCGGTCGGATTTACTCTTTAAACGGCCTAAACGAAGAACCTGCAGGACACGTCTCCTGCAGGTTCTTTTAATACACAAAAAAGTTTATACTTTTTTAATATTTGTTAATTATCTTTTCATTTTTACTTTATAACTGCTTTATTTCTAGTGGTTAAAATTAAAATGTAGCATGCAAATAAAACATTTAAAGGAGGAAACAAAACCATGAACAAAAAAGTACTTAGAACAGGAATTGGATTGGTAGTTGGGTTTTCGCTGTTTTTTACATCCACGCTAATCAGTATGGCTGGCGGCCCAAGCGGATATGAAACACTCAAAGCTTCTTTGAAAAACTCAAAGAGGGTCGAAAGTTCTACATTCACCATCAAAGGCTCATTGCATGACAATAATGAAGAATTGGTGAAAGTGAATTCAACAGTAAAAGCGGATAAAGAAGATAAGATGTCCAGTGGCGTTGTAACGATTAATTCAGAAAAAGTAAACACGAGCTACACTTTTTACGGAAAAGATAATGTGATGGTTTTTAAGGATGATTCGTCGGATGTTTACAATCAAGTTGAATGTAACAGGAGAATGAGGAGGGGGAGGTTTCATGGGAATGGTGAGTTTAAGCATGGAAACCTCCAGATGGAAAAGGTCGGCGAGACAATCATGGATACTTTGGTAGGAGACCTAAAAAACCAGGTAACTCAAAAGAATCTTGAGAATGGTAAAAAACAGTTAAGTATAGTACTTGATAAGGATGAAGTGCCTACAGTTTTCAATATGATCCTTTCAGCTAAAGGTCAGCAAGATTGTGATAGACAGGGAAGGGTTCATGAAATTCTAGGAATCAGCAAAGATGACTTTAGAGTGCCTAAACTGGTTAATGATGCAAAAGTAGAAAAAATCGATGTCCAAATAATTGTAGACAATAACAATATTATAAAGGAAATGGATGCAGAGTTTTACATTAGTGGTAATGACGAAAATAACCTGACTCACAATCAAGTGCTAAAGCTTAGTATAGATGTTTCAGGAGTAAACTCTACAGAAGCTGACACTATTAATCTTGAAGGAAAAACTGTCAGGGAACTGCCTAATGAAGATTTTGGCTGCTAAATGTATTAGTTACTGACTTTCTTAGGCAAATTAACAAATATGGGGGCGGTCCTGTCCCCATATTTCAAAAAAATAGTAATAAGAGAGGTGACTAAGGTATGGAGAAAATACTTGAAGTTAGAAATATTAAAAAAATATATAAAAACGGCAGAGGTGTTAAAGACGCAAGTTTTGATATCTGTAGTGGAGAGGTAGTTGGTTTACTGGGGCCAAATGGCTCTGGAAAAACTACAATAATGAAATCCATAACAGGCATTATAAGAATGGATAGTGGCAGTGTAAAAATTTGCGGCAGCGATCTTAATGAGAACTTTGAGAACGCTATATGGAATGTTGGCTGTATAATAGAGACCCCTTCAATCATTGGAAATATGACCTGTTTTGAGAATCTTAAATTGGTTTCAAGGTATTACAAAAATATTGATTCGGATAGAATAAATGAAGTACTTAATATTACTGGTCTTTCTAAATATAAAAATGATAAGGTCAAGAATTTTTCCCTTGGAATGAAACAGAGATTGGCAATATCTATGGCCATATATCAAAAGCCGAAGTTGGTTATACTGGATGAGCCGGCTAACGGTCTTGATATAGAAGCTTCGAAAGAACTTAGAAGGTTGATTTCAGAACTGGCAAAAGAGTTTATGATAAGCTTTTTAATTTCAAGCCATTTGATACATGAAATAGAAATGCTGTGCGATAAGATAATGATAATCAAAGAAGGAGAGATTATCGATACTTGTGTTGTAAAAAGTGTTAAAGAAACGGGTGTTGCTTTGGAAGACTATTTTATTGAAAAAATAAATTCAAAATAAAATAATACGGGTTGGTGATAGGTATGGATATCTTGTTGTCTTGCACAATGAATGAAACTCAAAAAATACTGTCAAAGAAAAAGTATATTATACTATTTATAATTTCTGTATTTGTTACAATAACAGCATCAGTAATAAATATAATTACAGGGCAGAGTCTGGGGGCAGCACTTTTTAATAATATAAGTCTCCCTATTACGATTCTGAATTTTATGTCGTCTCTTATATTGCCACTGTTTATACTTATGCTTACAAGCGATTCATTTTCGGGAGAATTTTTGGATAGTTCCATCGTAATGTCTCTGGTGAGACCGATTTCGAGGTATAAAATCTATATTTCAAAAATCATATCTATAGGTGTATGTACGTTTGCATTTTTGTTAGGCACTTTTTTGGTTGCTTTAATCGCAAGTCTGTTTGGAGGAAGAATAAATGATATAATATATATGATACCTAAGAGCTTTATTTCATATTTAGCTGCAGTTATACCAATGCTGCTAATAGCAGTACTAACAGCTTTTATGGCACAATTCACAAAAAGCGGAAGTGCAACAATTGTATTAATGATTTTAGCCTCTGTCTTTTTATCGACGGTATCAATTTTTGTTCCCGAAATTGTAACTTTTCTGCCTACTACTTACTTTGGCTGGTATCAGAACTTTTATTCCGGTACAGATATTATTAGAACTCTAAATGAACTCTTATATATATTAGCTTATGGTATAATATTTTTATCTGCTGGTTCTTACCTGTTTGAAAGGAAAGATTTCTAAAGGAAATTTATATATATCAAGGGGGCTTTTTCAAATGTCTATTAGAATAAAACTACTGTTATCGAATATATTGATGCTTGCTATTCCCTTTGTTTCTTCGATGGTTCTGGCAGTTATTTTAATAGGCACGGGATTTGAAAGAGTTGATATAGATCCTCATAAGCCAGGCTTTACCTTTAACAGGATGGCTAAAGATATGTTAAGGGAATTTGTCGCAATAACAAATGACGCACTAAACAATCCGGATATGCTTAAGGATAAGAAATACCTTCAGGATTTTGAAAATAAATTGAAACCTTTAAATTCAGGTCTAGCTTTGGTAATTGAAAATGAGGTTTACTTTCTGACTGAAAAAATGGACATGGTAGAATTTGAAAAGTTTCATGCAAAAGTTGAAAAAACACGTAATACTGACAGAAGAGTAATGGATTTACACAAAGAGGGAGTTGAGTATTTTTACCATAATTTTAGATTATCAGATGGTAAAAACAGTACACTTTATATATTCGTAGATATAAGCCCTATAAGTAAATTTTTTAGACGCTTTGTATCAGAGTTTACTTTCTATTTTGTATTAATAGTACTGCTTACTAACGGACTTCTTACATTTTTTGTATCACAAAGCATAATAAAGCCTCTTAAAAAACTAAAATTCGGAGCAGAGCAGATAAAAGATGGTAACCTAGCCTTTGTGATAGATGAAAAATCCAAAGATGAAGTGGGAGAGGTTTGCCGGGCTTTTGAAGAAATGAGACAGAGGCTTAAGGAAGCTATTGTAAAACAGCTTAAATACGATGAAGAACGGAATGAATTTATTGCAAGTATAACTCATGACTTAAAAACTCCCATAACGTCTATTAAGGGCCATATCGAAGGCTTGAAGGATGGAGTTGCAGATACACAGGAGAAAAAAGAAAAATATATAGATATTATGTACAAGAAGATAACTGATATGGACAGATTAATAAACGATCTTACATTTTATTCAAACCAGACCCTAAATAAGGTACCATTTAATTTTTCCAGGGTAAATTTAAAAATATTTATCGAAGACATTATAGATGAATATCAACTGGAATTGGAAAAGATGGGCATCTTGATAGAAAGTAGTTATAATTTGGAACCCAATGTGATGATTAAAGCTGATGTTGAAAAGTTTAAAAGGGTTGTTGCAAATATCATAGATAATTCTATAAAATATATGAATAAGGAAAAAGGTATTATAAGAATCGATGTGAATGATAGAAATAATAAGATTGTTATAGGTATTCACGATAATGGGAATGGGATCAAAAAAGAGTTCCTGCCTTATATCTTTGATATGTTCTATAGGGCTGATCCATCAAGAAATTCATCAATAAGCGGAAGCGGACTTGGACTTGCAATTGCAAAACAAATTATAAACGAGCATGGCGGACAAATCTGGGCGGAAAGTGAGCCAGGAAAAGGCACCAGCATTTATATTGAACTGGAGAAAAAGGGTGAAAAAAATGAAAAAGCGGATTTTAATAATTGAAGACGAGGTTTCAATTGCTGAACTCCAGCGTGACTATCTGGAAATTAATAACTTTGAGGTAGTGATAGAAAAGACAGGTGATGCCGGTCTATTAAGGGCGAAAAAGGAAGATGTTGATCTGATAATTCTTGATCTGATGCTTCCTAATATAGATGGATTCGAAATTTGCAAAAAAGTAAGAGAAGTTAAGGATATACCGGTATTGATGGTTTCCGCCAGAAAGGAAGATATAGATAAGATAAGGGGCCTGGGACTTGGGGCAGATGACTATATAACAAAGCCTTTTAGTCCAAGCGAGTTGGTAGCAAGAGTCAAGGCACATATATCAAGGTATGAAAGGCTAGTGGGCGGGAAGCAAAAACAGAATAAAACATTAAATATAAGAAATATTGTTATAGATAAAGATTCAAGAAGAGTATGGATGGACAACAGTGAAATCGTGTTTACCGGAAAGGAATTCGACGTTCTATTATTTATGGCGGAAAATCCTAATAGGGTTTTTTCCCGTGAGGAGTTATTTGATAAAATATGGCGTATGGACAATTGTGGAGATATTTCAACAGTGACTGTCCATATTAAGAAAATCCGTGAGAAGATAGAGACAGATACATCCAAGCCACAGTATATTGAGACAATATGGGGTATTGGCTACAGGTTCAAGGTTTGACGAATTATATATGTTTATTTGGTTTTCTTGTTTCAAATTCCGGCTGTACTTTAAACTCTTTTCCCTTTAAATAATTAAGTATCCCGGAGTCCCTATCAAAGTCAAACTTAAGCTTGTATGCCCAAAGGGCCTGGTATTTGATCCCTAGCAAGCGGTTAAAGGAATTGCTTCCGTATTTTCCGTCACCGGCAATGGGGTGGCCGATGTAGGCAAAGTGAGCCCTGATCTGATGGGTACGGCCTGTTAAAAGCTCCACTTCCAGCACGCTTATACCCTCATCGGAACCTTCAATTTCCTCATATGAAAGCACTTTATATTTGGTCAATATCTCTACTGATTTTTTTGTTCTGGTATCTTTAATGAAAACCCTGCTTTTATTTTCGTCCTTTTCAAGAAATGCTTTTAAAAGACCTTCCTTTTGATTCATTCTTCCCTTAACCATACACTGGTAGTATTTTTTGATTTCGCCTGTTTTGATTTTCCTTAGAATGATTCCAAGACTTTCTTCATTTTTGGCTATCATTATAAGGCCGCCGGTATTGCGGTCAAGCCTGTGACAAAGTGAGGGAGCAAAAGTAGAATTTTTTCTGTACTCTCCCTTGTTCTTAATATAATCCCTAACAAGATCGATTAAGGTATTTTCGGTCTGGTCCTTGTCAGGGTGGACGGGTATACCCTGCTTCTTGTTTGCAATCAGTATGTTTTTATCTTCGTAGACTACCGAAAAAGCTTTATCAGCAGTATATGAACCTGCCTTTGAAGCTCCGTCAAGGATTTCATCAACAATATATATATCTACCTTGTCGTTAAGCTTTACAACATAATCTTCTTTAACCCTTGTACCGTTAACCTTTATATCCTTCTTCCTGAATGCCTTGTACATTGCACTTTGAGGCATGTTGGAGAATGTTTCCTTTAGAATTCTGTCAATTCGCTTGTTTGCTTTTTCTTCTGTCACTATTAATGTACGCATAAACCCTTTATCCTACTTTGCATTTATTATTGCTTTTATCTTATCCAGGTATTTGTCAGAGATTGTCTCTGCAATATCCGGGGAGTCTCCTTCGGAATAAACCCTGCATAACGGCATATCGGCATCCGGAAGAACAAGTGCCCACCCATTTTCCAGAATAAATTTTACTCCGTCCAGCAGTTCAACTTTTTCACCGTTTTTCTCTGTTATTAGGGTTCTCATCACCCGGCCCTTTAATTCCCACGGGCAGAAAATTTTCTTCTTGCTTACATAGAAATCGGGTATTTCCTTAAGAGAATCGGTTAGCGTGGTATTCTTAAGACATAAGTATTCAATTATTTTTACCAGTCCTGCAAGGGCGTCAAAGTTTAGGAGGAACTGGTTCATATTTTCCCTGTTTTTAAAGAGGTTGTGGTTTAACATCTGCTCCATGACAGCCTGTGGAGAGGTCTTTGTTCTTACAACCTTGCCATTGTGTTTTTCTGCCATTATGTCAATTATGGAAGGGGCTGTTATGGGAACCACTACCTTTGAATTTGGAGTTGTTTTAAAAGTAATAAGGGAGGTCAGTGACAGGAATAAATCATCCCTGACTACATTACCGTGTTTATCTATAAGCACCAGAGTTTCTCCATTACTGTCAATAAAAGCAGCAAAGTTTGCGTTGTTATTTTTTATCTCATCTACAATGGTATCAAGCTCATTGAGATTGGCGGAGGAGAAGCTTGCCACCTTGCACCCTAAGTCTGTGAGCATTGGTACAACAATAGATATAACAAAATCTGAAGGTGAAACAATGCATAACTTTGGAGCATTATTTCTGATAGCTTCAACATCTACTTCATTTAAAATCGAGCGGACATAGTAGTTTTTAAAGTCCGTAATATTGTTAAGTCTGCTGATTTCTTCACCGGAACAGCGCTTAAAGTCTTCACGGAAAAATGAATTTTCAATTTTCCTTTCCATTACCCTGCTTATGCTTGCTCCTTTAGCATCCATAAAATCCACCCTAAGCTTGTTAGGGTTGTCATCACTAAGCTTTATATGTATTCCACCCTCTACAGAGAGAAAATTAATTGCATGGCGGGAAATAGGAGTAAGCAGGCTGCTCATGTTAAACACTTCTACGCCTACGGACAGGATACCGGATATAAAAGCATGCTTAAACATCCTTGCGGAGTTTGATGTGGTAGAACTGACAACAACTTTTGATCCTTTTTTAAATATTGAGCCGTAAGCTGCACCCAACCTGGTTGCAAACTCAGGAGAAATATCAACATTGATAATACCCGAAAGTCCGTTTTCACCGAAAATGCTTTTGGAGTGCTTGGCCCCCCATATAATATTCCTATCAACAATTGCCAGAGGGTCTACAGTCTTTTGGGGCCAAATCTTAATATTTGGTTTGATGACGACTCTTTCATTAATAATACAATTGTCTCCGACGATTGCATTTTCAAAAATATGTACGTAGTGTTTAAGGTTTATTTTATTACACAGGATGGCTCCTCTTATTTCGGACCCATGCTCTATATAGTTGCCATTCCAGATAACACTGCGCTTAACTGAAGCATCGTCCTCAATAACGTTATTATCACCTAATACACTAAGACTATCAATTATGGCACCATTGCCTATACGGCAGTTCTCACCTATTACACAAGGAGCATTAACTACTGCATGAGGTTCAATCATTGTTCCTGCACCAACCCATACGCCCTTTTTTATTTGAGTAGCATTTATGTCAAGGCTTATTTTCCCTTCCAAGACATCATAGTGGGCCTGCAGGTATGCTTGAAGATCGCCGATATCACACCAGTAATCCTCCATTATATGTCCGAACATAGGCTCTCCCTTTGCAAGCAGAAGAGGGAACAAATCCTGGCTGAAATCCACCTTTTTACCCTTTTCAAGATAGTTTAAGACCTGGGGCTCTAAAATATATGTTCCGGTATTTACCGTATCGCTGAATACTTCACCCCAGCTGGGCTTTTCCAAAAATCCGGTTATTGCACCTTTCTTATCTGTAATAACAACCCCATATTCAAGGGGGACGTCAACTCTTGTCAAAACCAAAGTTGCCTTTGACTTCTTTGAATTATGGAACTCTATGGCTTTTGATATATTCATATCGGTAAGAGAATCGCCGCTTATTACTATAAAGGATTCATCAAGAAATTCTTCTGCATTCTTGACGCTTCCGGCAGTACCAAGAGGGGTGTCTTCTGTAAAATAATGAATATTTACACCGAAGTTTGACCCATTTCCAAAATAGTCCTTGATTTTTTGAGGCAAATACATCAGTGTAACACCAATTTCCGTGATGCCATGGGCTTTAAGCAAATTAATGATGTGTTCCATTATAGGAACATTCATTACCGGGACCATAGGCTTTGGTAAATCACATGTAAGAGGTCTTAGTCTTGAACCTTCTCCGCCAGCCATAATGATAGCTTTCATCTAAGGATCATCCTTTCGCTTTGCAGATCTTTCATTTGTATCAATGATAGTAAGACCATTTGGGACTCACTATCAAGGAACGGGATAGTCTTTTATCTTAAAATGAGAAATCATATACCAGTATAGACAAAATTTACAAAACTCATATAATTTAAAAGCACGATTTATATATTAATACTTCCGCTTAAAAAGCAAGGGTTTACTTTTTTATATTATTATTTACAAAAACATATAAAAAAATCAGACAAAAAACAATAATACTAAACGCCCTGATATAATAGTCAAGCGTATTATAATTATATTCAATATAATTTAAAAAAATCCTTTATAATTAAATTAAAATTTAAAAATTACGGTTCTTTATGTTTATTATTTTACTCCAGAAGGTTTACTTGTAACATTTTTTTATATAAAATACTTAAGGATAGATTATCCTTTTAAAAAACATAAGTTAATAAATAAATACATTAATTTTGTATTTATTATTTTAGGATAAAGTGTTACAATTATGTTGCTGAATTCTCTAAACTTTTGATTGGAGAAACGGGGGAAAATAATTTGGGGTTAATTCCGGTTCTTGCCGGAAAGGGAGTCTCTTCTACCTAACCCGTCAACTAACCTCGTAAGCTAAAGGGGGGGCTTATTTTCAATGCTAAAGAAAAAGTCTGTTTTGTTTGTAGTTGTTCTATCTTTTCTTATTAGCTGCTTCTCTTTTAATACTGCTTTTGTTTTGGCAGGCTCCGGAGTTTTAAAGGAAGGAATGAGTGGAAGCGAGGTTACATCACTGCAAAAGAATTTAAAGATTTTGGGATACTTAAGTGTAAGCCCGACAGGGTATTACGGAAGTCTTACCAAAACAGCAGTGAAGAAGCTTCAGGGCAGGTATGGCCTTGCGCAGGATGGAGTTGCAGGGTCGGCTACATTTTCACTTGTTGACAGACTGCTAAGAGAAAAGACAAGCAGCACCAGATCTTCAAGCAGTATGGTATTAAAGGAAGGAATGAGTGGAAGCAGGGTCACAACACTGCAGAAGAACCTTAAGACCCTGGGGTATTTGAGTGTAAATCCTACAGGGTACTACGGAAGCCTTACTACAGCTGCAGTGAAGAAGCTTCAAAGAAGATACGGTCTTGCGCAGGATGGGATGGTTGGGACCAATACTGATTCACTCATCAATAAGCTTCTTGGAGGGACAGCCAATAAAGAGACAGCCAATAAAGAGACAGCGTCAGTGGCTTCAGTAGCTTCAGTAACCAGAAGCGGCGGTATTGACAGAAGTAATTATCTGGTTTCCTGGTTTGGCGGCGTAGAGAATATCTTTAAAAGAGGGGACACGGCACAGGTATACGATATTGGGACAGGGCGCACTTTCAATATAAAAAGGACATATGGCCATAACCATGCGGATTGTGAGACTCTGACAGCAGAGGACACAAGAATTATGCTCTCGGTATTCGGCGGAGAGTGGAGCTGGGAAAGAAGGCCGATTATTATTACAGTAGAGGGGCGTAGATTAGCGGCATCCATGGCAGGCATGCCTCATGCAGGGGTCGATGATGTATCAGCCAATACATACGTAAAATGGAGAAGCGGCGGATATGGCGCAGGATCGAACCTTGATGCTGTAAAAGACAATAATATGAACGGAGTGTTCGATGTTCACTTCTTAAACAGTAGAACTCACGGAACCAACAGGGTAGATACAAATCACCAAAACGCGTTAAAAAGAGCTGCTCAATGGGCACAAGACAACGATTTTTAAGGACAAGCTTGAATAAAGATTAGTGTAGCTAAAGGGATACCTATAAAAGGGTATCTCTTTTTTTGCATACTTTATGCTATACTTAGGGATATATAAGAAATAATTAAGGGTATTACATAATAAAATAGTAGTATTAATTAAGGAGGAATGCGTAATGTCTATAGAAATAATTTCAACAGATAAGGCTCCTGCAGCTATTGGACCTTATTCACAGGCTGTTAAGGTGGGTAACAATGTTTTTACATCAGGGCAGATACCTATTAACCCATCAACAGGCCAACTGGTGTTGGGAAGTATTGAGGAACAAACAAGACAGGTCCTTGACAATCTCAAAGCAGTGCTTAATGCTGCAGGGGTTGGGCTTGAAAATGTAGTAAAAATTACGATTTTTATTAAAAATATGAATGACTTTGCTGCAATAAACAGTGTCTATGCTGAGTATTTTAAAGCACCTTACCCGGCAAGGTCATGTGTAGAAGTTGCCAGACTTCCAAAGGATGTAGGTATAGAAATTGAAGCTGTAGCTGTTTTACCCTGATATTATTAAATTGTTGTTTAGCCATGTTTCTTGTGTGGCAAATATATAAGAAAGCAATATATACGTTTGGCGAAAGAGGTGTGTTGCCGTTGAAACATGTGATTCTTGGTAACGGTGCAGCAGGTATATCTGCCGCCGAAAAATTAAGGCAATTGGATGATTCATGTGAGATAACAGTAATAAGCATTGAGGATACTCCCGTTTATACTAAGTTTATGCTACCTGATTATATTGGCGGTAAAATCAGTAAGGAGAGGCTTATTCTAAGGGATTTCAAGTATTACCGCGATAACAGGATGAATCTTATGCTGGATGAGAAGATTGAGAATATTGATATAAAAAACAAGTGCATCAAGCTGACAAGCGATAAGGATAAAGAGTATGACAAGCTGCTTGTTGCTGTGGGGGGAAGCCCTGTTGTACCAAATATTGAAGGGTTAAAGGATTCAAACTATCTGACCATAAATTCAATAAAAGATGCAGATATTATAAAGGAAAGGGCAGTAGAAGGCGAAAAGGCTGTCATAGTTGGAGCAGGTCTCACCGGAATTGAGACCGGGTTTGCGTTAAAAAGGCTTGGTATGAAAGTTACTATAATAGAGCGTGAATCCAGGATATTACCGCAGCAGCTTGACGCTGTATCTGCAGATGTTCTTGTCAAGCAGATAGGGGATGAGGGTATAGAGCTGCTTCTGTCTAAAAATGTGCAGTGCGTATCAGCCGGAAGTGAAAAATGCTTAGAGACTTCAGATGGAGAAAGATATGAGTTTGACATGCTTGTCATAACAATAGGAACAAGACCAAATCTTGAAATTATAAGGGGAACCGATATTAAGTGCAATAGAGGTATACTGGTTGACGAATACATGGAATCTTCCGTTAAGGATATATTTGCAGCTGGTGATGTGGCAGAAACTATGAACAGGCAGTCTGGGGGCTTTGTGTCAAGTTATATATGGCCTAACGCTCTGGCCCAGGGTAAGTGTGCCGCTTTTAACATGGCCGGACAGCCGCAGGAGTTTTCCTGTGATGCAGCAGTTAATAATGCTGTGAGGCTAAGGGATATTCCTTTTGTATCAATGGGCATGATAAATCCCGACAAAGCAGAATATGAGTCAATGGTTTGCTTTGACAGGGATTTAAATGTATATAAAAAGGTAGTTTTAAAGGATAATAAGGTAAAAGGCATGATATTTTTAGGAGATATTGCATCTGCAAATATAATTGGCGATTTTATACGTAAAGGAACCGATATTTCAAATGTTAAGCATATGGTTCTGGATGAGGATTTTGCTGCAAGGTACAGAGCTTTAACAAGTAAGGGTGATTAAATGGGTTTCTATGATGAAATAAGCAGATACTATGATTATATTTTTCCTGTTGGGACTTTGCAGCTTGAATTTATAAAGGAGTCATCCAAAAGTCCTGGAAAAAGAATACTGGATGTGGCATGTGGCTCGGGAGGATATTCCATAGAGCTGGCAAAAGCGGGATATAAGGTTACGGCTGTTGATATTGAAGATGAAATGATTATAAAGGTTAAGGATAAAGCAGATAAGGCCGGACTTAATATAGAAGCATATAAATGTGATATGAGAGAGCTTTCGGATACTATAGGGGGCAAATTTGATACAATATTTTGTATTGGCAACTCTATTGTTCATTTAAGCAGTCTTCATGAGGTAAAGGAAGCTTTAAAGCAGATGAAAGGCCTTTTAGATGAAGAAGGGTCATTGATTTTGCAGATAATTAACTATGACAGAATAATAAAGCACAATTTAACCCAGCTGCCGCCAATAAGAAATGACGAGATAGGCCTTGAGTTTATAAGAAAATACGAATATGTGGAAGATAAAAATGTAATTAATTTTAATACTACTTTGGCGGTAGAAAACAAAACCCGGTCTGATGTCTTTACAAATTCCATAGAACTGTTTCCCATAATGAGTATGGAATTTGAGGAGGTTCTAAAGGAGGCTGGCTTTGAAGGGTTAGAGTTTTACGGGGACTTCAACTATGCTCCCTATGATGAAAACTCTTATATGCTTGTAGTAAAAGCAAGATAAAATTTCCATACATTAACATAGTTTCTCTAAATAGTGAATCCTTATGGGTTCATTTTTTTATTTATATTTGTACATAATATATTGTGTACAAAAAATCTGTTTTACAGGAGTATTTATGCTTGTCAGATTGGGTTATGTAGCAATGACGCTAAATTTAAAGGACTGCTCTCCTTCGGGAATGGTAACGGTTAAAGCACTGACCGGCTTGCCTGATGAAGAAGCACGGCTTTACAGGTTAAGGAAGATTACCAGAGCAAACCTTGGCAATACCTTAAGAATACTGCGCTACAACAAGGCTTACAATATTAGTGTTTACAGGTTTACATCAAAGCTTGTACCCCTGGCTACACACCCTATGGTTTCACACTGGGATTATATTGAGGACTTCAAGGATGAGTTCAAGGAGATAGGGGACTTTGTTAAGGAGAATGACTTTAGAGTAAGTGCTCATCCCGACCATTACACCCTCATTAATTCACCCTCTGATAAGGTTTTGGAGGATTCCATACGGGATCTTGATTATCATGTAAAGGTATTTGAAGCCATGGGACTTGGGGATTACAAGTATAAGCTGGTTTTGCATATCGGAGGGGTATATAAGGACAAGCAATCTTCTATTGAGCGTTTTAAGGAGAACTATATAAAGCTCCCCGATAGAATGAGAAAAAGGCTCATGCTGGAGAACGATGATAAAGTGTACTCGGCCAGAGATGTATTGGATATATGTGAAGATCTTAGGGTACCTATGGTTCTTGATGTTCACCATCATAACTGCGTAAATAACGGAGAGCCTCTGGTGGATATGCTTGACGATATATTTAATACATGGAACGGAGAATACTTTAACCCTAAAATACATTTTTCAACACCAAAAAGCTGTAAGGATTTTAGAAGCCATGCAGATGATATAGATATTGGAGAATTTAAGGAGTTCCTGGACTTGGCAAAAAAGGCTGGAAGGGATTTTGATGTTATGCTGGAGGCAAAGAACAAGGATACTGCACTGCTGAATCTAACACAGGAACTTAAAAAACTCAAGGAAATCAAATGGATAAATGAAGGTCATTTTGAGGTACTATAAGGATAGCAGGAGGTGGACTTTAATGGGAGATAAGAAGGAGAAGAAAGAAAAGAGAGAAGAACGTACAGTTGCTCCAGGTCTTTTTGCTGAAAGATTCGGCGAGGATGCAACCAGGGAGGATGAAAAAAAAGGCAATTCTACCAAGGTGGTAAGAGTTTACCTTGATGAAACCGATCCGAGTTAATAAAGGGCAGAGGGAGGTGTAAAGACTTGATAGAAGGAACTGAGTCAACAAATATAAAACATTCGGACAAACTGATAGAAACCATCAGGAGAGCAAGCGGCAGGATGAATTTTGACGAGTATGCAAAAGCCACAGGGCTTGATAAGGAATTCATATTCAGTATTCTAAAAGGTGAAGTGGAAGAGGTAGACCAGGACACCTTAAATAAGTTATCACTAAGACATTGATATTATTTCATGGAATATAAAGTAGATAGGCCTCCGGGAACAGTATAAGCACCAGAAACGGGGGCTTTATCTGATTATTGATATTATTAGAAAACTCTGGTATAATTTATTATTACCATTATAGAGAGCTGTAATTTATATTAATTTGATTAATTTCGGGGGTATGTATTTTTATGCTAAAAAGGGTTATTTTTTTATTTGCAGTTTTGTCGGTTATGATTCTATGTACATCATGCAGCAGTGAGAATTTTTATAACAACAGGGGCCTGGACTTATTAAAAAAGGGTGATTATGAAGGGGCTATAGAGTACTTTGATAAAGCACTCAAAGAAAACCCAAAATCCCATAAGGCGTATAATAATAAGGGGTTTGCTCTATACAATCTTAAGAAGAATGATGAAGCTCTGGAATGTTTACATAAGTCGCTGGAGATAAAGCCAGAGTTTGCTGATGCTTACAGGAATAAGGGAAATGTTCTTGCTGAAATGAGAAAACACGAAGAAGCGCTGGAAAATTACAACAAGGCTTTGGAACTTGAACCGGAATTTGCGCTGTGCTACAGTAATAGAGGCCTGGCTTATTATGAAATGGCAAAGTATAAAGAAGCTCTGGAAGATATTGATAAGGCTTTTGAGCTGGGGCAGGAGACCGCAGTTGAGTACAACAATAAGGGTCTTGTGCTGGAAAAAATGAAAAAGTATGAAGAAGCAGTCAAGATGTATGATAAGTCAATTGAATTAGACCCTAACAGCAGTCCTTGTTATAGCAACAGAGGGCTTTCGCTTTACTATCTCAATAAAGACACTGAAGCTTTAAGCTGTTTTGATAAGGCTATCGAATTGGACGAGAACAATGCACTTGCCTATAGTAATAAAGCGTATGTAATATCCGGTATGAAAAGAAGAAACGATGCAATGCTTCTAATCGATAAGGCTCTGCAGCTGGACCCCGAACTTTCGAGTGCTTATAACATCAAGGGGACAATTCTTTTGGAAATGGGTAGATATGAAGACTCTGTCAAGCATTTTGATAAGGCAATTGAATTGGATAAATATACAGTTACATATTACGCTAACAAGGCAAATGCGTTAGTTATTCTGGGAAGGACTCAAGAAGCTCTGGACTGTTCCAACAAGGCCATAGAGATAGACCCTGACAGTGTTGGTGCATATAACAGCAAGGCGTATTCATTGACTGGGTTATATAGATTTGAAGAGGCATTGGATGTTAATAATAAAGCAATAGAGATGGATCCTGATGAAGCACAAGCATATGTTGTAAGATCAAGTATATTAATTGGAATGGGAAATTATGAAAAGGCAGTAGAAAACTGTGACAAAGCAATTAAACTAGACCCGGACAACGTGATTGCATACGGTAATAAAGCAGTTGCACTCGATGGCATGGGTAAGTATAAAGAGGCTGTAGAGGTTTGTGATAAAGTAATCAAAATGGACCCGGACCAGCATTCGGCCTATGTTACCAAAGCAAGTGCACTTAACGGGATTGATAAAAGTAAAGAGGCCCTGGATATTTGCAATAAGGTAATTGAGGTCAATCCTGAAGAGGCTGAAGCTTATGTTGTTAAGGCAGATGCCTTAATGGGGCTTGGTAAACACAAAGAAGCGGTAGAAAGCTGCGATAAGGCAATAGAGATTAACCCCACGCTGTTTACAGCTTACTTAAATAAGGCAGCTGCACTTTATATGAGCAAGAAATATAAAGAGTCTATAGAGAACTGTGATAAGGCCATCGCTTTAAATCCTAACATTATTTTATCATATAAGATTAAGTCATATTCATTATTTGAGCAGGGAAAACACAGGGAAACAGTAAAAGTACTTAAAGAAGCCCTGAAGATTGATCCTAAGGACAAAGAAATAATAGAGGCTTTGAGATTGCTGGAATAGTTTGCCTGCATTTTGGGATGATACGCATAAAAGCTCTATCCATACTGGTATTGGATAGAGCTTTTTGACGCTCAAGCTTTCGGGTGCTAGGGTATTTATTCCCTTAACCTACTTTTTAATGACAGGTATCCAGACCTCGCACTTATAGTCTTCAGCATCTGCATTTCCTTCGGGATATACTTCAAGCTGGGGAGCTTCTGCCTGTTCGTAACCTGTAGCAGGAAACCATTCAGAGTAGATTCTTTCCCATACTTTCTGGATTGCTGTGGGCATTGGGCCAATAGACTCAAATACAGCCCATGTTGCTGCAGGTATTACCCATTCATTCATATCCTCCGGCAGCAGAATATCCTCGGTTTTTTCTCTTGCAATAAGATAGCTGAACTTTTCATCTTTGTAATCGTTCATGCATATACCCAACAATTCTCCGCCTTTCATACTGCACAGTCTTTCACAAAACCCATCAGCATGACAGTCACACCAGAACTGTGGAATCCTTTTAAAGTTTTCGCCGTCTTTTGTTGTAACGCTTATACCCTTACCAAACACCTTAAACGCTTTTTTCTCAACAATTTTATAATTCATATCCTTATCTCCTTTCAGACTTATATGGAATGACAGCCTTGGGTATGCTTTCAGACTGACCCCCGGCTCGCGCGCAGCCGAAGGGCTTATTCCATGCACCCTACGGAATGCTTTTGAAAAGGATTCAGGAGAATCGTAGCCGTACTTAAGTGACACGTCCAATACCCTTATATCTGATGCAGCCAATTCCTGTGCAGCAAGGGTCAGCTTTCTTTTTCTGACATACTCGGCTACAGTAACACCTGTTAACATGTGAAACATCTTCTGAAAGTGAAAAGGGGACGAGTAAGTCACTTTTGCAGCTTCCTCCATATCAAGGCTTCCTTCCAGATGTTCTTCCAAATAATCAAGTGCATTCTTCATCCTCTCAAACCATTCCATTGAATCACTCCTCTCAATAAGGATAATATCACTTTAAACAGTTAAAGTCCTGTCATTTTGTGTCTTTAGATGACAGCATAACCTTACTTCATGCTGATCTCAAGATTTACATTAAAGTCGGGAAGAAGGAAACCGTCATTATTTTCAATACTGGCTTGAACCAATACAGTTGTCTCACCGTTTCTTTGAACAGCCTTATTGGCTATGTAAGTTATCTTGCCGGTATATTTTTTTGATTTGTCAGCCTGTGGTATAATGACTACCTCAGAGCCTGTTTTTACATCCCTTATGAACTCTTCAGGAATACTTGCCTCAACTATTATTGAATCAAGACTCATAAGGCTAAGGAGCTTTTTAGCTGGCGTCAGGGCTTCCCCCTTAACATACCCCAGATCATAAACTATTGCATTTTCCATGTCCGAGACTATATTGTTTTCACTTATGTAGCTTTTGTTTATCTTGTCATTCATTAGTTGTATTGAGCTTTCCAGGGCAGAAATTTTTTGGTCATATATATTTGTGCTGCCGGAGCCGACTACTGATGAAGCTTTCTGATCATAGGCCAGCTTCAACTGGTTGATTTCCTTTGAAATGGTATACCTGGTTATTTCAATAGCCGATTTTGCATCGTCAACAGCCATCTTATTCGCATCTACACTCTTTTTAAATGAATCCAGGTCAAACTGTGATAATGAACCGCTTTTAAGCAGGGCCTCCTTGGATTTAAGTTCTTCCGCCGAGTCATTATAAACCTTTTCTGCGTTTCTAAGGTTATTTAGAAGCCTTCTTAAATCAGGGTGACTTTGGTTTGCAAGGTCTCTTTGCAGGTTGGTAAGGTCCGTTTTCAGCTTTTCAAGCTCCAGACGGGTGTTTTGATACTCAAGCTTTGTAGTATTAAGCTCTGTTACCTTAGAGCCTATCTGATTTCTATATTCATCAAAATTCAAAGTGAATAAGGCGTCACCCTTCTTAATCTTCTGGCCGTCTTTTATATGAATTTCCTCTACAGACGCAGGAAAGTCAATAAGAATGTCCTTTACATCATTGGATTTAACTATTCCAAAAGCGTCTATGGTTTGCTCTATCACAATGGGTGTGGCTGAAGGTGCGGATGTTTTTGTATCCCCGGCGCTGCAGCCAACTCCTAAAAGTAATGCACCTGTTATTAAAAATACAGCTAATTTTCTCATTGATTATCAACTCTCCCATCTTTAACATTTATTATTCTATTACCGTACTCGGCAGCTTCCCTGGCATGGGTTACCTGTATAACGGTTTTACCTTTTTCCATGTTTATCCTTTGCAAAAGCTTCATGATTTCGGTCCCGGACTTACTGTCAAGATTTCCGATAGGTTCATCTGCCAGGATAATGTCCGGCTCATTTATTAGAGCCCTGGCAATTGCTACCCTTTGCTGCTGTCCCCCTGACAGTTCCCTTGGGGTGTGATGTCTTCTATCAGAAAGGCCAACTATGTCAAGAAGCTCATCGAGCTTATGCTTGTACGCCTTCATTTTCTTTCCGTCAAGAAGAATGGGAAGCATAATGTTCTCTTCAACATTCAAGTTGGGTATAAGGTTGTAAAATTGAAAGACAAAGCCTATACCCCTTCTTCTCATAAGGCTTTCATCACGGTCCTTCATGGTTGAAAGCTCTTTTCCCTTGATTTTGACACTGCCGGAAGTAGGCTTATCCAGCCCTCCTATAAGGTATAAAAGTGTACTTTTCCCTGACCCGGAAGGGCCCATTATGGATACAAATTCTCCATCATCAATTACAAGATTTATATTTTTTAAAACTTCTACATCAACTGTTCCCAGTTTATATGTCTTGCAAAGGTCAGCTATTTGTACTGCGGTTCCCACAATCTATCTCTCCTTTCCTGGTTTACTCGTATTTGATGGATTCAATAATATTAAGCTTTGAAGATTTTAATGCCGGACTGATGCTTGCTATAAGGGTGATTGCGATACCGCCCAGCAGCGAATTTAAAAACAACATATATGAATAGTGAAGCGCTACAGGAAGGCTCATTGCCTTCATTACATAAGCAACATTAAAAAGCAGTATCAGCCCAGAAGCAATGCCCGCTGCGCCTCCGATAATACCTCCCGTCAGGGACTCAATAAACAGCATTTTGATGATCTGGCGTTTCTCCATTCCTACAGAGCGAAATACAGCAAAGGAACGTTTTCTTTCAATGAAGCTTATAATAAAGTTGTTTAGTACTCCAAATATGCCTATTATCAAAGCCATTACGGAAAAACCGTTTAGTATTGCAAACATTTGACTGTTGCTCTTAGTGTTAAGCTCTTCCATATAATCCATGGTCATCATCCACATACCGCTCTTGGGAAACCTGTTCTTAATGTTTTTCTCAACCTCATCCGGTGACTTGTTTGTTTTTATAAAAAACTGTGAATAGTAGCTTTGTTTGGCATCTGCCTTTAAAAACCTGTCGGGCACTATGGCATAGCTTCCGTTATACATGAGTGTATTAAAGAAACCCATAACCTTGTACTGCTTTGTACCACCTTTAAGCTTTAAATCGACAGCGTCTCCTTTTTTCACTCCCATGCTTTCCTTTAAGCTGGTTGAAAGCAGTATATTACGGCCTTTATCAAGTTCGTCGAGAACCTCCCGGTCATTACCTTCTATGTGAACTTCCCAGAAATCCAGATAGTTGTTTTTGTCAATACCGTGGATTGTCATTATTGTAGTGTTCTTTCCGCTGACTTTGACATTGCTTTCTTCATATGCTGCATAAACTGAATCTACGCCGTCTACTGTATGAAGAAGCGTCTGGAAATTACGGTTTGAATTAAAGCTTGAAAGCCAAATATCATATTTGAGGTCGTTATATACGTTTACCACTTCTATTCCTACACTAAAGCTTACAGTGTTAATCATCAGAAGGCTTGATATTCCTATTGCCAGCAAGGAAATGTTATTATAGATGCTTTTGTTTTCCTTAAGATTCTTGGCGGCCAGAATTCCTTCGTTGCCGAATACAAATGAATATATCTTTTCAAAAACCCTGACAATTATATTAGTTATGTAAGGTATAAGAAGAACCACCGATATAATGGATAAAACCATAAATAGTACATAGATAACAAGTGTGAGGGGTCCTTGGCCTCTTGGTATAAGAGGAGTGGCCAAAATAGTGGCTCCGAGGGAAACAACTGCAAATATAAGCTTGAATTTCTTCTTTTTGTGCTTTCTTTCTATGGAATTAAGCACAATATCTTTAACAGGAATTTTTGATACCTTTATTATTGGTACGATAGAGCTTATAAAACCTATTATAATGGCAACCATAAACGCAGTGACAAGCTGTGCCGGGGAAAAATCGATTGAAGCCTTGAAGCCTTTGATCCAAACAGGCTTTGATAGGTAGGACATTATATAAAGTATACCTATACCAAGGCCGCAGCCCATAAGCCCGCCTATTACCCCATATAAAATGCTTTCTGCAAGCAGGACCAGATCCGTCATTTTCCTTGTTGCGCCTATACTCCTAAAGGTTCCTATGACAGGGAGCCTCTCCATTGTAAGAACTTTAAAGGAAGAGTATATGATAAATACACTCATTATAAATACAATAACAGTCATAAGAAAGAATGAGGTGGTCAAGGGGCCGGTTTGCTGGCTAAGTTCCTCCTGGGAGAAAGGTTCCCTTACCGTATATTTTTTGTATTCATTAGAGAGCTTTTCAATCATTTCTTTTTTTTCTGCGGGATCCTTTAGCTTCAAATAAGCTGTGCTCGCTTTTCCACGGGCATCATAAACAGAGCCTAGAAAGTCTTTTGTTACCACTGCATAGGTTGTCATGCCGTCATCTACAAATATGCCTGACTGGTATGCTACAGCAGATATTAAAAACTTGTACCTGTTCCCTGAAATCTCAAGGTCAATAGTATCTCCCGAAGAAAGCTTGTACTTTTCTGCCATGCTTTGACTTATGATCAGTTTCTTTCCTGAAAAAGGCTTCAAATCGGCTTGACTATGTATGTTAAAAGGATTCATGGTTTGTAAGTCGTCATAATCTATTCCAAGGAGAGAAATATGGAAAGAATCCTTGATATTTGGCTTATAAACAGCAGAGGCATGAAAGGCTCCTATAATATAATCAAAATGATCTTTGTAGTTTTGAGCTCCCGATATGTGAAAAAACGGAGAGGGAGACTTTTCACCTTGCTCGATCAGGATATCTGATGTTCCGAAATACTGCTTTAGCCTTTCGGCATACATCTTTCCCATGGTGCCTGAAATTGCAGTGGAAGCAAAGAACAGGGCAGAAGAAATCATTATTGAAAATACTATTAGAAAAGTCCGGAACTTTTTTTCCATTATGTTTTTTAACACAAACTTAAAGATAATAGCTATTTTACTCACCTCCAAAAACTTAACTTTGATAAATGATACGACAGTTTTTTAACATTGTCTGCTAATCCGGTACAAAATAAAGTATAATTGTATATGCATAAAAAATGAAATGGCGGAGGATTATACAAGAGTAAAGAGCAATATTGGGTCAAAAAAGAAAGAAAATGAAAGATAAATTAAAATTTTAATAAAATGTACTTGACACGCTACATATACCTGTATTACAATGTTTAAGTGTCGAAAATTTGGTTCACTTTAAATTGAACTAAAAAAAATTTATTTCTATAAATACAAACAGTATTTGGATCAAGGAGGTTAGGAATTCCATGAAAACTTTTATGGCAAAAGCCCATGAAGTTAAAAGAAAATGGTATATTGTTGATGCCGAAGGTAAGCCATTGGGAAGATTGGCAAGTGAAGTAGCCAAAATTTTAAGAGGGAAACATAAACCTGATTTTACTCCACATGTTGATACTGGTGATCATGTGATAGTATTGAATGCAGACAAGGTTGTTCTGACAGGTAAGAAAATGGAGCAAAAACTTTACAGGCATCACTCACTGTATCCTGGAGGATTAAAGGAAATCAAGTACAGGATCTTTATGGCACAAAAGCCTGAAAAGGCAGTAGAGATAGCTGTTAAGGGCATGCTTCCAAAGAACAGTCTTGGAAGAGCAATGTTTAAGAAGCTTAAGGTTTATAAAGGCGTAGAACATCCGCATGAAGCTCAACAACCGGAAAAATTGGATATCAATATATAATTGGGAAGGAGGAGTAAATTTTTATGGCAAAGGTACAGTATTACGGAACCGGAAGAAGAAAAAAATCCGTTGCGAGAGTTAGACTTGTTCCAGGAGATGGAAAAGTTCTTATAAATGACAGAAGTCTTGACGAGTATTTTGGATTGGAAACACTAAAGGTTATAGTTAAACAGCCTTTATTACTTACAGATACATTAAGCAAGTTTGATGTGCTTTGCAAGGTAATAGGCGGAGGCTTTACAGGTCAGGCAGGTGCTATAAGACACGGTATTTCAAGAGCGCTTTTAAAGGCTGACGAAGAACTTAGACCTGCTTTAAAGAAAGCCGGATTCCTCACAAGGGACCCAAGAATGAAGGAAAGAAAGAAATACGGTCTCAAGAAAGCAAGAAGAGCTCCACAGTTCTCAAAGAGATAATTGTTTATCGGTTTACAAAAGTTTTTTTCAGAAACTGCAAAATGTGTTTGTTAGGATATCAAAGCGTCGAGGGTATAATACCTTCGGCGCTTTTATTATGCTAAACATAATCCTAAAAAAAGAGATAAAAGAGGAAAATTCCGGAGTTGTAGTTAAACGGTAATACAGGAATGCAGTTCTTAGAATAGAATATACATTAAAATATGTAAGTAAAAATAGTATTTTAAATAAAACTACATATAAAGGGTTTAGAAGGAAATATATAGATACGTTTGTCGAAAAAGCTAGAAATATGTTGTACTATGTAATATTTTATGATATTATTTTACCGCATTAGTTGTATGAAGTTTATTTATTCAACCAAGGAGACGGAAAATGGACATTAAAACTCAAGCAGAGTTAAATGGTATTCCATCGGAGATACCAACCAGCGGTCAAGATTGGGCTAACCACATAGCAGGGTATAATACATCGGATACGCAAATTAAAATGGTATTAGAATTTGAAAATAGACTTGATATTGATTGCATCATTAGAGCTGTAAGACTGTCAATTGATGCAGAACCGGTTTTAGGGTGTAGCTTTGAGGAACATTCACAGAATCCTAGTTGGAAAAGGCTTGTAAATATAGATGAGGTCAATTGGTGCGTACTTCAGCACGCAGAGAGTAAAGAGAAATCAATAAATGATTTTCTTAAAGAGAATTCAAAACTTGAGAATAGACAAGTTCAAGTAAAAGTATTGCGTTGTTCTGAAAGTGATGTTCTTTGTATTACATTAAACCATTCCTGCAGTGATGCGGGAGGCGCTAAAGATTACTTATATCTGCTTTCTGATATTTATAGCAGCTTATGTCATAACAAGGATTATAGGCCGAAGCCAAATATTAAAGCGAAAAGGGATGCGGGCTATGTTTTTAAGGAACTTGGCATAACAGATTTGAGAAAGGTTTGGAACCCTCAATTAGGGACTTCAAGACCAACTTGGGCATTTCCCTATCACAAGGGTAGTCCCCAGGAATTGAATTTTGCAATACGTAGGTTTGATGCCAAGCGGTTTAAAGAATTGGTCTCATTTGCCAGAGAAAAAAGCGCTACAATTAATGATTTGTTATTAACAGCATTTTACAGGGCTTTGTTTGATATGATTTTGCCAAATCCATTAGAGCCTATGGAAGTAACAGTAACTGTTGATTTGCGCCGTTACCTGCCAAGTAAAAAGGCAGAAACAATATGCAATCTATCTGGAGCAATTAATACAAGGGTGCCTAGAGTAGAAGGTGAAACGTTTTTATCTACATTAGATAGGGTATCGGAAATAATGAAAAGCTTTAAATCTAATACTCCGGGGATACATAATGCTGCTGCAATGGAACTAATGAGAGGTATGAATTACAGTGATGTAGCTATGTTTATGAAGAATGCAGCAAAGGCAGCAGTTGACAGTGGAAAAAATTCTCCACTATTCTCAAACTTGGGAGTGATGGCTGAATATCCGTTCAAGTTTGGTGATAATCATGTTAAAGATTTATATTTAGTTTCACCTGCTGCTTATTCTCCAGGTTTTATATTTTCTTTTAGTACTTATAATAACGTAATTACATTAAGTGTTAGTTATTATGAGCCTACAACACGCACGGAAGATGTAGAGAAATTTCTAGATATAATTCAAAATGAATTGATATCTTGTATATCTTTAATCGATTCAGATTAAGGATTGTTTTGTTGTGCTGTCAAACTAGCCCTAATGCTAAGGCAAACATAAAAAAAGAGTAATAATGTGGTGATGCAAAATATGTACCGTTTTGTGTCTCCAACAATATATATAAAGTTAAATTTCTCCACGTTCTTGCGATGGGGAATTAATTTGAATATTTTTAGGGGGGTAAAAAATTGAATAAGCACAAAAGTTTGGTAGATGCACTTGTCTACAGTAGTAAACTGAATTCAGGTATAACATTTATTACTTCAGAGAAGGAAGAGAATTTCTTATCATATAAAGAGTTATATGATAAGGCGTTAAGTATTTTACATGATTTACAGGCAAGAGGTATAGAAAAAGGTCAAGAATTAGTTTTTCAAATTGAGAGTAGTGAAGATTTTATACTCGTTTTTTGGGCTTGTTTGTTAGGAGGTATAATACCAGTACCTTTAACCGTTGGAACCAATGACGAGCATAAGCTTAAATTGTTTAGAATATGGGAGATGATGGATAATCCGTATCTGATTACTTCTACAAAGGTTGTATCATATCTTGAAACATATTCACAAAAGACTAGCTTGGAAATAATGCAGAAAATTAAAGGAAATACATTGTTTGTAGAA
This sequence comes from Bacillota bacterium, assembly GCA_049325575.1. Classification (GTDB taxonomy): domain Bacteria; phylum Bacillota; class Clostridia; order Acetivibrionales; family Acetivibrionaceae; genus JBMOLK01. Next base: position 14,884 of record JBMOLK010000270.1, on the reverse strand, counting down.
GATTTAAAAAGTTCAGGTCAAAAAGGGACTATACATGAAGCTGCTTTAGATGATATAGCATTCATTCAGTTTTCTTCAGGTTCAACAGGAGAACCCAAAGGTGTAATTCTCACTCATGAAAATCTGTTATCTAATATTAATGCAATAATAGAATGCGCCAAGTTATTACCTACAGATTCGTCACTTAGCTGGATGCCGCTTACCCATGATATGGGTATAATTGGATGCCATCTAACACCACTTGTTTTTGGTATAAATCAATACAATATGCCTACATCTCTTTTTATACGTCACCCTATTTTATGGTTTAAAAAAATCAATGAACATAGGATAACGCTTTCGTCATCTCCCAATTTTGGGTATAGATATTTCTTGTCGTTCTTAAAACCGGATGTTGCAAAAGAGTGGGATCTATCAAGCATTCGATTAATATTTAATGGTGCAGAACCTATCTCTACGGAGTTATGTAAAGAATTTTTGGATGTAATGTCAGAATATAAGCTTAAAAAAACTTGTATGTTTACTGTCTATGGATTAGCAGAGGCAAGTTTGGCAGTTACTTTCCCACCCGTAAATGAGGAAATAACTGTTGTAACCTTAGAACGAAATTCACTGGTTATAGGTGAGTCCGTTAGGGAAGCACTTGAAAATAAAGATGCAATAACTTTTGTTGATGAAGGTTTTCCAGTGACTGACTGTTGCGTTAGAATCTGTGATGAGGAAAACCGTTTACTTGATGAAAACAATGTAGGTTATATACAAATAAAAGGTAAAAACGTAACAAAAGGCTATTATAAAAATCAAAAGGCAACTGAAGAGTTAATTACTAAGGACGGATGGCTAAATACCGGTGATTTGGGTTTCTTGCGAAAAGGGAGGTTAGTAGTTACTGGTAGGGCGAAAGATATAATTTTTGTAAACGGCCAAAACTATTATCCACATGACATAGAAAGAATTGCAGAAGAGCTGGAGGGCATTGAGCTTGGTAAAGTTGCGGCGTGTGGTGTATATAATCCAAAGGAGCAAAAGGAAGAAGTCCTGTTATTTGTTTATTTTAAGAAGAAATTAGAAGAGTTTGTTCTTTTGGCAGCGAAATTAAAAGCCCATATAAACAATAAAGTAGGTTTGGATATAAAAAGCGTAATTCCTGTTAAGCAGATACCAAAAACTACAAGTGGAAAGATTAAAAGATATAGCTTGGGTGAAATGTATAAAAATGGTGAGTTTAATTCTTTGTTAAATGAGATGGAAATGCTTTTGCGTGCTTCTAATACAAGAGAATTACTTATGCCTAGAAATGATATAGAGAAAGAGCTTTTAAATATATGGCGAGAGGTTTTGGGTATTGAAGAAATAGGAGTAGAGGACAGTTTCTTTGAATCAGGTGGTCATTCGCTAAAAGCAGCTGTACTTCAGTCAAAAATAAGTAAAGAGTTTAACGTTGATATTTCAATTACAGATCTGTTTGAAAACCCTACCATCAGTCGGCTTTCAGGCTATATAAAAAATTCAGAGAAGAGTGTTTATACACCTATACCACAAGTAGATATAAGAGATTACTACAAAGTATCATCAGCTCAAAAAAGAATGTTTTTACTAAACAGCATAGAAGGAAATAATACAAATTATAATATACCTATTGTAATGACAATAGAAGGAGAAGTCGAGAAGGAACTATTTGAAGAGCTATATAAAAAATTGATAATAAGGCACGAGGCTTTAAGAACATCTTTTATGCTGGTTGATGGAGAGCCTGTTCAGTATATTCATCATGATGTAGATTTTAAAATTAATTATTCAGAATCCGACGCTTCAAATATTGATGATATTGCCCGTAATTTTGTCAAACCGTTTAATTTAGAGAAAGCACCACTGTTAAGGGTTGAGATGGTAAAGCTTCCTGATAGCAGGCACCTGCTGCTTATGGACATGCATCATATTATTTCCGATGGTACAACCATAGGGATTTTACTCAATGAAATTAGTGAGTTATGCTCTGGAAACAAGCTTCCAGAACTGAGAGTACAGTATAAGGATTTTGCTGAATGGCAGAACAACACTTTAAAATCAGGATTACTTAAAAGACAGGAAGAGTATTGGATTAATAGATTCTCTGGAGAGATTCCTGTACTAAATATGCCAACAGATTACATAAGACCGGCTGTTCAAAGTTTTGAGGGAGATACTGAAGAATTCACTTTGTCAAATGAATTGACAAGTATGATCAGTAATCTTGAAAAAACTACAGGGTCAACCCTATATATGATTTTGCTTGCGGCATTTAACACACTATTGTTCAGATACACTGGTCAGGAGGATATAGTAATTGGCTCACCTATTGCTGGAAGGAATCATGAAGATGCAAGAAATTTGGTGGGTATGTTTGTAAATAGCCTTCCAATGAGAAATTACCCTCAAAAGGATAAAACCTTCACAGGGTTTCTGGAAGAGGTTAAAACAAATGCTTTAATGGCGTTTGACAATCAAGATTATCAATTCGAAGAATTGGTTGATAAGCTCCAGATACGTAGAGATTTAAGCAGAAATCCTATATTTGATGTTATGTTTACAGTACAGAATATGAATATTCCGGATGTTTATATAAATAACTCGAAAGTTAGTGGATACGAAGTCAAAAATGATAAATCAAAATTTGATATTACACTATATACAACAAAGAAAGAAGACAATTTAAGTTTTAGTCTCGAATATAGCACAAATTTATTTAAGAGGGAGACTATAACAAAGTTAATACGTCATTTTATCAATATACTTGAAATAGTAGTTAAGAAGCCAGAGATCAAATTGTCAGACATAGACTTGATGGCAGAAGAAGAGAAACATGAACTGTTATACGAATTTAATAATTCCAGAACTGACTTTCCTAAGGAAAAAACTCTTCAGGAACTCTTTGAAGAACAGGTAAAAAAAGTACCGGAAAACATAGCTGTAAAACTTGGGGACAGAAAGATTACTTATAGAGAATTAAATGATAAATCGAATCAGATTGCACGACATTTGAGAAATAAAGGAGTAAAGCCGGATATTCTTGTAGGTATGATAATGGAACGCTCTATAGAGATGATAATAGGTATATTAGCGGTTCTTAAGGCTGGAGGTGCTTATCTTCCTATAGACCCGGACTACCCTGATGCAAGAATAGATAATATTATTAAAGACTCAGGCATCTCCCTGCTAGTTACAAAGTCAGCGATGGCCAAGAGGTATTCTAAAATACTTGAAGAGACATCAGTAGAGGCAATTTTAATTGACGAAACAGACAATATTTTAACAAACGAAGATGTTGGAAACCTGGAGAATATAAATAAGTCATCTGATTTGGCTTATGTGATGTATACTTCGGGATCTACAGGAACACCTAAAGGAAATTTGATTTCTCATTACAATGTAAGTAGAGTTGTAAAAAATACAAACTACATAAATATTACAAGTGAAGATATTCTGCTGCAACTATCAAATTATTCCTTTGACGGTTCGACCTTTGACATATTCGGAGCATTACTTAACGGAGCCATGCTTGTTATGGTAGATAAAGAAACAATGCTCGATATGGGAAAACTGGCAGATCTAATAAGGAATCAAAACATAACAATATTCTTTATAACTACGGCGTTATTTAATACATTGGTCGACTTAAACATTGAGTGTTTTGAAAAGGTTAAAAAGGTGCTGTTTGGAGGGGAAAGGGTATCAGTAAATCATGTACGTAAGGCATTAGATTACATGGGTACGGGAAAGCTGATTCATGTTTACGGGCCTACGGAAAGTACTGTGTTTGCTACCTATTACTTTATAAATGAAATAGATGAAAGGGCATCAACAATACCTATAGGCAGACCCATTTCAAATACTCAGATTTTTATAGTTGATAAGAGCAATAAGCTCCAACCTGTGGGAGTTGCTGGAGAACTATGTATTTCAGGGGATGGACTTGCAAGAGGATACTTAAACAGGTCAGAGATGACAGCAGAAAAATTTGTACCAAATCCCTTTGTAGAAGGACAAACAATGTATAGGACAGGAGACCTTGTAAGGTGGTTAACTGATGGAAACATAGAATTCCTTGACAGAATAGATACACAGGTGAAAATCAGGGGATTTAGAGTTGAGCTTGGAGAGATAGAGGCGCAAATACTTAAGAATAGACTTGTTAGGGAAGCTGTAGTGATAACTAAAACAAGTTCCAACGGTAATATGTACCTATATGCATATATTGTTGCGGATGAGCAATTACAAGTAGCAGATCTTAAAGAAAGTTTGTCCAAAGATCTGCCTGCATATATGGTTCCATCGGTATTTGTCAAACTTGACAAATTGCCGCTGACTCCAAATGGCAAGGTAGATAAAAAGAGCTTACCTGAAACTGACGAGAACATAATAACACAAGAAGAATACGTTGCAGCAACAAATGATGTTCAAAGAAATCTTGTGAATATATGGGAGAGTGTTCTTGGGATAAAATGTGTGGGCATAAATGATAACTTTTTTGATCTCGGTGGCAATTCGCTATTATTGGTTAGAATGCATGCGCAAATTGACAGCTTGTATAAAGGTAAGGTAAGTGTGACAGATCTGTTCACTTATACGACTATTTCCAAGCTTTCAGAATTTATTGAGAATAGGGGCTCTGGATTAAAGAAAGATATAAATCTAAAACAAATATTGCTGCCAGAAGATTACTTTAATGATGGAAGTGCGACTTCTGAAAATTCTTTGTTCCGATTTAAATTCAATGAAACTACGACACAAATGTTAAGGAATCTGAGCGAAGACTGCAGTGTGGATATCAGCCATACATTATTATCTTTATATGTTTGTCTCATATCAAAAGTAGCAGGTAAGAGTGAAATTGCCGTGCATACCATACTAAATGGTAATGGAAGTGCCTGTAGTCTTGAGATTAGCTTAGAAGGAGCTGGAGATATCCCCAGTATACTTAAACTGGTTCATAGTAAAATGGATCAGAAAAATGAAGAGAATACATATATTGTTGATGATATATTGAGATCAAAAATAAAGAAGGATGAAAGCTCAGTTGTTCCGCTATTTTGCAGATCCAATTATTTGGGAGTAAAAGAGAATTTACTAAAGCTATATGATTTTATCTTGGTAGTAGATCAAGACCAAAGAGAGATAAGTTGTACGTTCGAGTACAACGGTAGAAGGCTAAGAAAAGATAAAATGAAGGAATTTGTTAACTCTTATGTTAAGTTGACAGAATATATTCTGTATATATTTAAGAATGGTGAACTAGGGGTGGTAAAATGAAAAAAATTGCGTTGCTTTTTCCTGGGCAGGGTTCCCAATATGTAGGTATGAGCAAGGAGATCTGCGATGACTTTGCAGTTGCAAGGCAGACCTTTGAAGAAGCTAATGATGTACTAGGATTTAACCTTAAGAAGCTTTGTCTGGAAGGTAGTATTGTTGAGTTAACTAAAACGGAAAATACTCAACCTGCATTACTGACTGCTAGTGTAGCAGCTTTTCGGGTATATATGCAGGAAATTGGAATTAAGCCGCATTTTTCCGCAGGACACAGTTTGGGTGAATTTTCAGCCCTTACATGTAGTAATTCCATGAAGTTTGATGCCGCATTAAAAATAGTTAGAAAAAGAGGAATTTTGATGCAACAGGCAGCTGATGAAGGAGCTGGCAAAATGGCTGCAGTAAGAAATATATCGAGAAAAACTATAGAAGAGGAATGCATAAAGATCTCAACTGAGGAACAGCCAGTAGTAGTTGCATGTTATAATTCTCCTAATCAAAATGTAATTTCAGGACATGAAGATGCCGTGAAAAAACTAATTGAAAAACTTAGCTTTTTGGGAGCAACAGTAGTTCCTTTGAATGTAAGTGCAGCGTTTCATAGTCCCATAATGAAGCAGGCTGCTGAAAATTTACAATTAGAACTGATCAATTATAAATATAATGATCCGGAATGGCCTGTAGTATCCAATGTAACTGGTATGCCATATTACGGAAGTAGTGAAATTATTGATGGCTTGACAAAGCAGATGACTATGCCTGTAAGATGGCAAGAATCAGTAGAGTATATTAATAGTCAAGGTGTAGAAGCTGTAATTGAACTTGGCCCTAAGGATGTATTAAAAAAGCTCATGAAAGAAATTGCAGGTGACGTAAGTTCGTTTTTACTGAATGTTAAAGAAGATGTACAAACATTACGTGAGGAACTTTGGTATAACAAAGATAATAAGGATTTTGAACGACAAACCAAAATGAAGATAATTTCAAAATGTATTGCTTCTGTCATATGCACAAGAAATCGCAACTGGGATGCTTCAGAATATAATAGTGGCGTGGTTGAACCGTACAGGAAGATTAAGGAGATGTATGAAAACTTACAAAATGAGTTGAAGACTCCTTCTGATAGTCAGGTAAGGAGGGCTATCCAGATGTTAAAGACTGCCTTAGTCACAAAAAGGGTACCGGAATCCCAGCAATGCAAAATATTAAAAAACATATCTGATCAGGCAGAAGAATTATTTACGCTAAATGAGATTAATGATTGTCTTATAGATAAAAAGAATGAGGAAATAGCTTAATTTGGTATAGGGGGATAAAAAATGTTTAACTTTGATGCATTTAGATTGGATGAGATTGTTTCTTCAGATTCTATAGATATAGAAGAGATATCATCTAAAGATATAGCTATAATAGGCATGTCTGCAAGACTTCCTAAAGCAGAGAATGTAAAAGAATTTTGGCATAACATCAGAAGTGCTGTGGATTGTGTTGAAGATTATCCTGAAGCAAGAAAAAAAGATAGCGATGCGTTTCTAAGATATATTGGTACGGATGAGGAGAAGATTAAGTATACTAAAGGTGCATATCTTACTGACGTGGATAAATTTGATTACTCATTCTTTCAGATAACACCAAAGGAAGCAAGCTTGATGAACCCGAATCAGAGGGTGTTTCTTGAAACTGTATGGAATGCTATAGAAGACTCAGGATATGGAGGGAAGAAATTAAGAGGAAGTAATACTGGGGTGTATATGGGTTACAGTCCAGGAACTTTTGTTGATGTTCTTTATGATTATTCCAGGTTTATTATTGAAGTAGACCCATTTTTAGCACCTATGGCAGTGCCAGGCAACCTGCATTCAATAATTGCAAGCAGAATATCGTATGTTTTGGATTTGAAGGGACCAAGTTTATCGATAGATACGGCTTGTTCTTCCTCTCTTGTTGCAGTGCATTTAGCTTGTCAGGGCATAAGAAACGGCGAATGTGATATGGCTATTGCTGGAAGTGTTAAGATTAATCTATTTCCACTAGATAGGGAGCAAAAGCTAGGCATAGAATCATCTAATGCCAAAGCTAGAACTTTTGATGAGAGTTCAGATGGAACTGGAAGAGGTGAAGGGGTTGTAGCAATAATATTAAAGCCTCTTAGTAATGCAGTAAAAGATGGAGACCATATTTACGCGGTAATCAAGGGTAGTGCAATTAATCAGGATGGCAATTCCATAGGTATTACTGCACCTAATGCTGTAGCTCAAACCAATGTTATTTGTTCGGCATGGGAAAATGCAGCAATTAACCCTGAAGCAATAGGATATATAGAAGCCCATGGTACTGGAACTAAGCTGGGGGACCCAATAGAAATAGAAGGTATAAGAAATGCATTCAATAAGTATACTCAGAAAAAGCAATTTTGTGCCATAGGTTCGGTAAAATCAAACATAGGTCACTTAGATAGTTGTGCAGGAATAGTAGGATTAATTAAAGCGGTACTTGCACTTCAACATAGAGAAATACCCCCTACACTTCACTTTGAATATCCAAATAAAAAAATTGAGTTTGAAAACTCTCCAGTCTATGTAAATAATGAATTAACAGAGTGGGAGTATGAAGGATTTCCTAGAACTGCTGGTGTAAGCGCTTTTGGATTAAGTGGTACCAATTGTCATATAGTTCTTGAAGAAGCACCTGTTGAGAACGATAATATGGAACTCAATAATAATGATGCGTATATATTGACTATTTCTGCAAAAAGTAGAGGGTCCTTAAACGAGTTAGTCAATCAGTACTATAATTATGCTAATAATAATAGCAGCTTGGATTTATCGAGTATCTGCTATACTTCTAATACTGGTAGGGGCCATTACAACTATAGAATAGCTATGGTATTAAAAGATGGTAATGATATGAGGGAAAAAATCCAATATCTTAAAGAGAATGGACTAAAAAGCTATGAAGATAATAAAATATACTTTGGAGAGATTAGATTATCATCAGAAAATAAGAATCTAAGCGGAAATATAGTAGAAATAACTGAAGAAAAATTAAAGAGGCTAAATGAATCTGCGGCTAAAATTATAGATGAGTGTATAGAGGCAAAACAAAGATTTGATATCTTTGATGAATTATGCAAGGTATATATATCCGGAGCTGATTTGGAATGGGAGAAGTTATATATAGGAGATAAAAGAAAAAGGGTACCTATTCCTGTTTATCCTTTTGAGAGAGTACGTTGTTGGCTAGAGGTAAATAACAAAGTAAAAAGAAGAAAAATCGTAGAAGAGATAGGTTTGGAGGAAGATGTAAGAAGCATTAGACTCACAGGCAAAGAGAGTGGTAATTACCCACAAACCGAGGTTAAGGTCGCACAGGTTTGGGCTGAAATAATGGGATTTGAAGAAATAGATGTTAATGGTAATTTCTATGAACTGGGTGGGGATTCTATAATTGCTATGAGAATAGTTAATTCTGTAGATCGACTATTCAATGTGAAGGTTGATATTACAGAGATTATGAGGTTCCCAACTATAAGAGAATTCTCCCATGTATTAGAAACAAAGTACTTATGTAGTGAGAAAAGCCCCAAATTGGATCAAGCTATTATTCCTGTAGGAAATAAAGAGTATTATCAGACATCCGTTGTGCAGAAAATGATCTATGCTCAAGTTCAGTCTAAAGATACCGGCATTGCTTTAAACATGCCTCTTGCAATAGAGATTACTGGAGAACTGGATAGGAAGAAACTTGAAGATACCTTCAAGAAATTAGTTGAAAGGCATGAAGCATTTAGAACATATTTTTCATTTGTTAATGGTAATATAGTTCAGATTGTACATGATGATATTAGCTTCAACATTGAATATTTAGAGGCAGCTGAGGAAGATATAGATAATATAGCCAAGGCGTTTATCAAACCGTTTGATTTAAGTAAGGCTCCTTTATTTAGAATTCTTTTGGTGAATACATCCGAAAGAAAGCATATCCTTTTAATGGATATGCATCACATAATATCAGACGGTGCTTCTTTGGATATACTAATAAAAGAATTTGTACAAATTTACGAAAGCAAGAGTTTGCCCGAGCTAACTATCCAATACAAGGACTTTGTTATTTGGCAAGATGAGTATTTAAGGTCTCACAAAATAGAAAAGCAGAAGGAATATTGGCAAGAGGTCTTAAGGGATAAGATTCCAGAATTATTTCTGCCTTTAGATTATAAAAGACCGGATAGTCGAAGTTATGATGGAAAGACTATACAGTTCAAGATCAAAAATGATATTGCAGAAAAACTAGCGGATCTTGCAAAAAGGTCAGGTATAACATTAAATACAGTGCTTTTTGCTGCATACAGCCTACTGCTTAGCAAATACAGCAGACAGGAGGATGTTATAGTAGGTACTGCAGTATCAGGAAGAAATCACTATCAATTACAAAACATTGTAGGAGCATTTCTTAATCTTTTACCTATAAGAAACAAAATTAACCCTGAGTTTACAATAACAGATTTGGTTCGTTCTTATAATGAGGTTTTAATTGGAGCATATGAAAATCAAGATTATCCTTATACAAGTATGATAGAAGCATGCAATATTAAAACAGAAAAGTCTAAAAATCCGATTTTCGATACAACACTTATTTATCATAATGAGTATGATCCAAATATTAGTTTTTCGAGTTCTGGATTAATGCTGTCTACATATGCTTTAACAACAAACACAGCTAAGCTGGACATTAAATTAGATATATTTAGTGAATTATCAGGGGAATTGCTCTGCTTAATGGAATATAATACAAGCCTATTTAAGGAAGATACAATTACCACCTTTATTAAGCACTTTAATATTCTTTTGGAGGACCTTATCAATAATCCTTTGAAGAAGATAAATGAAATAAAGTTGTTTACAGAGGAAGAGAAAAATCAAATAGAAGAAAAAGCAATGAAGAATTCATATAATTCTGTAAAACAAGATAATCTTAGTCTGGTTATAAGTGCTACTTTTACTTCAGAGCCTATACATGATCATATCAAGTGGTGGGGAAATCAGTTTGATACTGATATTGATATACAGTTTACTTCGTACAATCAGATATTTATGGAATTGCTGGAGCCATCAAGTTTGATTTCCACGAATAAAGGAGTAAATTTGCTGCTTGTGAGGTTTGAAGATTGGATACGCGATAGCAAATCAGATGATGATGAAGCAAAATGTGAAAAACTACAAAGAAACTTTGATGAGCTTACTGCTATATTAGCGCAAAAACAAAAGAATATACCATATTTCATTGGAATTTTCCCGGTTTCAACGCATTTATCGTTAAGTAGTAGGGTAAAAGAATATATTGAAGCTTTAAACACTTCATGGGCAAAACTACTTGGTGGAATGGAGAACGTTTATACAATTGACTTTACAGGGATAAGTAATTTGTACAACATAAGACAAGTTTTTGACCAAATAAAAGACTCTGAAGGGCATATACCGTTTACTGATGAATTCTATGCTGCAATGGGTATGATGGTAATACGAAAAATACATTCTTGGAGAAGACAGGATTTTAAAGTTATTGTACTTGATTGTGATAATACTTTATGGAAAGGTATTTGCGGAGAGGATGGAGCTTTAGGAGTAAAGGTAGCAGAACCTTATAAGGAATTACAAAGGTTTATGGTCAATAAATACAATGAGGGCATGTTGTTGACTTTATGCAGTAAGAACAATGAAGAAGATGTATGGGAGGTTTTTGAAAATAATCCTGATATGCTGCTTAAAAAAGAACATTTTGTGAATTGGAAAATTAACTGGAATGCAAAATCGCAGAATATCAAAGAAATGGCATATGAATTGAATTTGGGAGAAGACAGCTTTATTTTTATTGATGATAACTTTGCAGAATGCTCTGAGGTTATGACAAATTGCCCTAAAGTATTATCTTTGCATCTACCTGATGACTTCATGCAGATACCAGCTTATTTGAAGCATGTATGGGCTTTTGACAGATTTATTGTTACTGATGAGGATACGAAACGGACAAGTATGTATGCCTCAGAGAAAAGAAGACAGGAGTTTCAAAAAGATACCCTCACTCTTAATGGTTTCCTGAAAGGTCTGGAATTAAAGATGAGTATGAGTGAGGTTGAAAATTCACAGATACCGAGAGTAGCCCAATTAACTCATAGAACAAACCAGTTTAATATGAGTACTATTCGTAGGACTGAAGAGGATATCGAAAGCTTAATGCATATGGATAACGTAAGATTATGGGCAATAGATGTGTCTGACCGTTTTGGAGACTATGGACTTGTTGGATTAGTTATAGCAAAAGAAGAGGGGAAAAAATTATTTATTGATACCTTCTTACTAAGCTGCAGGGTACTTGGGAGATGTGTTGAGGATGCCATATTGGCAGGGCTGCGTAAACACTGCATGGAAAGTGGTATAGATTCTATCGAAGCAAAGTTCTATCCAACATCTAAGAATCAACCGTTTATCAGCTTCATTGAAAGGAGTGGATGGAAAAGGTTGGGAGAAACAAGTGAATATATTTTATTTAGTTTGCCAATTGGAACCCTTCCTGAGCGCATTGATGTAATCGAATGCTATTATAATTGTAAATTTAAGAAAGAGGATAAAACTTCCTATAATAATGATATTAAAGCCGTGGACTTTGTGGCATCAAATATAAAACCAGCAGATCAGGATATTTCACAGGTAGACGCCAAGACATGGGATGTTGGTGTAGCAAATGAGGAGAACCTGCTGCACAAGAAATACTTATTGCCTCTAAAATATCATAACGGCAATGTTTTGATAGATTTACCCAAGAAGGAAATTATAAATAGAGATGCTGCAAAAACAGAGTATGTTGAGCCAACAACTGAAGCAGAAATAAAGATAGCTCAAATATGGAAAGAAGTCCTTGGAATAGATAAGGTAAGCATTAACGATAAATTTACAGATCTTGGTGGAACATCAATGGATGGAATACAAATAGTATCCAGGATGGCACTGGATTTTGATGCACATTTGAATGATATATTCAAGTATGATACTATTGCTGCCTTGGCAAAGAACATACCGTTTAAGGATAATCAATTAAGACTTAATCTGGATAAAATGGCGGCTCTAACTAAGACATCACAAGGAAACAATTATTCTGACGATGAAGAAATACAGTCTAAGACCAAGTTATACAATCAGATGAATGAAAAGTATAAGGATGTTGACCTGGCAGAAGTTAGGGATTACAAAAATATACTGTTAACAGGTTCTACTGGATACTTAGGTGCACATTTATTGTTTGAACTCTTACATAATACTGAAAGTAACATACACTTACTTGTCAGGGGAGCAACCCAAAATGATGCAGAATTTAGATTAAAACAGAAATTAGAGTTTTATTTCAATGATATATCATATGAGCAATATAAGGCTCGAGTATTTATCTATAATAGCGATATAGGTAAAGATTTAATGGGACTTACGAAGGAGACTTATGAATACCTGGTGGCAAACATAGACTGCATTATTAACTCGGCAGCCAATGTAAGGCATTATGGAAAGTATGAGGAATTTCACGAGGTCAATGTTAAAGGTATTGAAAGGCTTATAGAGTTTGCACTTCAAGGTGAAAGAAAAGATTTGCATCATATATCTACACCACTTGTAGGCCATGGAAAGGTTGAAGGCAAGTATGACCTTCTTTTTACAGAATATGACCATGATGTTGGACAGATTGATGAAAACGTATATACGAAGAGTAAACTCGAAGGAGAAAAACTGTTGGTACAAGCCAGGGGGAAGGGTTTGAACTCTAATATTTACAGGGTAGGCAACCTGGTATATAACACGACTACGCAGAAATTTCAAGAGAATATAAATGACAATGCATTTTACACTCTTCTTAAGTCATTTATAAAACTTAACATGATTCCTGGTGTAGATAAAAAGGTATTGGATTTTTCCTTTGTTGATTATGTAAGTAAGGCAGTCATCCTTTTGTTCAATAGAAGTAATTTATTAAACGAAACTTACCATTTATATAATTACAATCGCATCAGTAGTATTGACCTTGGTAAGCTTTTAGGGATGGTGGGTTATAGCCAGTTACAGATAACTACTGTTGAAGAATTTTTCAACTTTGCATATGAAAATTATGAACATCCAGAGTTAAAAGAGTATGTCCTAAATGTTCTTGTACATGGGTATATAATGGGTGATTTGAACGATACGAACTTTCACTTGATTTGTGATAAAAGTAAAATCATTCTAGACAGAATAGGGTTTAAGTGGAGCGAAGTCGATAAGATGCATTTGGAAAGAATGGTAGAATATTGCAGGGAAGTAGGTTTTATCTAGTCAATATTTTTTAACTTGTATGAGTTTGCTATTTATATAGCAAATCAAAATATATTTATTTGGAGGGAGAACAGTGAAAAAAAGCATACTTGCAGTACTAGGTATAATATTATTTGCAACTGTATTATCTGCTTGCAATAATAAGGCAAAAGAGGTAGATACGATTGAAAGTGTAAAACCAGTTAAAACAATTACCGTAGTAGAAAAACAAAACCCTGTCTTTTTGGAGTATACTGGTATTGTGTTTTCAGAGGAAGTGAGAAAACTATCATTTAAGTCACCTGGGAAGATAAAGAGTATACCAGTTAAAAAAGGACAAAAAGTTCAAAAAGGAGAAGTTTTAGCATATCTGGATACGACAGATTTGGAGTTTGCTTTAAAAGCATCTAAAGCTCAAATGGAATCTGCACAGGAACAGTATAATAAGGTTTTGAATGGAGCAGAACCGGAAGATATTAATAATGCACAAATTAATGTAAAAAAAGCACAGGAAGCATTTGATTTTGCTAAAAGCAATTATGATAAGGCTAAAGTCTTATTTGATAACGCAGGAATAACTGAAAATGATTTGAATAAAGTACAGCTTGAAATGAATATTCGAAAGCTGGAACTAGATCAGGCAAAAGAAGTACTTAAGAAGCTAAAAAAAGGAGCTTCCGATGAGGATAAGAAGACCCTGCTTTATAAACTTGAACAGGCAAAAGTGGATTATCAGCAAAAGCAAAGCATGGTAGATGCTGCTGTAATTAAGTCGGATATTGATGGCTTTGTTGCCGAAATATTACTAAAAGAAAGTGAGTTTTGTTCTGCTGGTTATCCTGTTGTAGTTGTAAGAAATAATAACCAAGTTGTTAGAACGGGTGTTTCATTAAAAGATAAACATAGGCTAAAGATTGGGATGAAGGCACAAGTGAGCTTTGATAATATGCAAAAAGAAGGTGTAGTTTCCCAGATTGATGATATTCCTGATGAGCTTTCAAGAACATATACAGCAGAGATAACACTTACGGGAAGTGAGTATTCAATAGGGTCAATTGCAAATGTAAAGTTTATTTTAGATAATAGAGTTGAAACATGGATTCCTATTTCTTCTATTTTAACTAGAGGAGAAGATTTTGTTTTTGTTGTCAATGGTGATACAGTTGAAAAAAGGAAAGTAGAAATTATTGACGCAAAAGGAAGTGAAATTATGGTAAATGGCCTGAAAGCTGGCGAAGCCATAGTTATAGAGGGGATGAAGAATC